>JBGSQD010000221.1:0-9848 GCA_041738275.1 Geobacterales bacterium
GACGACCGGTTTCAATCCTCGCCCGCCCAGGTTGGGCGGGCGCTCTCGAAATATCATCTACAACAATTACAACAGATCAGTTTCTATCCTCGCCCGCCCAGGTTGGGCGGGCGCTCGGAGAAGGCCCGTGAGATCGTTACCGGTGCTATCAAGTTTCAATCCTCGCCCGCCCAGGTTGGGCGGGCGCTCATGAGCGCAAGTGGATTAAAAGACGTCGGTGATGTGGTTTCAATCCTCGCCCGCCCAGGTTGGGCGGGCGCTCTGCCCCCTCAAAAAGGGGTCAGTTTCCAACAAGTTACTGTACCGGTTTTGCGAACCCGGCAGAAGTGCAGCTTGAGCAGGGCATGATCAACCCCAGTATTTCCTCTAACCAGCTGATTTACAAACATCGCGAACACCCCCCACTTTTCGCACCAGCACCTGGTTCGCGAAAATCACACAACCAACGTTTCCTCATCAAAGAACACGGTTCTGGTCGAACCATACTCCTCGACCCGCTTTTCCCTCGGCTCGGTCAAACGGTAGAGCCTCAGATTGTCCAACTCCAGCTGGATCTCTTTTAGCAGCCGTTTTCGCAACTGTTCGTACTTCATTTCATCCACCTGGCACTCGAATACCGACTTCTGCACCCGCTGCCCGAAGTTCTTGCAGACCTGCGCCACCCGGCGCAAGCGGCGTCTTCCATCGCGGGTTTCGGTATTGACGTCATAACAGACCACGATCCACATAATGTATCTCCTACGGATGAATATACGGAATGTACGTCTCCAGGTCACCTCGCAGATGCCTTGCCAGTAAACGGGCCTGGAGGTGCGGCAACAGGCCTATGGGTGACTTCTCTGCCAATAGGGGATGATCAACCTCTTCCTGCTTGCGCTTCTGGTAGGCGGCCACTACCTCCTTGCGTCCCTTCTCATTCAGATATACCGCACCGCCGGGACGTGGCTCGAAATGTTCAATTGTTACCTGCTTCCGGTTGATCAGTGTGAGCGCCAGCCGGTCGGCCAGAAAGGCGCGGAATTCCTCCATCAGATCCAGCCCCAGCGCCGGCCTGCCAGGCCTGGGTACATGCAAAAAGCCCATTTGAGGATCAAGACCTACCCCTTCCAGTGCGCTGATACAGTCGTTCAGCAACAGGGTGTAAAGAAACGAGATCAAGGCATTTACCGGATCGAGCGGCGGACGGCGGTTTCTGCCGTTCATAGGCAGGCTGTCCCGTTCCGGCGGTTTCATCATCAAGGTAAAGACATCGAAATAGGCGGCAGCCGCTTCACCTTCCAGGCCGCGCACATGGTCGGCATCGCGGGGTGTTTTCAGATGAAAGAGCGCGTCAGCCTGGACGTCGGCGGATTTGCGCAGGCGAATTTCTTCTTCAGGAGTGGCTGCTTCGCGGGCGCTACGCATCAGAACATTGCGGGCGTTTTTTACCTTGCCTGCGGTCATGCCGGCAGCAATGGCGGTGGTCCTGGTTTCATCCTGTCCTGCCTGATACTGCGCCTGACGCAGCAGTACGTTGCCGCTGGTCTTGCCCACCATGCGGCACTTGTAGCGCCCGTTGCGGTCGAGGATCACCACGGCCCGGCCATCTTCGGCGCACTTGCCCAGAAAGAACGGGCTGATCATGACATTGCCCATGGTCACAACGGAACCGAGGTGATGCAGCGGCACCTGCAGTTTCAGTTCGCCGCCCACCTCCACCCGAACGGTTTCGTGATCCAGCGACAGATAGGCGCCCTGGGTCATAATGTAGAGTGTGTTGAGTAATTGTTTCATGGTTCACCGTAGGGGCGCCGCTTGCCGCGCCCGCCTTTAGATTACGTTGTTTCCTTCATTCCCTTCAGTCGCTTCTTCACTTCCTTCTGTGTAATCTCCAGATAATTTTCCTGCGTAACCACCTTCTTGCCGGTCTCTATCTCCAGCTTCTCCCGCGCATCACCGGCGATCTTGCCGCCCTTTCTGGCCGCAACCCGGTTTTCTGGAAACCCTTGTGCATCTTGCTTGCGGGTTATCTCGGTAGTCGCCGCCTCCCCCAGCATGGAGAAGATCAGTTCCAGGTCGGTCATATGATCCCGCAGGTTCTCCCGCTCCAGCCCCTTGAATGCCTTGTATTCCATCGGCGTCATGCCGAAAGCGGCCTTGCTGATCTCGGCAGTCAGGATGGCATACTCCGGTGCTTCACCCACATCTCGTTGCTTCCACTCCTCGGTCAGTTCAGCCCGCACGGCAATGCCGCGCATCCGCTTCTCGATCCAGGCCTCCGAATATCCTTTGGCCCGGTACAGTTCCCGCGTCCGGGCTGTAGCCAGCTCCGGGTCTTCGATTTCCTGTACCCGTTCGTAACCGACCTTGGCCAGCCAACGCTTGAAAGGCTCAGCTTTGGGAGATGGGATTGACTGGATGATGCGGAAAATCGATTCCGTATTTGCGCAATCGGTCGCATAAGTTTTGCCATCAGTCGAGAGTAATTTCAGTTGTACGATTTTTTCGTACAACTCAGCATATCCTTCATTTGCCAGCTTTCGCTTCAGGTCGGTCCAGTAGCGCCTAGGGATTGAACTCTCGGCTAGAACTCCGATCACGTCAATAATCGAAAACCACCATTCTCCGTTATGCAAGGTTTTACGAATGTCCTTCCCTTGAAAAACAACCAGCTTCGTTTCCATATTTCCCTCCTCAAATTACAAACAACTCCCTGGCCGCCTTGCGACTTCTTGACTTATCGGCAACGACTGTGGGGAGACATACATTCTTCATAGAACATTCCGGGCAACGCTGATTGTTGATCGGTGGGGGCAAGTGACTCGAACCCAGCAGTCCATGAATTGCAGATGCCATTTCTTCAACCAGTTTGCGCAGTTCCTGAGAAAACTCCACTTCGCGGCGATGCATTGATCCTTTGTGAAAAATTGCACCACGTTCAATACTGACGTTCAACATTTCCTCCAGACAAAGCGACTGAGCGGCCAGTTGCAGATCGTCATTGAGCCATTTCTGTTTTTTGCCATGCTTATATTCCACCGGATAAACCGTGCCGTCGGGATGGAATTCCACCACATCACACCGTCCCGAAAGTCCAAGACGTCGCGACCAGACCGGAAGAGCATACTCCAAGCGGACACCTTCGGCATCACAGACATGAAACGTCTGGTCGGCCCGATCATGCTCTTCAGTTCCGCGCTGGGTGTGGATGTTGTCCACGAACTCGTGATCCATAAAGATCAGGGCACAGCGGCGAGGACAGTAGGCATACTGGTTGAGAGCGGAGACAGCAATCGGCTCCGCGCCTTCTGTCAGTAGTTCGCTCATGGGGTCAAAAGTTCCACACCAGCAGGCAGCCGGTCACGATGCACAACAACCTCGTAATCACTGAAACTGCGCGGTGAAGTTGCAGATTTTCTGACAATATCAACAATTGCCCCCTTATCCAAAAGCTTGTGAGCTGGGGCGCAACCAAGCATCGCCTGTTTGATCCGCTGATTCGGATCGCTATCGGTGCCAACGTGTTTGAACACATACAAACCGCGACACGACATCATCCCCTTGCTGGCGGAACGGTCGTGGTCATACATATTCAAAAGAGCTTCCCAGAGGTTCTTCAGGTCATCGTCGGAAAAGCCGGTTCCCTTGGCGAGGTTTGCGCTAATGAAGCCTTTTGCAACATAGAGACCATAGGGGATCAGGGCCTTGCGCCCCATGGTACGGAGCTTATCCTCTTCCTGCTCGTTTTCCCACTTTTCATAATCAGCAGATGTCTTGGCTCCAGCGGCCTTATCAGCAACCGCCATTCGAGTTATGGAAACATCCATCGGCAGGATCGGATCAACCGAGCGGGCAAAAGAGAACTGCACCGGGCCACGCACCTGACCGGCATTTGCACCGGTACTCATAACCGCACCGAAGGTACGGACATCGAAGAAAGTTTTGCACATCCACTCTCTGGCAGCATTTACCTGGCCGCGATTTGCGCCACCCGCTGGTGCACCACCGGTCTCTTCATGAGCTTTGGTGATCGGCTTATTCAGATTGGTGGCATGTTCGATAAAAATTGCATTGGGGGATGCATTGTCAAAACTTGTCTGAACGAAGTTCCGTACTCGACGTTTCAACGCCACGTCAGAGACAAGTCCGTGCATATCTTCCGGGTCAATACGCGGGCTGTTACCGGCATCCGGGTCGCCGTTGGGGTTGCCATTTTCACAGTCGAAGAGGAAGAGGAATTCATAACGGTTCTGGATGTTCATTGATTGTCTCCTTTGGTGGTTTCGTTGGTGTCATTATTTTTTCCGGAACGGTTGCCGGCAATCTGTTGGTAATAACCAAGGGCAAAAAGGCTTTGCTGATCTAGGTTGAGGGTAGAAGGTATGCGATCCTGGATATGACTCATGATTTCAGCAATCTGCCCTTCATACCAGTAGGTAAGTCCCCCCTCCAACTTGTTCAGGTGATTCTTGGCATTACCCACAAGTCGCCCGAGGGTAAGCCCCGGTGTTTGGCTTGCTGCCACATAATAACGCTGGACAACGCCAGCTCCCACATCTCCCAAAGCCGCTCGTTGCAAGCCTGCCAATACAGCCAATAGTCGTCCACACTGGTAAGCAGCTTCGGGGTGTTCTTTGTTAAGATAGACACTCATCTGTTGATCTCCTTTGCGAATGAAGTATGCTTTGATTAATCCCATACGGGCATGATTAAACGGTTTGTCGTCAATAAGGTCGGCACGGAAACGAGCTAATGCTTGTGCGATGATTGGTTGTGGGATTGGCAACCCAGACAAGGCAACTCGCCAGAGAGTGGCCGCAGTTGGGGCTGGAAGGTCTTTCAAGTCGCGCATAATCGAGCCGCAAACCGCCATAAATTTTGGATCGTGTGCAGCGTTTCCACCATCTCTGGCTACAATCTCAAGATCGGAAAACCACTGCTCAACCCTGGCAACCAGCTCTTCAAAACTCCCCTCCATCCAGTCGCGGATCATTACCCGACCTGAAGCGCCGGAAAGCGTCAACGCATAGTAGCGGTTGTTTGGCGGAATCGGTCTTTCACCTTTTCTCAGAGCTGCAAGTATTTCACGGGCAGATTGCTGGGCTGCACCTTCGGTAAGCTCCGGCGGCTCGGACAAAAACCAGAGCGGGTCATTTTCCTGCGGAATCGAATCCTTGAACCAATGCACGACCAGTGCGTTTGACAGCTTGCGCGAGTGGTTCTTTATCAAATGATTGAGAGCATCCACATACGTGCGAACCGGCTTTGCTCCCATTGCGGCATTACGAGCCTGTTCCAAGCCGAAGGAGCAAAACGCAGACTTATCAAAACCTGCGATAACATCTCCAGTACCGAGTCCACCAACTCCGGAAAGCCCTCCAATTTTCGGCTGGGTTGCAACCGGTTCAAGCGCCTCGCCTGACAAGAAGCAGACCATACCTGCAGAAACTACATCAGGAATAAGCTGCTGCCCTGATTTACCTTTTTTGGATTTTTCTGCTACTTTCCCTTTTGTTTGATCTGCATCTCGCCACCCTCGCCACCACTCAAGCACTTCGGTCTGCTGTAACGGATCGACGCCAGCAATGCGCCATTTCATCCAGTCAGTTGGTTTTGCCTTTTCTACCGCAAAGCGATCGCGCAGCTTTTCTATCTCTTCGCCGTTTTTCATAAAACCGGCAAGCGGCTGAAGCGCAGGTATAGTCTCGGAAGATTGGCAAATCATACCTTTTAAAAACAGATGCTTTTCACCGGATGCGGCAACCTTTTTTGGGTCTTCATTTGCTTTGCAGAAAAGTGATATTGTTTGCAAGGTTTCAACCAGAAAATGAGCGCGTCCACCGGCGTTCATGTTGTGCATGTCTGGACATTTTGATGTCTGCTCCCCTTTATCATCCCCTACCGGCAAAACATTTATAAGCTGTCCATCACCAGATACATCAACCAGCCAGCGCACACTCCGCGTTGTGAATCCCGGCTCTGAATCAGCAAGGTTTTTGTGGGCATATTCAACAAGTGATTGCAGCATCAGAGTTGCCCCCTTTCCGGCTTACGCACCTTTTCATCACCAAAGGCAGGCACTTCCAGCACTCCACCCACCACCGTGGCGTCAAAGAGCGATATAAACGGCTTGTCATCCCGCACAACATCCCGCCTTAGATCAAAAACATCGTAAAGCATCCAGCCGATATGCTGATCGAACGCCGCCGGTTGTTGCCGCTCTTCGCCCGGCGGCACATACTCAAAAAATGCCGGAAATTCGCTACAGCCAAAGAATGGCTGTTGAAAACATTTCCCCTGTTTTGCCCTCCGCTCAAACATGCTGTCAAACTTGTTGATCTGCTCTGGCGCAGAGAACTGATGCTTGGGGATAATCCGGGCAGTCAAACGATAACGTACATTCTTCAACGCCATGGTCTGCCGCTGCGTTCGCCCAGTCGTTGGATCGTCGCTATCCGCCATCAGCGGTTCCGGCGTTTCTTCACCGCGCATCCATTTGTTCATCTTGGCCGTGCCGGGGACAATTCCCTTCACTTCATTGCGCCGTAAAGCCAGATAACGCGGCATCTCCAGCACTTCGATCCGCTCTACCTGCCAATGAAAATAGGGCTTCATGCCGTGGAGGTCACGTATCCCCTCCCAGTAGATGGCATCGAATATCCCCCGTGCAGCGGACGGCGTAATAACCGGATAGCTGAACCGTTCCACCTTCATTTCCGGCCTTGTGAAACAGGCCAAATCTCCCCAAACTTCCAGGGTATGGGTTTTCTTGCTCACGTTGTTACTCCTTTCGTCAGCCGATCATAATCAACTGCGACTGCGGCAATCGCAGCCCAATAACATCGTTGTAATATTCTCCATCGCGGTCTTCGAGAATGAACCATTCGTCCGATACACCCCCACCAAAGCGAAGCTTTGCCGCTATCAATACACCCCAGGCTGGGTGATCGCTTTTCGGACGAAAAACGCTAACAGCCAGACCTTGGGCCTTCCTGATCCATTGGGCATTTATTCCTTCTTCATCCTGTTGACGCTGTAGTTCATCGAACAAACCCCGGCAACTTTCGTAGGGAACCAACACCTGGATGGCTGATTGATCAATCAACCGGTATTCCTGTGCCACTCGAACAAAATCAGCATTCGTAATAGCGCTTGCAAGTTCGGCGTTCTGAGATTCGGGGTTGCTCAAGTCATACAGTGCCTTGTAATACTCCCGGAATACCTGCGGATCGTTCAGGTCAAGCCCATCCAACCCGGACCGCCGTGCATTAGTCAGCATACTCCGAGTTACTTCCGCCGCCTGAAAGTAAGCCCGTGTAGGATAGCGTTTGCGGTAATCTCCTGCCACATCCGGCTCAAATACCCGTATAGATCCCATCTTACGATTACCGTTATCATCGGTTAGTCGCCCTTCCCGATTGCAGCGCCCGGCTGCCTGGGCAATGGCATCAAGCGGTGCCAAGGCGCGATAAACAACGGGAAAGTCTACATCAACTCCGGCCTCGATACATTGGGTGGAAACCAAGCGGCAGGAGAGCTTATTCTTTAATCGGTTGCGAACTTCTTCCAACACCGCACGCCGATGCAACGCACAAAGGTTTGTGGAGAGATGAAATATCGCCTCATCATATTTCAGTTCGTCCAGTATCGCTTGGGCATGGCTTTTGAGATTTACAACACAGAGCACCTGTTCCTCATTACGAATTTCTTCTGCAAGCCCCTGCCAATCCTTGGATTCACCTTGATCGGGCCAAAGAACATCATATCTCCGTAACGCTTGATAGAGCGCTGCGTGATCCGGTGCGGCTTCCACCGGACGCCATCCGCCAGGGACTTTTGCAGACACTGCATGGTCAAGCGTATCAAAAGCGGGCTGAGTCGCAGTGGCAAAGAGCACAGTTGACCGGTATGCAGTAGAAAGGTGCGACAACGCCGCCAGAGTAGGTACGGCAAGAGCCTGCGGCAACGTCTGCGCTTCGTCAAACATGATGACAGACTCCATCAGGTTGTGGAGCTTGCGGCAGGCGGAAGGTCGATTTGAGAAGAGCGATTCAAGCAACTGGACATTGGTTGTAATGATAATCGGAGCATCCCAGTTTTCAGATAGCAGTCGGCGAGCACGCTCATTTTCCGCTTCTGCGTCATCTTTGGCTTCTTCACTTCCCAAGCCTGCCATGCTGTGATGTTCCAGTACGTAATTGGGCGGGTAGTCATGAAAAACTGAACAATAGATCCTTGCTGTCTGCTCAATGATTGATAAATACGGAACGACAAGGATAATCCTTTTCAGGTTGTTGCGGAGTGCATGTTCCAGAGCAAATTTGAGCATTGCCAGCGTTTTGCCGCTGCCGGTTGGCGCGGTCAAGGTCTGCAAACCAGTAGGACAAGCCGCAGCAGTTGTAACCATCTCCCAGAGAAGATTTCTGGAATCCAAGACACTCTGATCCGCTTTCGCGGAACTGCGGACTGTATTGTTCATGAAGTCTGTTAATGCATGCAATGCCTTGCTTGCATCCAGTATTGGCCCTTTGTCCCTGCCGCCTTCAAAATGTGCTGCCGTGTCGAGGAAATCAGCATCTGTCAGACAGGAGAATAACATTCGTACATCAAGCATATCTGCCAATTGTTTGTGAAAAATTGCTGGCGGCGTAAAGATGCAATGCTCGGGCTTGGAGATTCTTATTCCGTCTGAAGCTGTACGGAGCTTGAGACGTCCAAGGTCTGGGTCACTTAACTGTAATTGTGGAGGGTGAGGTTCACCCAGTTTTCTGAGGTGTTGCAGACCACCCTGTTGCAGACCAATATGATGCCCCTGAATTGCTAGAGCAGCGGCAACAGCCTGATATTCGCTTAAAGCGACCCATGCTCCGGCAGACCAGTGATCAAGCCCACTTGCCTTCCCCTTCAAACGGAGCTGAAACAGGTCAGCATATTTGCCGAGATCGTGGAGCAGACCGGCCAACGCGACTTCACTACTCCATGATGATTTCCGGGCAAATTCAGTTGCAAGTCGTGCAACTTCAGCCAAATGCTTTTTGGCCAGATGCGTATCGCCTTGTTTATTTGCACTATGTGCAAGAAAGTTCTCATTCACAACCACTCCCCCTTCACCTTCACACCACACCCCGGACAGGTACTCACTCCATCCTCATCCGGCTCGGGAAACCGCAGGCCGGTATCGACATCTGTCGCGTCTTCCTTGTATGTAATCAGAATGCCATGCCCGGTCACATCCTCCTTTAGGCCGCAGTGTTGACATTCCAGCAGTTTCCGGTCATCGGTAAACATACAAAGTGCCTTCGCCTGCTTCTTGAGCGCCTGCAGACGGGCAGCTATTTTGTAGAGATCATCGAATTCGCCCTTTCTTTTTGATGTTTTTGTCATTTATACCTCCAGCGATCAGTGGTTGTACACAAGATCAAAAACCGGGGCGCGGCAAGCAGCGCCCCTACGAAACCGGATCCTTGCCAACCCTGGGCGGGGAGACCCCGCCCCTACGGTGGTGCAATATCCGTGGGACGTGGCGTGTTCACCGGGTTTTCCTTGTCCAGATCCCATTTGATCGGGTTTTCCACGATGTATTTCCGGGCGGTGTCCAATTCCCGTTCATTGCGGATGACCCTTTCGTAATAATTGCGTTGCCATAATGGCCGTTCCTGACGATCCAATAATCGATTGACGGCGATTGCGGATATCGATTTAACACCCGCATGATTGAACCCAACGTAGGGGCGCTGCTTGCCGCGCCCGGTTTTGCGCTTGCCGCGCCCGGTTTTGCGCTTGCCGCGCCATGGCTTGTTGCGTTCTTGTCTATTGCATCCGATTCAAAGGCGGGCGCAGCAAGCGGCGCCCCTACATCGAATATTACG
>JBGSQD010000281.1:0-11681 GCA_041738275.1 Geobacterales bacterium
CGGCAATAATGACCTTGTTAAGACGGAGAGATAAACACGATTTTCACGATCATTTTTCTTGGCGCGTTCAGCTGGTATTATCCACCAATGACCACCGATTTCACTCCATGACAGGCCTGTCACTTCGCCTGGACGCTGACCAGTGGTCAATATCAATAGCGTAGCTTGTCCGATTTCACAATTTTTCAGCGAAGCCCAGATCAGTTTGATCTCGTCGTCAGTCAAAACACGTTTACGAGCCTTGGGGGCAGTTGCAGGCACAGCACGCCCGGCACCAGCAAAGGGGTTCATTTCAACAAGTTCTCGAATTAAGGCAAACGAATACATTGCCCGCGCAGTCTTAATGACATTCCGGGCCTGCCCGGGAGCACGGCGCGCAATGCTCTCGATCAAAGCAATGGCATCTTTTCTCCGAATCATCGCTGCTGGCAAATTCCCAATTGAGGAGACAACATCCTTTTCCAGAGTTCGTTCCTGCTGTAACACAGAACGTGGGACTAAATGGTTTTTGATGTGTTTGACATAGAGAGTTTTCAAATCAGAAACTGTGAACACTTCCGGTTCAAGGGGTATGGGTGGAGGTTCTGGCGGAGGAGCCTGTGGGTCCATGCCACTTTTAGTCAGCTCGACAGCCTTACGATAATCGTTATGAGCATCTTCCAACGATTTATCGGGGTAATTGCCCAGATTCATCTGCCTGCGCTTACCATTGACATTGTAGATGTAGTACCAGGTTTTGACTCCGGAAGGTAAAACTCTGATTGTAAAGCCGCGGCCCTCACGAATCTGATACATCTCCACTTCGGGTTTAAGGCTCTTTATAAATCTATCCGTGAACACGCCAGGCTTGCGTGTACGTTTGCGTATTCGATTTGGTTGAGTGCTTTTGTCGGGCATGTAACCTTCGTGTAACCTTAATTGCTGTGGCAATGACCAGCTCACACTAGCACATGACGAAACATCAAAACAAGTATTTTTATTTATATCAATATGTTATATAATATTTTTGAATCAGACAGAAACATTTAGGCACATTTTGAAACAAAATAATATTGGATTGAAAATCCTCGTGTCGGCGGTTCGATTCCGTCCCTGGGCACCACTGAAAAATAAAGCACTTACGTTAATTCGTAGGTGCTTTTTTTGTACCTACTGTTGCGAATACTGTTGCAACACTGTTCCGGAACTTCACTGCTCGCCGTGACTAACGACAAAAACATTTATACACCTGCCGACGCACCGCTACCTCGACCACAACCAACCTATTTGCATAGATAATTAAATCAAAATAATCTTAGGTGAGCCAATCATACTGATCAAGCTGCAGCAATTGTGTTCTTTGCTATAATATGAGAAAATATGATTGTAAAATAAGTAAAAGGAGGTGTGTTATATGGCAGCTTTTACTGATGAGAAAGAAGCCAAAATGATTGAGGATTTGGCTGTGGATGCCGAAATGTTGATAGATAAAGACGACGAGAGAAAGGACCTTAAAGAAAAACGAGCTTTCATAAAGCAAACATTTTATAATGGTTCGCAAAAAATGAAGCACATGATCCCAAAAGGAAAACGCCTATAGTCAAGCAATGCCGTAAGTTATAGAGATCAATGATAAAGCCGCTCTCAAGGTTGAGGGCGGCTTTTTTTTATATCGGTGCTGTTTATGTCGATGATAGCCAAAGCTGTTCGATCCTCGCCAGCTTTTGTCATTTGCGGGCCCGCAAGGAATTGATCAAATCCCAGCGCTCCTCGGTGGAGATCTTTTCCTTGAAGGGGGCATGCGTCCGAAGCCGAAGGTAATGGCATTGAAGATGTGGGAGTCACTTCGGTCACGTACTAGATTTTGGTCCAATCCGGGAGGCGGCGGCGAGAGTTTCTTGCCGACAGGTCCGGGTTCTGCCGCGCTCTGGCCGTGGCAAATGGTGCAGTTGATGCTAAAGAGTTCTTTTTCCCGATTCAGCGAGTTCGCGGTCGGAATAACCGGATTATTCCGTTCGATATTCTGCGAGACGAGTTCCCGGCCGGTTACCGGCACGCTACCTGCCGGAGGCATTAGTACAGGTGCCTGATAGGGTTTGTGTGACGGTTGCCTGTCCATCCACAGGGCCGCCATCAATAGCGGTGCTACGGCCATAACAACCAGTCTTGCAATCCGCATCATGGAAGCTCCTCTCCTATGACCCTCAGGACACCGGCCTCCTGCATGATCTTCTCTGCCCGTTCCTTCTGCTCCGCAGCGGAGAGTGAGGCGATTTCACCGACACTATCAGGATTCGTGGCCCGGATTCTATTCCGTCCTTTGGCATCATCTAAAAATCAAGCAGTTACGAGAGGTCGCAGCTGTTTTTATCGTGTCTGCTGTTGCGAATCCTGCTGCAGCCTTTTTTGGGTTTTTTGAACCAAATAAATGCTTTCCACAGCGCCTGTGGATAACTTTGCTATAACTGTGGATAAGTTTCAAAAATGTAATGTTTCTTTGGGTACTTTTACGGACTGCATAAAGAGTAAGCATATGGTGTAACTAGCTGATATTCCGAAACATTAAGATAATATAATCTGTATACAATATACAATAATATCAAAGATTTCTGTCTTGACGATTAATCTGTAAAAAAGTGGATAACTCAAGATAAAGCAGGCCATACCAACAGCCTCTCAAGGACATAACCGGATAAGACTATAAATATTTAATGGACAGATTTATGTACATAATTATTCAGCCCTGCCTGTTTTATGCGTGTATGTTTTTCGGATACATGCGAAAATACCTATTATTAGATCATCTAATTGCTCGCAATCGTTCAATAATATTGTGTTTACACTACAGTTCCCCGCTCTGTCGGTAGTATAGTTATCCTATACTATTACCCTTTCATACTCACCGTTCCGCTGACCCTTGAATTGCCATCTGTTTAAATAATAGCTTGAATATCAGCATATTACAGCTGTATTGATATTAAATTGCAATCTTGGCACGGCCGGTGCATTACTAAAAGTTACCAAGTTTAAAATCGAAAGGGGAACGCTATGAAAACCATGTCCGCAACAATCTTATCCCTGCTGATAGCTGGAACACAGGCAATGGCATCTGGTAATGGAGGAAACAGCGAAGGCCTCGGCTTTATGGCAACCCTCTTTATCGGCTTTGGTGTCCTGATCATCCTCTTCCAGACCGTGCCGGCTGTTATACTGCTTACCGGAATGGTCAAGGGGCTGCTTGCCTCAGCCGACAAAAAAACCGCCGAAGCAACCGGCAAAAACTCCTGATCGATTAAACAGGAACAATACCCATAGGGGTATGCGAGGATAACGCCATGAAAGATGGAATTCTGATAGTAGACGAAGACAAGGACTGCCGTAAGCAGATGGCCGAGATGTTTATCGAAGCCGGGTACAATGTAACGGTTACCAACTCTGTCGCAAGTACTCTCTACGGGGTTCTCAAGAACACGGCACAGGTGGTGGTGCTCGGTTCCAAATTCGATGAAATGGCGGCTGCCGACATCATCCCGCTCCTGAAGGAGTGTAACCCCAAACTGCCCATCATCCTGATCACGACGGACACGTCGCTGGGGCTGCTGCGCAAGCTGAGATGCGAAGGGATCTTTTACCACGCCCTGAAGCCGGTGGATGCCGAGGACCGGGAAGAGATTCGCCAGGCAGTAGATTGTGCCTTTAAAAACCTGCACCCCCATGCAGCCTGACAATTCAATTTAATTATCTGACCTGGATCAGATACTACAAAAAAGGAGCATTACCATGAACGCAAAACAGACCTTGACAGCAGTATGCAGCGCAGCAGCCCTGAGCCTCGTTACCAGCACCGCAGCCCTTGCCTCGGGCGGCGCCACCAATAAGGTATTCGTAAGCGGTCCCCTGATCCTTCTGTTCCTGGGTTTCTGCGCCCTGGTGGTGGTAATCCAGTGCATCCCGGCCATAATCTCCCTGTACGGCATGATCACCGGCGCCGCTGAAAGCAACAAGGAAAAAGCTGCTGTCACTGTCAGGCGTTAATGAACACAGGCCGGCTGCCCCACACCATAACAGCCTCAATACAAAACAGCACACACCTTAGCAAACCGGTGTGTGCTGTTTTTTTGTGCTGAAATCAACGGCATTTTGCAATATATTACTGTTACGCCTTGCATCGTTCAATCATGTTGTCCAACACAGAGAAGGGAAATTAGCATTCATGGCCGAGCAACGAAATCTGCACAGCGAAGCAAAAAATGCCCTAGTCGCCTTAAAGCGTCATTATCGCAATGGTGCTTACCGGGTTATCAGAGATCCTGAAGGTGTTGTCAGCATCTGGGCCATTGAAGGAAATGCCAATGCCCCCTTCTCAATATCATTTGCGGACAAAGGGCGTATTTACAGCAGAATTGAAGATGTTCCCCATGATTTGATGAAGTCGTTTCTGGAATATGTTCGGCAATACTCCCGCAGACTGACCTAGCTGAACAACCCGCAAACCATTCCCTGCAACGACAAAATTCATTCCCCGTTCAGAGGAATGATCCAACCTGGCAATTTAGTACCCCCCAGTTAATTCGACCCTGAAATTATCTTCTGTTTGACCTGTTCGTTTATGCTGACGCACCCTTGAAGAACGATGCCGGCCATGGATTCCCCATGACCTTATTTTCATTTCATGATCCAGGTCAAGGCTGCCGGATGTCTCACCTGTTATCATGGCCTAACAGTTGCGAACCAGAGTATAATTAAAACACCAGGGTACACCACAGTACCGATTTGTTAGAAATCCAAAGGAGTCCGAAATGAACGCACAAGAGATCATAAACAGTGAGAATGCCTCCGATAAAACGATTGGCGAATTTGTTGCCGAGGACTATCGCACCGCAAAGGTATTCGAAAAATACGGGATCGACTTCTGCTGCGGCGGAAAGATCAGCCTGCAGGCCGCCTGTCTGGAGAGGGGGATCGAACCCGCCACGATAAAAGCGGAGATTGAGGAGGCCAGGGTTGAGCCGCTGGAGCGCAGCCAGAACTACGCAGCCTGGGGGCTGCCGTTCCTGGCCGATTACATCATCAACACCCATCATGGCTATCTCAACGAGAACACCCGACAGATCGCCGTTTATGCCCGCAAGATCGCCGAGGTTCATGGCGCCCATCACCCGGAGGTTATGGAGATTGCCGGGATCTTCGACCGGATCGCCGATGATATGGAGGCCCATCTGCGCGAAGAGGAGGAGGTGTTCTTTCCGGCCATCAAGCGGATCGATGCGGCTCGCAAGGGCGGCGTTGAACCGGAGGAAGCGGATCTGAACGTGATCAGGGAAAGCCTGGAAAAGCTCAATCAGGAGCACGACGCAATCGGCGACGCGGTCCACACGATCCGCGACCTTTCGAAAAATTATGCAATCCCGGCGGATGTCTGCAACACCTTCGTTGTCACATACCGTAAATTAAAGGAATTCGAGGACGACCTCCACAAGCATGTCCACCTGGAGAACAACATCCTCTTTCCCAAGGCGGCAAGGCTCTAAAAGGCATAAAATTCTCTCGTATCATGATATTATAATTGTTTGTATGACGGAACGGGGTCGTTGTTGTTCAGGGTGAACATAAGAGTTATCAATCAAAGAGCAAGGCTGAATAAACGCTCAAATTACTGGAGGTAATACAATGATTCACGAAAAGCTGCTGGAGATACTGAAACAGGATGGCGTAGTAGCCATCGCTACCTTGGGCCAGGATGGGCCGCATATGGTTAATACCTGGAACAGTTACGTTCGAATCTCCGCTGATGGCCGCTTGTTGATTCCTGCCGGTTACATGCACCGGACCGAGACGAACATAACTTTTAATCCTGAAGTGCTGATTACCCTGGGGAGCAGCAAGGTTCAAGGGTTGCATGGTCCTGGCGCCGGCTTTCTCATAAAGGGTAAGGCAGTATTCATAACTTCCGGGCCGGATTTTGATCTTCTGAAATCAAAGTTTGATTGGTTGCGCGCCACCTTGGCTGTGACCCCCGATTCCGTAACTCAGACGTGGTAGCTTAACAACAGATAACGGAGGGGGGCAGAGGTGAGGCACTACCTTCTGTGACAGTCTTTGCAGGATATCGGTCCCTTGCCCATTTCAGAGTGACAACCTTTACAGGTTTTGTGAGCCATGTCTTTTCCGAAACCTTTAATCGGTCCACCGGCTGGAGTTGAATGACATTTCGTACAATCCCTCAGTTTTTCCTGATGTTGATTGTGGTGGAAGATAATTTTACCCACACCGGAAGGAAGTTCGACTGTTTCCGGGCTTACTGCCGCAAACAGAGCAGTAGAAAACGAAAGGGCAACGACAACAGTAACGATGGTGGACAGGATTTTGTTCATTTTGAATCTCCTTGATCGAGTTTGAATTAATATATCTTATTTTTCCTGAGTGATGTCAATGAGACTATATATTTGGGTCGAGCCGCAAGTACGGACCCTCTTGGTTAAGCTACTCACCAAAATATCTATATTCTTTTATCCATAATGGATTTTTGACCGGAAAGTAGTATTGTCGAGCTTTTCCCACCAAAAGCCGGTTTCCTTTTTCGGTAAAGGGTAAGTTCCCGAAAAGTTTTTGTGGAGAACCTATTCCGGAATATCCGGTCAACCTTTCGCCCGGTGGCAATTCAAGAGCCCAAACTTCAGTCATTGTATTATTAAAATTGACAGAAATCGCGAGCAACTCTCTGAGCATGTCGCGTATTGCTTTCTTTTTGTCCGTTGAAATAAAATAAATCCTCGAGAATACCGTTTCCAGATTATTGTAAAGATCCGCATCAAACCACCAAGCACCTGAAAATATATCATTTATTGGTCCTACGACCCTGAAAAACAACTTAGGACCAATAATTTCCTCTTCCTTTGGAATGCCGATTATTCCTGATTTTATCTCGGAAACTGCTTTTTGGGTCGCAAGTTCAGGTGTTGTATTATATTTCTCCCGCAGATAAATCACGTTGTGTTTCAAAGATAGCTTCTGAAAAATTTGTCCTTCGATTTTCCCCCACACAGGATCGTTGTTCATATTACCTCCCTTTTTCTGTATGTTGTTCAACGTTAATGTGGCTTACCAGCCAACCCAGCTTTTCCGGGCGGTCTGGTCGAGCCGCAAAATGGACATTCGTCTCTTTCGCTTTCGAGTTGGAAATAATCTTGTCCCAATACAGTCTTTGGGCTACAATGTAGCTCAAAGGAGAAATATCATGTTAGCAACTCATAACTCTGTTGTCCGAGCAAGGATTGACGGAAATATTAAAATTGAGGCCGAGGCAGTGCTCGCTTCTATCGGTCTTACAGCCTCTGATGCATTCCGCATGCTGATGATGCGCATTGCCAAAGAAAAAAAGCTACCGTTTGCGCCACTTGTTCCCAATGAAGAAACTATTGAGGCAATGAAGGCCGCCCGGCGCGGTGAACTCGTAACGGTTGGTTCCGCTGATAACCTTCTTGGAAAACTGAATGCGCGAGATTAGGTTTACCGGGCGTTTCAAACGCGATTACAAACGGGAAAAATCTGGACGACATGGGAAAACACTTGATGCCGCCCTGATGGGTGTTGTTCGCCTGCTTGCCGCCGACGATATTTTGCCACGTCGTAACTTCGATCACCCGCTCTCAGGTGATTGGGCTGATCACAGAGACTGCCACATCAAGCCTGATTTGATCTTGATTTACCGGAAACCGGAGGACGCTCATCTCGACTTGGTTCGTCTCGGTTCTCATAGCGAAATTGGTTTGTGATTATTTGACAGTTTGAAATTAGCTGTGCTTCTCTTTTTGGTTTAATCGCCTTTTTCGCTCTTCCTTACAGCTCCACACGCCTTTGCAATGCTGCTACGACGTTGTGATTCTCGATTCGAGTAGAGACTCGCGAATCAATCGATATGGCACAAACCAACTTTGCTGCCCGTTCCTCCTCGACTTTACACCGCACTGCCAATCAACCCCACGCAAAAAAACCTGCCATTATTTACACCCCGTTTAAACACAGTGTCAACGCCTATTAACAACCGTAAATGGAAACAAAATTGCCTCCCTGCCCTCCTCTGTGATACAAACTTATAACCATGAAAAAACTCAATCCACCGCAGCAGCAGGCGGTCCATCATACCGAGGGCGCCCTGCTTATCCTGGCCGGCGCCGGTTCCGGCAAGACCCAGGTCATCACCACCCGCATCGTCCATCTGCTGAAAGACAAGCGCATCCCTGCCGAGAACATCCTGGCGGTCACCTTCACCAACAAGGCTGCCCGCGAGATGCGGGAACGCGTCAGCTCCATGGCCGGGTCCATGGCGGACGGCATCGTCATCTCCACCTTCCACTCCCTGGGGGTGCGGATCCTGCGCCGTGATATCCGCGCCCTGGGCTTCAAACCGAATTTCTCCATCTACTCCACCTCGGATCAGGCCGGTGTGCTGCGCCAGGCCATGCGCGAGCGCGGCATCGATCCCAAACAGATCGATCCGAATCTGCTCCTCTGGAAGATCTCCGGGCTGAAAAATCGCCTGACAACCCCGCAGGAGTTCAAACCGGAAAGCTCCGACCGAGTCGAACTGGCCACCGCAGCCGTATATCTGCGCTATCAGGAACTGCTCAAGGGCTTCAACGCCATCGACTTCGACGATATCATCATGCTCTCGGTCAAGTTGCTGCAATCCAACACCGCCATCCTGGGGCACTGGCAGGAGCGTTTCCGCTATATCATGGTGGACGAATACCAGGACACCAACGCCTCCCAGTATCTGCTGATCTCGCTGCTGGCCAAAAAGCATCGCAACATCTGCGTGGTGGGAGACGACGATCAGTCCATCTACGGCTGGCGCGGGGCCGAGGTGCAGAACATCCTCAACTTCGAACATGATTACGATGGCTGCAAGGTCATCAAGCTGGAGCAGAACTACCGCTCCACCAGTTCCATCCTGGATGCGGCCAACAGTGTCATCCGGAACAACCCGATCCGCACCGACAAGGCGCTCTGGACCGCCAGCGGCCAGGGACGCGAGATCGACCTGTTCGTGGCCGACAACGAGGAGGAGGAAGCCGCCAAGGTCGTGGACAGCATGATGATGGAGCAGTTCAAGGGAAAGCTGTCCTGGTCGGACATGGCCATCCTGTACCGCTCCAATGCCCAGAGCCGGGCCTTCGAGGAAAAGCTGCGCCAGGAACGCATCCCCTATGTCGTCATCGGCGGCATGCAGTTCTACGAGCGCAAGGAGGTCAAGGACGCCATCGCCTACCTCAAGGTGATCGACAACCCCAGTGACGAGGCCTCGCTGCTCAGGATCATAAACTTCCCTCGCCGGGGGATCGGCGACAACACCCTGACCCACCTCAATCAATGGTCCATGGAGCATGACGTGCCGCTGTTCGAGGCCCTGGGGCGGGTCAGCGAGATCACCGACATCTCGGTGTCATCCAAAAAGGCGGTGACCGCCTTTCACGTAATGATGAAAGAGGTGATTGCCGGCTTCGGCAAAAGCCGCCTGGGAGAGCAGGTCAACACCCTGTTCAACCGCCTGCGCATCGAGGACGAACTGTACCGCACCCTCAACGATGCCGCTCAGGCCCGCAAGCATATCGAGAACATCGAGCAGGTGGTCAACTCCCTGGCTGTGTATGAAGAGCAGAACCCGAGGGGCACCCTGTCGACCTTTCTGGAGCGGATCTCGCTGATGGATGAGGACAAGCCGTCTGAAGACGACAAGGAGCATGGCCGGAACGCGGTCACCCTCATGTCGCTGCACTCCAGCAAGGGGCTGGAGTTCAGCCATGTCTACCTGGTGGGGATGGAGGAAGAGCTGCTGCCGCACAAAAGATCCATCGAGGAGGACCCGAGCTGCGCCGAGGAGCGCCGCCTGTGCTACGTCGGCATCACCAGGGCAAGGCAACACCTGACGATCTCCCGCTGTCTGACGCGCCGGAAATACGGGACGCTGGAGGAACGCAAACCCAGCCGTTTCCTGGCGGAGATACCGGAACACCTGTTGAACTTGACTTCATGTGGTACTGGAGGCAAAGGGGTTGAATCTGCTGATATGGCGAAGGATTTTTTTGCGCAGATGCTGGGGGATTGATCCGGGGAATTGTTATTCAGGCTTGATGTGCGATCTTATCCATGCACTGTTCAACCGCCGCAAACAGATTTTGGAAGCCCACCGGTTTCACAATTACATGGTCAAACTCAAACTCATTTCCGTCATTATCCTGGAGAACTACTCTTCCTGATTTGCCGGTAATGGCTATGAACCTTGTCTCCGGCTTGAGTGCATGGATACTGTTACACATCTGCACACCACACAACTCCGGCATGTTAATGTCAGTGATGACAATATCCGGCAGGTGCGTTTTGAAGAGTTCCAGACCCAATCTGCCATTGACCGCTGTGTAGAAAACGATATCGGGAAAGTTTGCGGCAAGGA
Source organism: Geobacterales bacterium (assembly GCA_041738275.1). Taxonomy (GTDB): domain Bacteria; phylum Desulfobacterota; class Desulfuromonadia; order Geobacterales; family Pseudopelobacteraceae; genus JACPFJ01. Next base: position 10,433 of record JBGSQD010000281.1, read on the forward strand.
TTGAGGCTTGAAGCTCTAAAATAAGCTCATCGTCTTCAACAAACAGGATCGAAAACGCTTTAGCTGTATTTGCTGCGGCCGCCATTTTATACCTCTATCCTGAACTCAGCGCCTGTGTCCGTATTGCGCACGGTCAGTTTGCCCCCCATATTTTTCTCTATGATCGATTTGGACATGAACAGACCGACACCCGTTCCTTTTTGTGGACCTTTGGTTGTAAAATAAGGGTCGAACACCTTATCTATAATCGCCTTGGGTATGCCCCCGGCATTGTCGGAAATGGTCACTATGGCGCTGCCTTCTTCACTGCTTATGGTAATTGTCACTTCTGCATCAACTATTTCCCTTTCTATTATAGCATCCCTAGCATTAATTAGAATATTTAGCAACACTTGAGCAAATTCATTCTGAAAACCATTAATGACAGGATTATCCTTTGCTTCGATTGTGATTCCGATTCTCGGGCTCTGAAAGCTTCCTTCCAGAAGAGACAAGGTATTATTGACGGCATCGCCAACTATGAAATCGGTCTTTTCTTTATCAGGTTTGAAGTAGTCACTGAAATCATCAATGGTTTTGGACATGTGCTGAATGATCTCCATTGATTTGGCTATGGATGTGTCCAGCAGTTCCTTGTTGAAGTTGGGAGTGCCGTAGAAATACCCGAGTCTCTGCGTAAAAAGTCCCAGGGCATTCAAGGGTTGCCGCCACTGGTGGGCAATATTGCCGATCATCTCCCCCATGGCAGCCTGGCGGCTTTGCTGAATCAGCATCTGTTCCTTTTCGCGCAGGGCTTCAACGACATGCAATCGAGCCAGGGTCTCCTGATGCAGTAGAACTTCCGCCTTTTCCCTTTCAATCATTTCCTGGCGCTGATATTCCAGGCTCTCAGCCAATTCCTCGGTTCGTTTTATGACACGCATTTCAAGCTCGTCATGAGCTTTTCGCAACTCTTCTTCCACCTCTTTTCGTTGCGTGATATCCTGGACAATACCGAATCCGCCAAGCAGATTGTCAGGTCCGGCCAACTCCAGAAAGGCCTTCTCCCTTACCCATTTAACCTTTCCGTCCACCACGATCCTGTGCTCAATATCGTAAGGCTCTCCACCGAGCGCTGCGATCCATTGTGTATCGACATACATCCGGTCTTCCGGGTGGATGCTATCCAGAAATGACTCATAGGACAGTGGTGTCCCCTTGGGAATCCCGAAGATACGGTAGGTCTCGTCGGACCAGGTCAGCTCATTGC
>JBGSQD010000291.1:0-29629 GCA_041738275.1 Geobacterales bacterium
TCCTTGGGTACGTGCTTCTTGAGTGTATACTTGGTATCACGGTACCACTGATCACAATGATTCTTTTCCGACCATTCTAGAAACTTCTCCATCATCTTGCCGAAGGTTGTATCAACTACTGGTGGTTCAACTGGTTGTTCATCTGTTTGTTTAACTGTTTGTTCAACAACAACCTTCTTAGTCTTTGGATTTTCACCCCTCTTTAGCATTTCAACGCATTCATTGAAAGCAGTACGGGCTTCAGCTAGGGACACAAATCCTGGAGTAGGTGTTTTATCGTTCTCACTCTTGGATAAGTATTTACCCAGAGCATGTTCTTGTTGTTTCCCCTTAAACGTGTACCTGATGTAAAAAGTTTTTGTACCTGAGGGCATGACTACGAGCGTAAAGCCTCTCCCTTCATTCCGAACGTACTTTTTAATTTCACCTTTTAGGTTTTTTATATACCGATCAGAGAAAATCACGGTCTCTCCTTGTCACATTTTTCCACTACTTTTCCACTAAATTGTGTCTGGCAACAGCAGAAATATACTAAGACATACCGAAACACAAAGAAACAAAAATGATTTAACTAACTGTAAAATATGGTTATTTTATAAATATATAATTATGCAAAGTCAAGCGGAAAGATGTGCCACACCAGCTTGAGGGGCTGGCGGGGGCAACTCCGTGATGGTTCGATTCCATTCCACGCACCAATACAATGAAATCAATTAGTTATCCTGATTTCAGCTAAGAAGAACCTGTTTTTATCACAGTTTAGACTGTGAAGAAAGCAGGTTTTTTTTATGTCTATGCTGGACGGAACCCTAATTACAGTCAGTTCGAACCCCGGTGTCCTTTTTGTTACAGGAAATAAAAAGCCCACCATTTCATACGGTGGGCTTCACTTTTCTAGTTTACAATTACCTTTTAGGTTTTAATCCAATTCAGTACAACAATTGGAATGCTTCTATTTCCTATGTCTGGTTACAGCCTGGCGGAGTGTCTTCCATTAAAAGTAAGTCCTCCTTTTAATAGGTTTGTACTTCCTTCCATATGATCTGATAATAACACCAGGGAAATTAAAAAAACAGTCTGTTTAAAATATTTTACTGCGAGTATACTGACAAAATGTGACTACCAGTAGCATAGACACTGACCGGATACCCCCCATCCTTCCAACGGAACTCCTGTTAAAATACCCCATTTAATCGAAAGCTGATAACGAAGCAACCAAGTGAAATATTCTGACCCACAGTAAGGTAACTCCAGGATCACCAACAGCAGAAAGAAACAGTTATAATCAAGATCTAGTTTGGAATCCATTGTGGTCGGGGTGGATGCAATAGTTTTCTGTAAGGCCAGCCAGGAGGGAATACTTACATTTCCAGTTTCTGGATTGCTATTGAGATGATGTCTCGGAAATTCCATGCTATAAAATCCCGTCAACTTTTAGCAAAAAATCATCCGCAATATGCTATAAGATTACCATGCCTTCTGCAATTCAAACCCGTTTGCTTTCCAAGCAATATGACTCTCTCGCAGCGCTGAGTGAATTTGACCTCGACGTCGAGCAGGGCTCGATCTTTGGTCTGCTAGGTCCTAATGGAGCCGGTAAGACCACCTTGATTCGTATCCTGACGACACTTATGCGCCAATCGTCTGGTGAAGCACTTGTGGAAGGGCTGGATACCCGTTCGCAAGGTCGCGAGATTCGTCGTCTGATCGGCGTGGTTCCTCAGGAGAACAGCCTTGACCGCTATCTGACTGCCCGAGAGAATCTGGAGCTCCATGCCCGCCTGCACGGTATGGAGTCGAAACGCTATCGCCGACGCATTGACGAACTCCTGGAATTGATGGGCCTGGAAGGGAGGCAGAAGGATTTTCCCGATACCTATTCAGGGGGCATGCAGCGCCGACTGGTTGTAACCCGGGCTCTGCTGCACGAACCGAAGGTGCTCTTTCTGGATGAGCCGACCACGGGACTTGATCCCCAGTCGCGTCGTGCCGTGTGGGATTATGTCCGCTCCATTGCCGGCAACATGACCATCTTCCTGACCACCCATTATCTGGAGGAGGCCGAGCAGCTCTGCGACCGGATCGCCATCATGGATCACGGACGCCTGATAGCACTGGGCAGCACCCAGGAGTTGAAAGGTCGTCTTGCAGGTGGCATGGCTTATGAAATCGAGTTTGGCGGCGATGCAGAACGCTATGCTGCTGTTCTCGGGGAAATGGCCTGTGTGCGCGAGGTTGCTGTGACCGGCCAGACGTTGTGTGTCGGGCTGGAGCATTGGGAGTGTCTGTCCGAGGTCATCGGTGCTTTAAACGGTGCCGAGGTCCGGCGCATCTCACTGCGGGAACGAACCCTGGAGGAGGTGTTCATCAGCCTCACCGGCAAGGGGGTGCGGGAATGACCTTGCGGGGTTCGCTTGCGATCTGGCGGCGCGACATGCTGGTGCTGCGCCGCAATATCCTGTCGGAGATGGTGGCGGTCGTGGCCTATCCACTGACCATCTACCTGGCCTTCGGCATCGGCATGAAGGGCTACATTGGCCTGGTGGAGGGGGTGCCCTACGGCCTGTTCATCGCTCCAGGCCTTATCACCATGACAGCTGTCAATGCTGCCTACAGCGAGAGTGTCTGGAGCCTCTGGTTCCACCGCCGGGTTCAGTTCACCATCGATTCCTACCGGGTAACGCCGATCTCCGTTTCCGAGATCGTGATCGGCAAGATCCTGTCCGGTTTTTCCCATGGCCTGGTCAAGGGGCTGGTTGTCGCACTGGTGATCTTTGCCATCACACCCTTCAGATTTCCGCTGGACAATCTCCTGGCCTACCTGCTTTTCCTGATACCAGGTTCAGCCTTTTTTTCCTGCGCCGGGGTCATCAGCGGGACGATCATGGACAAGCCCGAGACCATCGGCAAGGTGGAGGCGGTCCTGATCATGCCGCTGATATTCATGTCAGGATTGTTCTTTCCTCTCTCATCCTACCCCGTGGAGCTTGTCCCATGGATACGGGCACTTCCCACCACGGCACTCTTTGAAGGAGCCCGCCAGGCATTGGTCAGCGGCAGCTTCCCGCTGGTATTCGCACTCCAGGTGGCTGGTACGGCACTGTTTACCTTTGTAGCTGCTGTCTGGATTTTCCGGCTGAAGATGTCGGAATAGACTGTTCCTGCTAATAAAACCTTCGCAGCATCTCCACCCTTTTTTGCAGGATGAAATCAGACCGCTTGCCGGCCGGCATGCCCTCAAGCTGTACAAGGTCAATACCCAGGTAGGCAGTTGTCATGCCGCTGACTTGTATGGCGCTCTCCCATCCTTTGCTTTCCAACCCGCCCGCCTTGTCGGCCATCGATATCAGCCCCAGGATTTCCGTGATCCCGGCCTTGATGGCCTGTTCCGCTGTTTTTATCCTGGTGGCGTCCCGCAGTTCATTCCAGCGGTTGAGTTTGCCATGCAGCCTGCTGGACCAGGCCAGGGCGATTCGGTACGCAGTCGGCAGGCGAAGCCGGTCGCAGAACGTGCGGGCCATGGAAGATCCTGCTTCATCATGGCCGTGATGCCTGGGGTATAATGCAGGATCCGTGGCCAGTTTTCCGATATCGTGAAACAAGGCACAAAAGCGCGCCAATGGGTCGCCGGTGCACTGTGAAACACGCTGCAAAACCTGAATGGAATGGGTTAGAAGATCACCCTCCGGGTGGTACACCGGTGGGCCGGCGGGAATGGTCGGCATGCGGAATATTTCCGGCAGCAGGTTTTCACCTGCACTAAACTCCAGCATGCCATGAAAGAATCGCTCCGGCTCGGATGCCTCCAGCGCCCTCAGCATTTCCCGGGAAAATCGTTCAACAGGGATGTGGCCAAGCCTTTGTGTCCAGTCCTGCCCACGGATCAACCCTTGGGTATCAGGTGTCATCCGCCAGCCATCGGACTCAAAACGCAGGGCGCGGAAGATACGTAGCGGGTCGTCAAGGAAGGTGTCGTGTGAACATGCCCTCAAGGTGCGCTGCTCCAGATCGCGCCTGCCGTTCAGGGGGTCTGTTATCTCCCCTGCCAGGCCCATGGCAAGGGCGTTGATGGTGAAGTCGCGGCGGACAAGGTCCTGGTTCAGGTCGGCGCTATCGGCAACAGCAGTTACCTCAATCTTCCCGAATGTCTGGTCGTATCTGAACCAGATCGGTGCGGTGCTTCTTCCCTCCACCAGATGAAAGCCGCAAGATGTGAGCTCATCCGCCGACAGTGCCGCCACCAGATCGAGGTCCTTGCTGTCTCGTCCCAGTAGATGATCACGCACACTGCCTCCCACCAGATAGATGCGCGCATGGCAGCTTGCGGGGAATAACTTCCCTAAAAAGTCCAAGATGGTCTCCATGTCAAGCTGCCCTCCCTAACCGAACCTTATCAAAACAGCACCCGCCATGATGAACAGAGCAGAGATCAGCCGGATCCGGCCGAATGATTCCCGTAAAAAAATTATACCGATCAGGACTCCGCAGACGATGCTGATCTGGCGAACCGGTATGGCGTAGCTAACGGGTGACATGTTAAGACCGTAACGGAAGGTCAAAAACGATGCCATCATCACCGGACCGCTGCACAGGATCAGGCGCCAGTGCTCGCGCAGTTCCTCGCCGATCAGTGCGCGATATTTGCTGCGCATCATGTTGCAGGACATCAGGACGAACATGATCAGTACCAGGATATAGGTGAAGTAGAGCGGCGAATAGTTTTTCACGCCTGTCTTCTCGGCAATCGAGCCGATGGAGTAGATGAAACCTGCAGCCAGGGCGTCCCGCACTGCAGGGCTGCGCAGGTTGCGGAATGGGCGCAACATCTCGCCCGGAGAAAGCCTTTGCAGCTGGATGGAGTACGTGCCGAAGATCACCAGCAGGATGCCGCAGACACCAAGTATCGAGAGCCGCTCACCCAGCAGGGTGACTCCCCACAAGGGAACATAGATCATGGATGTCTGGGAAAGAGGATAGACAACGGACAGGTCGCCGCCCCGGTAGGCGCGGCCGTTAAGTAGGTGGTACAGTACGAAACAGACCGCACCGGTGGCCAGCATCAGCATGGTTTCGGCTCCCGGCCAACTGAACGGTTCGGGAACCAGGGGGAGGGCGAGGGTAAACAGCCCCCCGGAGGCGACGAACATCCACCAGATAAAGACGGTCTTGTGGCGGCTTCTCTTTACCAACAGGTTCCAGAGGGCGTGCATCAATGCCGAGATGATGATCAGGGTAAAGGCAAGGGTAGACATGGGGGCGTTATAGCCGATTATGGCGCTGTGTGCTTCCCATTATTTGCCCCGCAGGTACTCTATCAACAGCCGCACCCCGATGCCGGTGGCACCCTTTGGGGAGCAGGGGCGGGACTTGTCGCTCCAGGCTGTGCCGGCGATGTCCAGGTGAGCCCAGCGGGTTTTGCCGACGAACTGCTTCAGGAACCAGCCGGCGGTTATGCTGCCGCCGTCGCGGCTGCCGGCATTCTTCAGGTCGGCGATGTCGCTCTTCATGGCCTCGCCGTATCCATCCCACAGCGGCAGTTCCCAGAGCCGCTCGCCGCAGTTTTCACCGGCCTTTTTCAGTGCATTGGCCAGCCGCTGGTCATTGCTCATCAGTCCGCTTGCTTCATGTCCCAGGGCCACCACGCATGCCCCGGTCAGGGTTGCCAGGTCGATCATGGCTGTCGGCTTGTACCTCTGGGCATAGTGCAGGGCATCGCACAGGACCAGACGCCCTTCGGCGTCGGTATTGGTGATCTCGATGGTCTGGCCGGACAGCGAAGTGACCACGTCGCCCGGTTTGTAGGCGTTGGCGTCCGGCATGTTCTCGGCTGTGGGGACGATGCATACCAGATTGACCGGCATCTTCAGCGCTGCCGCTGCCTCCATGGCCCCCAGCACTGCCGCGCCGCCGGCCATGTCGGTCTTCATCTCTTCCATCCCGGCTCCCGGCTTGATGGAGATCCCTCCGGAATCAAAGGTGATCCCCTTGCCGACCAGCACCACCGGCCGCTCATTTTCTCCGGCTCCCCGGTATTCCAGTACGATCAGGCGCGGCGGTTCGACCGAACCCTTGCCCACCGCCACCAGGGCGTTCATCCCCAGCCGCTCCAACTCGTCAAGCTCCAGTATCTCGCAGGTCAGGTCATGGCGAGCGGCAATCTCGTGCGCAGTTTTGGCCAGATAGCCGGTTGTGGCCACATTTCCCGGATGGGAAACCAGATCGCGGGCCAGACTGACACCACGGCAGATTGCAGCCGTGCGTTCGACCTTGCGGCCTGCCTCCTTCTTGTTCATTCCTTTGGGCAACAGCAGGGTCATGGCCTCAAAGTCGAAACGATCGTCCATATCCTTGGTCTTGTACTGATCAAAGCTGTAGCTGCCCAGCAGAGCCCCTTCACAGACCGTCTCCAGCGCAGTTTCAGACTTTCCGGCCAGATGCAGCGCCGTGGTAAAAGAGGCTACCCTCGCTCCCCGCAGCGCCTGCACGGCATTGCCTGCCGCCTGCCGCAGGCGCTCTTCATCCAGTTTGCCCTTTTTACCCAGCCCCACCAACAGCAGTCGCTCGGCCGGCAGCTTGCCCAGGGTGTGAATGAGGCGGGTGCTGTTGACCTTGCCTCTGAACTCTTTGCTGGTGAATAAACGGTCAAGACAACCGTCCAGGGTGATATCACAAGCGTTGAACAGCTCATCGCGGAGATCTTCGAAACAGCCGATGATCAGGGCAGGGGAGGCATGCTTGAGCGGGGGCGCGGATATGACGTCAATCTTCATTGGTTACCTCGTGTGGTTGTTGGATGTGTTGATCTTTTGCCTTATTCCAGCGCCTTGGCATCTACAGCAAAATGTTCCGATTCGCCAAAGCAGGTTGTGGGAATACCCTTGTGTTGTTCGTAGGAGAGTGAAACCATTTTACCCATGGATGAATTTATCTTGTTTATCACTGTCTTGTCACGTACTGAAAACAGGAATTTTTCCGGAATTGCACCCGGTACCGGCAGCATCTGCAGCTCACCCTCCCAGGTTTTGCAGAGCCACCCTTTTTCTGAAAACTTCTGGACATACCCGATTCTCTCACCCTTGGAATAGCTCCAGTTAAGCGCAATCATGACATAGCCGGTGAACAGAACTACTACGGCCACTATCAGCAGCAGAACTATTTTGACTATCTTCTTCTTGATTTCCTCAGCCGTCATTTTTCCTCCGCATTGTTTGGTTGCATACTTTCTGAAAGTCTGGCTTCAGCACCACCCGCCCGCAGCTATGCAGCGGAGCGCAGCCTGACCCCCTCGGGTGTTATGTCGATTAGCCCTTCCTTGTACAGGCCGCCGATCGCTTTCTTGAAACTCTTCTTGCTCATGCGCAGCGTTTCGGCAATAGCTTCCGGTGTGCTTTTGTCGCTCAGCGCCAGCAAGCCGTTGTGTGCTTTCAGGGCATCCAGGATCACCTGTCGATCATTTTCCGCTTCCTGGGCGCCGCCAATGCGCAATGTAACATCAATTTTGCCATCCTCGCGGATCTTTTTCACATATCCCTGCAGCCGCTCGCCGCAGGCCGGGGTGATGAGAAGTTCATTGCGAAACAAAAGACCGCCAAAGGCGTTGTTGATAACGACCTTGACACCCAGGTCACTGAAGGCATAGACCAGCAGCTCAACCTTGTCCCCTTCTGCCAGGGTGCCGTCCGCCGGCTTGAGGAACTTGTCAATCCTCGCTGACGCGGCAATCCGGTCGCTGCTGTGCAGATAAAGGTATACCAGCACCTCGTCTCCCCTTCGCAAAGGGGCAGTCTGCTCTCCAAAAGGCAGCAGAAGATCCTTTTCCAGACCCCAATCAAGGAAGGTGCCGACGGTCACATTGTCCTTGACCTTCAAAATGGCAAAATCTCCAACCACTGCCCGGGGTTTCCTGGTCGTGGCTGTCAGCCGATCTTCCGAATCAACGTAGATGAAGACATTCAGCACGCTGCCGGGCTCTGCTCCCTTGGGAATCAGTCTTCCGGGAAGTAGTATCTCCCCGGCATCCGACGACAAAAGAGCGCCCGAGGCGGTGATTCTGGCGATTTTTAGTTGATTGTAATTACCGATAAGCAGCATTGGTTTTCTCGTTCTTTCAATGTTTATGGGAGTGGAAAAGGCGGGAGGCCGGTTTAAATATATCTGAACTGCTATTTTATTATTGCCTGTCCTGTCATCTGCCCTCCCTGACCGCCGAGATGATAATAGAGGAGCCCAAGATATTCCCGTAGTGCGGTTGCTGTGCAATGCAGAGCCCTGGATTCCGGCAGCAGATTAGCCCAGATAAAGGTTCGCTCAGGTGTGGTAATGAAGTTGGCCGGCACCGGTGTTATTGCAATTCCTGCTCGCCGGAATGCCTCCAGGGAACGTCGCATGTGAAAAGCGGAGGTGACCAGCAGCGGCTGTCGGAAGCGGTGCTGTTGCAGGATCGCCCTGCTGAAACGGGCGTTTTCCATGGTGTCGCGGCTTTTGTCCTCTACCAGGATCTGATGGGCCGGAACACCCAGGTCCAGCAGGAAACGCCTGACTACCGGCGCCTCTGCCGAGCGGCCGGCATAAACCGCTCCTCCTGTAACCAGGATCGGCACGTTCAGTTGTCGGTGCAGGCGGATTGCCGTGACCATGCGGGGCATCATTGCCTCGGATGGTGCACCGCTGCCGGTGATATCGGGAACTTTGTCATTGAGTCCGCCTCCCAGTAGGACAATGACGTCACCCTTCGTCCGGGTCGGGATGGTAAGACCATGTTCCAGACGGCTGATCAGTGCGTCGGCCACCAGGGATGTGGACAGTACCCAGATCAGAAGCGCCAGGAGTAGGCAATTGCAGGCTGCAAGCGTGCGGCGAAGACGTCCGAGCCACCAGGACGCAACAAGCAGGATCAGAATAAACATGCCAGGCGGGAGCAGGGCGGCGCAAATGCATTTTTTCAGGAAAAACATATTCTGGTCTGCCTTATCTGGCGTAGTGCTACAGAAACACAGCTGTTTTTGGTTGCGGGTATACGCAAGGATTCCTTCTTCTTCATCTTGTTCACGCTACGCCTTCTTAACGAACCCGGATTTCAGTTGCATTGCGCCGATGCCGTCAATCTTGCAGTCGATATCATGGTCACCGGAGATGAGACGAATATTTTTCACCTTGGTTCCGACCTTGACAGATATTGATGAACCCTTGATCTTCAGATCCTTGATGACGGTAACCGAATCGCCGTCATTGAGTATATTCCCGAAGGCGTCGCGCACAATTGTTTCGGCATCCGCGCTTTCAGCGGCGGTCTTTGGCCATTCATGGCCGCATTCCGGACAGACGTACATCTCTCCGTCTTCGTAGGTGTATTCCGAACTGCATGTGGGACATTTTGGAGAAATATTCATGATATTCCTTTCTGGTTAGTGTGGGATTTGTGGAAATTGATTCTCATATCACTGTAATTTGAAAGTTATCAAGAGTGATATCATATCAATTGTTGGAATTTAATTATGTTGGGAAAAATAATGAGGGTCGTAGATACTGTTTCTGTCAATTTATCCAGCTTCTGTGAATCATCTGATTCAATGGGAAAGGATGTATAAGGTTCCATTGATGGTTGTATTACTGATTATTACCCTGTAAAGCCTATCGCCTTAATAAACTTTTTCCGGTCATTTTCATCCGGGATGTTATCTGCCAGTTGTTCGTAAAACTCCCGAATATTAGTACACTGGCTCGCAGCGCGTTTTACTACGACTTTTGAAATTGGGCCAAGAAAAGACGAAAGTTCGCGGGTGGCAGAATCAATTTTTTCATCGCTGATTATTTGTCCGGAGAAGGCAATAATTGGTTTATTGTTTTCGTCAGCATGGGGTCCGGTAGAAGGGGTACCCAGCGAAACGGCATTTGTATTGCTAATGCCTTGCCGCCGAAATTTCAAAAATGCCGACCGGTCTTCACTATTGTCCAGTTCCTCAGCCAGCCTCAAATAGAGTGTATCGGGATCAGTCGTTGCAATAGCGGCATTTTTAACCATGATATGCGAAAAAGGACCAACGAATTCGGCCAATTGTTTTTCGATATTTTTCAAGACCAGCGGATCCCAGCCGAGAGGAGTGAGACTTTTATCAATTGATACCGATTTGCTGGAAGAAACTTCGCCCGCATTTTGTACCTGTTGGCCAGCACCTGAAATACCCTCATGGATTATGGTATCTTCTGAAACCGGTTTGACAAACGGAGAAGAATATATGTCCAGGAGCGCTTTTCTGAATTCACGTGCAGTGGAAAACCGGTCAGCAGGACTTTTTCTTAGCGCTTTTTCAACCAGATTATCATACTTTGAAATTATGGTGTTTGATGCCGTCAAAGACGGATGTGGCGCTGGTTGGTTGCAAACGCTGTATATTAACTGGTCATAATTGCCATTGAACGGCCTCAGTCCGGTTAATAATTGAAAAAACAGCACCCCGACCGAATATAGGTCAGCCCGGCAATCGGCCTGCTCACCGCGAAACTGTTCCGGAGCCATGTAGCTGGGGGTGCCCATGATTAAACCGACTTCAGTTATCTCAGATGAGTAGATACGGGCAATACCGAAGTCGGCAATCTTAATCATCCCATTTGACTTTAAAATGATATTGGCGGGTTTAATGTCTCGATGAATGACCCCCTGTTCATGGGCATGGTCAAGTGCATCCAGCAGTTGGGCAACAATGCTTACAGAATCTTCAATGCTGAAACGTCTTCCTTGTGAAAAATATTCGTTCAGGTTATGGCCTTCTACAAACTCCATAACAAGAAAGACAAAATCCTCTTCTTCACCAAAATCGTAAACAGAGACAATGCCGTTATGAGATAGCCGACCGATAGCCTGCGCTTCGTGTTTGAAACGCTCCAGACTGTCATCGACATCACTTGATACACGATCTCTGCGAATGGTTTTAAGTGCCACGGCACGGCGAATGAGCGGATCAAAGCCTTTGTAGACAAGACCCATGGAGCCTTTGCCTATAAGTTCAATAACTTCGTATTTTCCGATATATTTGGGCAGTTCCATCTAGTTGTCGAGCATCTTCATTGCTTTTTCCAGGCTCTTTTTCATTCGCCCGAAAGAGGTTGCCAGTCGTCCAATCTCATCGTTTCTTGTTGCCTTGAAAGCTGGTGTATCAAAGTCACCAAGGCTTACCTTGTCCGCCATTGCGGCGAGTTGTGTAACAGGTCGGATAACAATAAATGTCAGCATTAGATTCAATGCTACAAAAATGAACAGAAATACCGCAGTAAGCGAGACCATGAATATCTTGAATGCTTGATCTGCCCGGGTCCGCGCTACCTTGGTTGGTACTGAAATTACCTGGGCACCGATTATTTCATCCATTTTCCAGCCAAATCCGTTTGCATTGCCGTATTGTTCGATCATGGTCCTCGGGGCAACGTCCACAGTGCTGTGGCATTTAAGACAGCCTTTGTCCTTTATTTGAATGGGGTGTGCCAAATATAGGGAACGACCTGTAGGTGTATCTCGTTCGCCGATCAATTCGACCTTTGCCCGTCCTTCACGAAATTGATTGACAATGTCGGCTTCCCAGTCAGTTGTTCGGTCCCGTGGAGTTGTTGGATTAAGTGTTGCTTCCTTGTAGCTGTAGTCTGGGAATTTCTTGTGGAGTATATTGAACGTTTCTGTAGCGGAGTAGGCGGGTACTGTTTGCGGCAGGAAAGAGTAGATCATCTGGTTGTCAAGCAATGGCTTGATCTGAGTGATGGTATAAGTGCGTTGCGCAAGTGCCGCCTCCATCATTACACGGGCATTCTGGATAATTTCGTCCCTGGCATTATTCTGAAGTAAAGTATGGGAAACTTTTCCTGCTACTAACAAGCCAAGTAGAAAGATCACAATAAATACCAGATTGAATTTAATTATAAGTTTCATGATGGCTCCTTTAACGCATATTCACGGTCAAACCATTTCTAACTCAAGGTGCTCCGGTACCGTGCTTTTTGTTCTGATCGGCATTATTCGCAGGATAAAGCACATGTCCCCATTCTGGGTGTTTTGATAAGTCGCGTTCAAGAGATTTACGAAAAACTGCATCTTTGACTTTTGATCGCCACTGATAAGCAAAATATTTACGAACTTTCGGCGGACCGTTCAGCCACGGCTCAACCTCATCATAGGTGAAATTGCGTGGTTTGGCCCGTGGTGGGTTGCGATTACCCAGTCTCGAAAGCAGATGCGGCAGAGGATCCCGAAATTGCATTGGCAGCACCGAAACAAAAGATTTCGGTGGTATAGCTGAAATTGACAGCTTGCGACCGGTCTTTTGCAGACAATACTCACCCTCCCTGAGTTTCAATGTATTGCTCTCACCATTGATCCTTATTGTTCCAGACTCAACGAATACTTCGCTTTCTTTGTCAGATGCCAGAATTATACTTATCGCTTCATTGATAACTAAATCCAGATATTGTGTTTCAATCCGTAACGATTGGGCACCTTTAGGTACAACGATCTTGGCCGCCCCAGACAGCAAAAATAATTTGGTGGAATTCCGTTCATTATTTGATTGGGGAAACCAGAAGATTCGACTTGAACTTCCGAATGCTGCTCTGGCGCCGTCTAGAAATTCGACCTGTGCATGTGTATGCTCATTGAATTCCATGATATCTCCGGATTGAAGGGAAATACCTTTAGTTAGTGCATAGCGAGAGGTGCCCCTGATCAATACGCCACTACCATCCAGATGGGTGATATTAGCCTTTGATGACGCGAAGCTGACATTTGCGACGCAGACAACTATGACAAAAATGATACATATTGCATTAATTATCCGCACGAAAGTCCCCAGCCGTGTCTTTAATTCACTTTTTTGTTTATGACATTTTTGTTTGTCAGATGTCAAGTTGCTGTGGCTTCGGGCATTAGTATTCGTGTCGTTTTTATAATTATTAAATGGTATTAACGGCATTCAAGTTATCAAGTTCAGATCCCATGTACTCAACTTGCAATCAAAGAACAAGTCTAAATGGTCAATTATCCCAATGGATGCCCCACATTCGAGAGTGTGCTATAATAAACTTAAATTCAGGTAACAGAAAAGGGGGTAATATGAAAAGCTTGTCACGTTTGGTGCTTATATCGTTATTCGTGGTGCTTATGCTCACAGCGTGTATCGTTCCGTCAAGACATGGAGGCGTTGACGTGTTATTGCCGCCACCCCTCCCGGTGGTAATTGATCTGGGGCCGGATCGGTATTACCATCAGAACGGTTACAATTATTACTATCAGGGTGACCGCTGGCAGTATTCCAGGGACAGGGACGGCTCACGGTCAGACCTGCCGAGATCCCACTGGCCAAAAGAGATCAGACACAGAGGCGATAGGAGATAAGTGGCGCTAAGATTGCCACCTGAAAAACAAACGGCCGCTTACCTGGGTAAGTGGCCGTTTATGCCTGCTAAGTAAATGTGGTAACCTGTCCCGGCTATATCTACATCATCCCACCGGTCGATGTCCAGGTCCCGGTGGAAGCCGATGTTCGCCCCCCCATCATCCCGCCTGAAGTTCCCCCAGTCGTCCCGCCGGACATCCCGCCTGTAGTTCCTCCTGTCATCACGCCCCGAAAGGCAGTTGACATGTTGCGGAATGGTTGCCCAGGAATAATGTTAGGAAGGTTTGTCTGCATGGTGCCCATCAAGTTTGTCATTGTCGTTTGGGTATTGGGACCAGACCCTTTGACAGAGGAAATATTGCTGAATATCGTACCCATCATGCCACGGTAGCGATTAACATCAACAGTGGTGGTTGCCCCGTTGTTACCCAAGACAGTGGACATCTGGCTTCCCATCAGTCCGGCCATGTTCTGGGCAGCGGTATGCATGTACGTGTTGTTGGCGGCAATGTAGTCGGCCATCATATTAATGCCTGCTGCCAAGCCGAGTTTCGTACCCAGCTCGTTCATGGCATCCTGTATGGTGGCGTATTTGCCGGTTTCCATCAGTTCACGAATCTGTGAGGACATGGGACTGATAAAGTTACTGACTGTTCCGGAAACACCGTCAGTGGTGGAGTTAACGGCAACTGCATGCATACTGAGAACATATGTGCTGGCAACGGGCAAATTATTGTCCTTGTCGATTGTAACCCCTTTGGTCGCTATTGCCACAATCGGGTATTTACCCACATCGGCGGGGTCAATGAGCAGCGAATAAGCTCCGTTGGTGTCCGTAACAGCGTTAGGCTCACCTGCATCCAGCTGGTAATTGATGTTTTTGTCCAGAAATACCGTGGCGTTGACCAGGTAGCCATCTGCTACCTTGCCGGTGATAGAGGTCGTTGAATTGTTGGAAGGGGTCACAGAGGAGCTTGTACCGCTGCTGCCACAACCAGCTATAATGATTGCCGAAATAATACTTAGTACTGCTGCTGACTGCATTTTCATGGTGATTCTCCTTTTGGTCTTGAACGAGTTGCGATTGTAACGTTTAGCCCGACTTATTCCCTTCCTGCCTATCTTCCCCCCATCATGCCCCGATAGGCGGATGACATATTCCGGTATGGTTGCCCCACAAGCGCCTGAGGCATGTTGGACAACATCGTTGTCATGGTGCTGTTGAGAACCATCATGCCGGTTTGAGGGTTAGTCCCCGTGACTGTTGTCATATTACTGAAAATCGTTCCCATCATGCTGCGGTAGCGATTGACGTCAACGGTCATGGTTGAGCCGCCCGTGCCGATTATCTGTCCCATCTGGTTTCCCATAAGGGTTGCCATGTTCTGGGCAACGGTGTGCATGGCTGTGTTGTTGGTAGCAATGTAATCAGCCATTGTGTTGGTTCCGGACGGTAGTCCCATCCTGGTATTCAAGGCGTCCGAGGCTTGTTGCATGGAGGTATATTTACCTGTTTCCATCATTTCGCGAAGTTGTGATGATATGGGGCTGATAAAGTTGCTGCTGACCGTACCGCTGACATTCTCTTTTGGCATGCTGAGGACATAGCTGCGTGTAACTGCACTGTTTGTGTCCTTGTCGATGGTGACCCCTTGTAAAACCAACGCAACAAGGGGGTACCTGCCCACATCCGCAGGATCAATATTCAGCTTGTAGGCGCCATTTGCGTCTGTTGCAGTGGACGGTTCGCCCGCGGACAGTTGGTAGTTGCCGTTCTTGTCAAGGAACACCGTAGCGTTGACGAGATAACCATCGGCCACCTTGCCGGATATGGAAGTCGTAAAGCTGCCGGTACCTCCGGTGCCGACTCCGGCGACAGACCCGTCTCCGGCACTCTGACCGCATCCTGTGACGATGGCAGCGCTGACAAGACAGACGGCAATTAACCGCCATGCAGACCAATAATTAAGTAAGTAGCTGGATCTCATTCTGGTTTTTCCTTTGGAGCTGATTTTCGAAAACGGCGGGTAGCACCGCATTCTTGTGATGTTGGTGAATCTGTTGTCTTTTCGGCAAAGGTATAAAGTCCGATTCTGATACGCTGGTCCTGTGGGCGCCCTGCAAGTTTATCAGCCTCGATAAGGGTTGTAATGACAGGCACCATCTCTTCACGAAGTGCCTTCCAGTGGGAGTTGACCAGCGGTTGTAAAATTTCGATCGACTCTGCGGACAATTCATCGGCAAAGACAGCCTGTTCGAGATGGCTGTTGCCGTCGTGTAAAACATTGGCGATGGCTGCATTGAGGTGATCCCCGACGTTGTCGCCCAAAAAGCCCAGCATCTGCCGGGAATCAACTCTTGGGACAAAATCATTACGAATGAGGGAAACGAGGTCGAGTTTTTCGTCATAATTGACAAGGTCTAAACGGATCAGCTCGTCGAGGACGCTGCGGGGGTGGACATCTCGAGTAACCGTCTGTGCAAGGGCTTCGAAGCTCGGCGCGGGTCCCAGGCGGTTTAGCGTGTTTGGCGCACCATTTTGGTCGCGATAGGAAGGGTCTGTCATCCAGCGTGCCTGTATCTCGGAGGCAAGCGGTTGTTTGGTTGCTCGTTCAGGCGCCTCCAGTTTGGTCAAGCGCGTGACCTCACGACGGTTGATACCTGTGGCGGTGCTGATACGGCTAACCTTGCCATGTTCCGGCGCCCCCGGCTGCAATGCGTTCGCTTCTTGCACAAAAGCCAGCTTTAGGACCTCATCGGCAGTCGCAAACGTAATGCCATTCGCCAGACAAAGACGAGCCAGCGGGACCAGCAGGCGATTCAGCGTTCTGAATAAAGCCGTGTCCTCGCAATGGATATCATTGGTCGCTTCATCTGATTTTGTAATCAAGCTGTCTGTCATGATTTATGATCCCTGGAATAATCAACGCGTTAAATGTGAATATTTCACATTTTAATGAAGATGTCAATGCTTCTGTTGCAATGCTCCCAAGAACATGAAAATAGCGGCAAAAACAGATGGAAGACATCTGTTCAGTCAACAATAGGATGACTCTCGGTTGGTCTGAATATGGAAAGTGATGACTTGTTCTGAGGGAAGAATCGGTACGGAGGTTTATCGCCTTCTTTTCCGGATTCCATAAATATTTCGGAATCAAACAAAAAACCGGCGTCGGGAATATCCCGAGACGCCGGTTTCGCTTTCAGCAGATACTGCTCAACATCCTGCTGTAACAGGGGCTGCTCATTGCAGAGAGTGTCTTAAGCGCACTCGGAATACCCACAGACATGGCAAACCGAACAACCCCCTTCATGCTCGACAATGCCGCCGCACTCCGGGCAGGCGCCGCGCTCCTGTTTCGCTGTTTCGGCGTTGATGTCGTAACCGTTGGCTATCAGGTGGGTCTGGATGGCCTTGGCCACGGCATCAGCACATGAAAGCACGCGGTTGTCTCCGAAGCCGGATGGGCAGTGGCAGGAGATTCCCAGGAGCTGTTTGATGACCTGGCGAGCCTGAATACCGCTGCGCCAGGCCAGAGATACCATGCGGCCGATGGCCTCGCTCTGGGAAGCGGCACATCCGCCGGCCTTGCCCATGGTGGTGAAGAGTTCGAACAGGCCGTTATTGTCTTCGTTGACCGTGATGTAGAGCTGGCCGCAGCCGGTCTGCATCTGATATGTCCACCCTTTGAGCGCCTTGGGGCGATCTCGTTTGATGGCCTTTTTATCCTCTTCCACCAGCACCGACTCAAGCGGCACTTCGTCTTTCTTGCCGGTGGAGAGCACCTGCTCGTCGCGGGAACCGTCGCGGTAGATGGTGACACCCTTGCAACCGGTCTGGTAAGCCAGCATGTAGGCGTTTTCCACGTCGTCAATGGTGGCCGTGTTGGGAAAGTTTACAGTCTTGGAGACGGCATTATCGGTGTAAAGCTGGAAGGCAGACTGCATCTGGATGTGATCGTTGGGGGTGATGTCGTGTGCCGTGACAAAGACATTGCGCACATCTACCGGGATCTCCGGGATATCGTGCAGCGTGCCGTGCTCGGCGATCTGCTTCATCAGTTCCTCGGAGTAGAAGCCCCGTTCCTTGGCGATCTGCTCAAAGCAAGGGTTTACCTCGATCATGACATTCTTGTCCATTACGGTGCGGATATAGGATACGGCAAAAAGCGGCTCGACACCGGATGAGGCATTGGCGATGATGGAGATGGTACCGGTGGGTGCTATGGTGGTAACGGTGGCGTTACGCATGGGGGGCGCACCCTTCCTGTCAAAGATCGAACCCTTGAAGTTGGGGAACGAGCCGCGCTTCCTGCCCAGTTCCTGGGAAGCCAGGTGCCCCTCGTCATTGATGAACTTCATCACCTTTTTGCCCAGCTTGACCGCCTCAACGGAGCTGTAGGGAACTCCCAGCAGGATCAGCATATCGGCCCAGCCCATGACGCCCAGACCGATCTTGCGGTTGGCGTGGGTCATGTCGTGGATCTGCGGCAACGGGTAGTTGTTGGCCTCGATGACGTTGTCCAGGAAGTGGACCGCGTTGTGGATGACCTCCTTGAGCTTCTTCCAGTCGATGACGCCGTTCTTGATGAACTTGCCCAGGTTGATCGAACCGAGGTTGCAGGATTCGTAGGGGAGGAGCGGCTGCTCGCCACATGGATTGGTGGATTCGATCTCGCCGATATGGGGCGTGGGATTATCGCGATTGAGGCGGTCGAGGAAGATGATGCCCGGCTCGCCGTTTTCCCAGGCCTGCTTGACGATGCGCTGGAATACCTTGCGGGCATTGAGGGTGCCGCTTGGTTTGCCGTCCCGGGGGTTGCGAAGGTCATACTCGTCGTCACGTTCCACAGCCTGCATGAATTCTTCGGTCAGACCGACGGAGATGTTGAAGTTGTTGAGGTGTTTCTGGTCGGCCTTGCACATGATGAAATTCATGATGTCCGGATGGTCGACCCGCAGGATACCCATGTTGGCGCCGCGGCGTGTGCCCCCCTGTTTGATGGTTTCGGTGGCTATGTCGAATACGCGCATGAAGGAGAGCGGCCCGCTGGAGATGCCGGTGGTAGAGCTGACAACGTCATTGGCAGGACGCAGTCGCGAGAAGGAAAAGCCGGTGCCGCCGCCTGATTTGTGGATCAGGGCGGTGAATTTCACTGCGTCGAAGATCTCTTCCATGGAGTCGCCAACCGGCAGCACGAAACAGGCTGAAAGCTGTCCCAGTTCGCGGCCGGCGTTCATCAGGGTCGGGGAGTTGGGCAGGAATTCAAAGCTGGTCATCATGTTGTAGAAGGTGTCGGCCAGCCCCTTGAGATCAGCTTTTTTGTCAAAGTTTTTGTCCGGTGCGGCAATTGTTACTGCCACGCGCCGGAACATGTCGGCCGGTGTCTCAAGGGTTTTTCCCTGGGTATCGCGTCTGAGATAACGCTTTTCCAATACGGTGAGGGCATTTTTGGAAATACCCGGAATGCTGTCAGTTGAGGTGTCTTTTTTCATGAAATTCTCCCTGAGACGTGAAATATGCCGTCAAATCGATAGATTGGATGAAGTAAGGGAAACTTGCGCGCAACCACAACATTTGGTGGGACGGCAAAGACTAAACCACAACATATATGTCGTGTCAATAGATTAATTTTGCGGGTTACAAATTATTTTCCGTACTTTCACGAAGAAAACAATTTCGCTAACTTACTAGTACTATTCAGTTTAATTAGTTGAGACTAATCTGATAAAAGTTCACTAAAAACTATCGGCGAATAAAAAATCATATGCAACATATGGGTACAACAATAAATTTACAGTACTGCCAATGTGTGTTAAAAATGAATGCTATCCTTTCAGGAGTACGATGTGAACACACCCGCTTCAGCTTGTGATAAATGTAATATAAACGAGCTTGAGGGGCAGGTACAGGCCCTCAACGACCTGATTGGTGTGGCGCAGGCCTCGGTTTCGTCCATAGATCTTGATACCCTCCTAAGTGCCATTCTCGAAAGTGCCATGAGTTTTGCCGGGATGCCGGCCGGCAGTGTTGCTTTATACGATAACCGTACTGGTCTGCTGACCCTGCGGGCTCATGCAGGTTTGAGTCCTGAATTCGTTGCATTTGATTCGTGGATTGTAGCTCCTGGTGGTTTGACCGACCAACTGCTTCGACACGACGAGATTCTCTTTGTCGAGGATACGGAGCTGACGAATTTTTTTAATAACCCTGTGGCGCTGCATGAGGGGATTCGGTCTCTTATCTGTATTCCGCTGGTAACAAAGGGCAAAATCCAGGGAGTGTTGTACCTGGATGATTTTGCACCCCGGACCTTTGACCAGAGCAGGATGTCTCTGATCTCACTGTTGGCATCATTTGCCGCCATGTCTATCGAAAATGCCAAACTGCATCATGAAACCCGTCAGATGGCTATCACCGATGTGCTGACCGGGCTATACAACCGCCGCTATTTTGACAAGGTGCTTCCCCAGGAGCTGGAACGTGCGCGCCGCTTCAGCCAGTCGTTTTCAATATTGCTGATTGATGCCGATAATTTCAAAAAGGTTAACGACACCTTTGGCCACCCCATGGGCGACAGGGTCTTGGCCACTATCGGCCAGACCATCAAAAAAACATTGAGAACTATAGATTTCGCTTTCCGCTATGGTGGCGAGGAGTTCATCGTGATTCTGCCTGAAACAGATATCAATAGCGCCCGCAAGGCAGCGGAGCGGATCAGGCTGCGGGTCATTGCCAACAGCAGGAAGCTGCTGCGTAGCAACATGACAGAGCCGGTGACCGTCAGCATAGGTATTTCCAGCTATCCTCGCGACGCAGAAGATGGCAAGGCTCTGGTTGCCGTGGCCGATCATTTGCTTTATCAGGCCAAGGGGGCCGGCAAGAACCGCATCCTGGTCCGTGAGGAAAATGATCAGTGATTTCCTCAATCAAGTTCGTGTTTTTATCCCGTGCGTTCAAAACCAGCATAATCTGCGCAGTCGCGTTTTTCCTGACCGGCGGGCTCACGCATCTCTTCGCTGCTGTCGAAGGTGCGCCCCCCTCGAAGCCTGGCATACCTTTTAAAAATTCAACTCCTTTGGTCCGTAATGCCTCTGTCAAACCATCTTCGACTATCGTGCGTCGAGAGGTTGTTACCCAGGGCGACTTCAGCTATGAAAATGCTACCCTTGCAGAAGATGTAACCTGGAGCGGGACCGTTCTTGTACGTGGTTCCCTGGTGATTGCGCCTCAGGCTACCCTGCGTATCGAGCCAGGGACAGTCGTGCGTTTCATGAAATCGGCGATTTTGCATCAGACTCCACGTTTGGTTGTTATGGGTAGGCTCCAATGCAGTGGAACAGTAGAAAAGCCAGTACTTTTTGCGCCAAATTTTGCAGAAGCTGCCAGAGGCGATTGGGGCGGTATACTGCTGCTCTCCAGCGAAAAGCGCAACCAGTGTGACAACATTCGTTTTGAAGGTGCTGAAACGGCCATTGAGGCCCACTTTTCCAAGTTTTCCGCCAAAGGGTTGACAATCAGCCGGGCTGGTACCGGTTTGCGTCTGCGGGACAGCATTGTCGCCCTGACAACGGTTGCTGTCAGCGATTGCGAAACCGGGCTTGAGGCCCACGACAGTGAACTGGACCTGCGCGAGGGTACCCTGGCCAACAATCGCAGGGGGGTTGTTGCATACCGTTCGTCATTGGCTTTGACAATGGTGAATGTCAGCGGCAGTAATCAACAGGGAATCATGGCTGATGAGTGCCGGGTCAAATTCAATTCGTGTGCGTTGGTGTCAAACGGTGTTGGAGCACTGCTCAAAGGAGGAGAAGGGCAGGTGCTCCTGTCGCGTTTTGAGAAAAACGATGATGTTGGTCTGCATCTCTCCGGAGCACGCGTCAAGGTCCAGCGCTGCCTGTTTGCAGATAATCCGGGTGACGGCATACGGATGGATGACGGCCGTGGGATTGTCTGGGCAAGCGCCTTCAGCGGAAATGCCGGCTATAATCTGGCAAATAACGGTCGGGAAAACGTAAGTGCCATACAGAATTGGTGGGGCAGCAATGATGAAGCAGCTATCATGTCCAGACTGTTCGATTCATCGAAAGATTCCCGCTCCGGGACGGTAAATGTAGCGCCGTGGCTTGTTGAGAAGCCGCCGGCACTTCCTTAGTTCGGATACACAGGATAAGTACGGTAAAAGATGATTTCTAACCTACTAATACGGTAATTACCATGTCAATCTATCTCGATAATGCCGCCACATCGTTTCCCAAACCTGAATCTGTCTATCAGGCGATCATGCATGCCATGCGGGAAATCGGTGCCTCGCCGGGCCGGGCCGGCCACCGGCGTTCCATGGAGGCCGGGCGCATCCTGTTTCAGACGAGAGAGGCAATTGCCGCCCTGTTTGCCATTCCGGATTCATCAAGGGTCATCATCTGTCACAGTGCCACAGAAGCTCTCAACCTGGCATTGCGCGGGATACTCTTTCCCGGTGACCATGTTATTACCACCTCCATGGAGCATAATTCGCTCCTTCGCCCACTTTTCCTGCTGCGCAGCCAGGGTATCGAACTGACCATTGTCCAGGCCGGGCGCGACGGGCGTGTTGATCCTGAAGATGTCCGGCGTGCCCTTAGAAGCAATACACGCATGATTGCCGTAGGGCACGTTTCCAATGTTTCCGGCACGATCCAGGCAATTGACCGCCTTGCCGCCATTGCCCGGGAAGCCGGTGCGCTGTTTCTGCTGGATGCGGCCCAGTCGGCGGGCAGTGTTCCGATTGATGTGGTAAATACCGGCATTGATCTGCTGGCGGTGCCTGGACACAAGGGGCTCTTTGGCCCCCAGGGCACCGGTTTCCTGTATGCAGCATCTGCGGTGACGCTCAGGCCGCTTTTGGCCGGGGGGACCGGCACCAATTCGACTGATGAAGAACAGCCTGATATGATGCCGGAGGGATTTGAAGCTGGAACGCACAACCTGCCTGGTATTGCCGGACTCAAGGCCGGTGTCGAGTTTGTCCTGAAGCTTGGTGCTGATGTTATCGGCGACAAGGAACGAAAGCTGGTTGCATCTGCTTCGCAAAGGCTGGCCTCTGTTCCTGGGATAACCCTGTATGGGCCAGTTGATCAAGCTGATCATGGCGGCGTTCTATCCCTGTCCTGTGAGGGGCTTGATCCGGCAATGCTTGCATTCATGCTTGATCAGCGTTTTGATATTGCTGTTCGCGCCGGGCTGCACTGCGCACCACATGCCCACAGGAGTCTGGGAACCTTTCCGGGCGGCACCTTGCGGATAAGCCCCGGCTGGTTTACCACGAGCGATGAGATTGCAATTTTCTGCGATGCCGTTGTAGAATGTAGTCGGAGTTCCGACTGAAACTCGGATACGTAAAAGGAGTTTATCCATGAAAACCTTGTCCGCATTGTTCTTGATCCTCCTGTTCTGCGCTTCCTGCTCACTGCCGCCGGAACGCCCTTTTACGAAAGAAGAAATCTATAAGACCGGCATCTATACCTACTTTACCATCTCCGATTCCCCGGAAAGCGTTCTCTCCGCCATCAACAAGGAAGGCGAGGTTATCCTGGATGCCATGTATCGCAATCGACCAATCTGGATCAAGATTCTTGGCAAGCAGGAAGGACTGAAGGTCCAGATTATCGAGAAATAATAACGTCGCATTTTCTAGCTTCCACTCTCCAACTGACAGAAAGGTTACCAGTGAAAAACTTCATCCTCGATACCAATGTGTTGCTTCATGATCCCCAGGCGCTCTTCAAATTCCAGGAAAATAACATTATTATCCCGATTACGGTTATCGAGGAAATCGATCGTTTCAAGAAGGACATGAACGAGACCGGTCGCAACGCCCGCCAGGTATCACGCATCCTTGATGCCATGCGTGAAAAGGGGTCCCTGGCAGTTGGCATTTCAATGCCGGAAAAGGGCACACTGCGTGTGGAATTGTTTTCGGAAAAATTCTTAAGACACCTGCCGGTGGACCTCCGCTCTGACAGTGGTGACAACCGCATTCTCGGGGTGGCGCTTGATGTGCGGGACCGGCATCCGGAAATCCCGCTGGTCTTTGTCACCAAGGATACCAACCTCCGCATTAAAGCCGATGCCATAGGTCTGGTCGCCGAGGATTATGAATCGGACAAGGTGGATATCCAGGATCTCTATTCCGGCACGCGCAATATTGAAATGTCAGCCGAAGAGGTAGACCGTTTCTACGGGCAGGGGTGGCTGGAGGCTCCTGAAGGCATTGTCCCCAATGAATTCGTTACCATCGCCGACAGGTTGAACCCCTCGCATACAGCCATTTGTCGCTATGACGCTGCCAGCGCTCATATCGTGCCGGTTCGCAAGATCCCCAAAGAGGGGATTTGGAGTCTTTTTGCGCGTAATCGCGAGCAATCGTTTGCCCTGGATGTGTTGATGGATGACAATATCAAGCTGGTGACCCTGGTGGGTAAGGCAGGAACTGGAAAAACACTGCTGGCTATTGCTGCCGGATTGCACAAGGTTGCCGAGGAAAATGTCTACAACCGTCTTCTGGTCTCTCGACCGGTCTTTCCCCTGGGCAAGGACCTGGGTTTTCTTCCCGGTGATATCGAGGAAAAACTGACCCCATGGATGCAGCCGATATTTGACAATGTGGAGTTGCTGATATCCGGTCACGAGTCGGAAAAACGCCACAGCAAGGGATACAAGGAGTTGATCTCCATGGGACTCCTGGACATAGAGCCGCTGACCTACATCCGTGGCCGCTCCATCCCCAAACAGTACATGATTGTGGATGAGGCTCAAAACCTGACTCCCCACGAGATAAAGACCATAGTTACCCGAGTGGGAGAGGGGACCAAGATTGTCCTGACCGGCGACCCGTACCAGATTGACAATCCTTATGTGGATTCATCCAGCAACGGTCTCACCTTCCTGGTGGAAAAATTCAGAAATGAAAGAATATCCGCCCACGTGACGTTGACTAAAGGGGAACGGTCGGAACTGGCCGAACTGGCAGCGAATTTGTTGTAAAAATTGAAAATCCACCACGGAGGCACGAAGGGAAAGCCATTCTGAATTGTGGAGCACATCTTTGTTGAGATGATTTTCACTGCTTCAGGATTGCTTTTTATATACTTCGAAATTCTCCGTGCCTCTGTGTCTCCGTGGTAAGGTTTTGTGATTAAATGCTCGTTCTTGCAATAGAAACATCCTGTGATGAAACTGCAGCGGCCGTAGTGCGTGACGGACGGAAGATATTGTCTTCCGTCGTTTCTTCGCAGGTGGCCATTCATGCCGAATATGGCGGTGTTGTTCCGGAAATCGCATCACGCAAGCATCTGGAGATGATCTCGCCGGTTATAAGCCAGGCGCTTCGTGAGGCCGACACCGATCTTTCCGCCATAGAGGGGATCGCCGTCACCCGCGGACCCGGACTGAACGGGGCGCTGCTGGTGGGGGTGAGCGCTGCCAAGGCCATTGCCTTTGCCCGGAACATTCCCTTTGTCGGGGTGCATCATATCGAAGGTCATCTCATGGCGGTTTTCCTGGAACAACCGGTGGAGTTTCCTTTTCTGGCCCTGGTGGTCTCGGGAGGCCACACCCATATCTACCATGTACAGGGATTCGGCCGTTACCGGACCCTGGGCAGGACCCTGGATGATGCGGCTGGCGAGGCCTTTGACAAGACTGCCAAAATTATTGGCTTGGATTACCCTGGCGGGGCCAGAATTGATGACATGGCGCGAGAAGGGGATGGCAAGGCAGTGCAGCTGCCACGGCCGCTTTTGCGGGACGGCAGCCTGAATTTCAGCTTCAGTGGACTTAAAACCGCCATGTTTCAGTACATCAAAAGGAATCCGGTCGTTATTCCCAGTACCACGGCAAATGATCTTTGTGCCTCATTCCAGGAGGCGGTCTGTGACGTGCTGGTGGCAAAAACCGAGGCAGCCCTGGGGCAGACCGGTGTGCGCCGCCTTGTTGTGGCTGGCGGGGTCGCCTGCAATAGCGGCCTGCGCCGTCATATGGGGAAAATGGCGGAGCGGCTCGGAATTGATCTGCATATCCCAAGCCCTGCACTGTGCGGCGATAATGCCGCCATGTTGGCGGTGCCGGGTAATTTCTACCTGGAGAATGGCATGTTTTCCGAACAGACCCTTGATGCCGTTGCTACCTGGGAGCTGGACCGGGTCGGGGAGGGGTTCCGATGAGTGGCCGTCGTCCCCTTAAATCCCTTGGGCAGAATTTTCTGGTTGATCGGAATATCATAGATAAGATCATCCGTAGTGCCGATATCGACCCGCAGGATGCGGTCCTTGAAATCGGCCCCGGCCGTGGGGCGCTGACCGAGCATCTGGTACTGCGAGCCGGCCGGTTGGTACTGGTCGAATACGATCATGTCCTGGCTGCAACCCTTGCGGAGCGCTATCAGGACGATCCTCGTGTAACCGTTGTCGATGCCGATATTCTGACAGTGGATCTGATCCTTCTGCTGGGAGAGAACCCTGCAGCCTGGAAAGTTGTTGCCAACCTGCCGTACAATATCTCCTCGCCGGTACTCTTCAAGCTGCTTGAATACCGGGCTCTGTTTTCCCGGATGGTGCTGATGCTGCAGAGGGAAGTTGGGGAGCGTCTTGTGGCTGCGCCGGGATGTTCCGATTATGGTGTGACAACGGCACTGCTGGGGTTGTGGTTCGACATGCGCCGCGAGTTTATAGTGCCTCCCGGCTGTTTTCATCCCAGGCCCAAGGTGGATTCGGCAGTGATAAGCTTTGTCCCGTTGGTGAAACCTCGGGTGGAGGTGGGGAATGAGGAGACATACCGGCGGGTGGTGAAGGGCGCCTTTGCCATGCGGCGCAAGACACTGGCCAATTGTCTGAAAGCAACGAAACTGGCAGATGTTGAGGAGTTAAACAGGGTGCTTGATACTTGCGGTATTGATGGTCAGCGCCGTGGGGAAACGCTCTCATTGGATGAGTTTGCCTTTCTCTCGCGATGCTTGTCTGCAGGGAATGTGCAGCCTGGCAAGGAGTAAAGATCTTGCAGGTTACAGATCGTTACAGTTTGGATAATGAAGTCAAAAAAACCGCCCTACGGCGGTTTTTTTGTGGTCTGCTTGGTTCCGGTCGAATTACGCGTTGATCCTGGCGGTCCTGGTCTTGTATGGTTTTGCCGGTTTTATCGATGGCTTGACAACTTCTGCTCTGGGTGCGGCTGTTTTCTTGGCTGCCTTGACGGCACGGGCTTTTTCCAGGTTTGCCGCAAGGTTATTCTTGCTGGCTGCCTTGCGCCGCGATTCGGAGTAGCTCTTTGCAGTCAGTGATTGACTGGAGGGGATGTTGAACTGCTTGCGATACTGGCCAGGTTTCAGATCATGAGCCTGCCTGAGATGGCGGGTCAAGGTCTTAAAACCGGTTTTGCCGCAGATAAGACAAGAAACATGATCATTATGGAAGGCTTTTTTTAGTGACATGGCAGGAACACCTGCGGCAGATACGCCTTCTATGATGACATTATCGGCATCAAGTTTTTTTAGAGTTGCGTAAACCTTGTTGATTTCTTGAATCAGATCATCTGATGACATCTCGGTGCCGGCTGCATGGGATGAAACAATACTAGCCGTTAATTCTACGAGTGTTGCAGTCATAAAACCCCCTCTGTTAATTATCATGAATTAATAATTGCTATTAAACACAAGAGTTTTCATAAATCAAGTAATTATTTACTATGTAATGTTATTTTCTGAGTACTTCGGCAGTTATGTAAGAAGAATAGATCATCACAACTGTTTTTATTGCTTCTAACGTTAGTAAAGGCTATTTGCGGAATATATCCAGCTCTCAAGTTGGAGTGAAGCACATTTGTCAAAGCGCTTGCGTTAATCGGAGTGTAAACGTATGATTTGCTCTGTTTATCCGCTAAATCAACCGAGTAATGCAGCTGATAGCTGTTGTGTGCAATAAGAGGAGCTGAATATGATGCCGGACCTGTTCGTCTACCTCGCTTGCGGCTTTTCGTGTGTCTCTGTTGTTATGCTGGCAGTCATACTCATGAGGCTTGCCCGCATTGGCACGGCAGATGCGCTGGATATCCGCATTGAGGCTGTTGAGCGTTTGCTGGAGCGTCAGGAGCGCACGTTGCGTGACGAGATGTCAAGAAGTAGGGAGGAATCTCTGCTGGCTGCCCGGCTGGGGCGCGAAGAAAGCAGCATTGCGGTAACGGCGCTGGGAGATTCATTACTCAGGAGGATGAGTGAGATCGCCGGTTTGCAAAAGGACCAGCTCGATACCTTTACAGTGCAGCTGAAAAATCTTACTGCCAGCAACGAAACCCGGATGGATAAGTTGCGCGAGACCGTGGAGGTTCGCCTGCAGACGATCCAGGAGGATAATGCCCGCAAGTTGGAGCAGATGCGTGCCACGGTTGATGAAAAACTGCACGACACGCTGGAGAAACGGTTGGGAGAATCGTTCAAACTGGTCAGCGAACGTCTGGAACTTGTTCAAAAGGGTCTGGGGGAGATGCAGAGTCTGGCAAATGGTGTCGGGGATCTGAAAAAGGTATTGACCAATGTCAAGACTCGCGGCACCTGTGGTGAAATCCAGCTGGGAAGCCTGCTGGAGCAGATACTGGCCCCGGGGCAGTACGAAAGTAATGTTGAGACCCATGGCGGCAGCGGTCAACGGGTGGAATTTGCACTCAAACTGCCCGGTCGTGACGGGACAAAAGAGGGGCTGGTCTGGCTGCCGTTGGATGCCAAATTTCCCCAGGAGGATTATCTGAGGCTGGTGGATGCGCAGGAAGCTGGGGATGCCCTTGCAGCGGCAGAAGCATCCAAACAGTTGGACAGAGCGGTGCGCGAGATGGCGAAAAACATCCGCGACAAATACCTTGATCCGCCCCACACCACGGATTTCGGAGTCATGTTCCTCCCCACAGAGGGGCTTTATGCCGAGGTGTTGCGCAGGCCCGGTCTGTTCGAAGCGCTCCAGCGCGATTACAAGGTCGTAATAACCGGCCCGACAACCCTGGCGGCACTGCTCAACAGCCTGCAGCTCGGATTCAGAACACTGGCTATTGAAAAGCGCTCGTCCGAGGTCTGGAACATGCTGGGAGCGGTACGTACCGAATTTTCCAAATTCGGCCTTGTGCTGGAAAAAACCCGCAAGAAGATCCAGGAAGCGGGTAATCACATTGATCAGGCCACCACCCGAACCAGGGTCATTGAGCGCAAGCTGCGCGATGTCCAGGGGCTGCCGCAGGTGGTGGCAGCCGCCCTGCTGGAGACGGAGTCGCTTGTTGATGATGGCGATGAGACATTATGACAGCAGCAGATTGATTATATAGTATAGGGGCGTTGGTACTGCTTGAGTTTTTATTGTTTGTACGTATAATGTAATTTGCTAATACGTACAAAGGAGACAGGGTTATGAATGCCAAGCTGACACTAAGTCTTGACCGGGATATAATCGAGCAGGCAAAAGAGTTTTCCCGTTCCCACCATAAAAGCCTCTCCAAGCTTATTGAGGGGTATCTACGTCAGGTTACCAATTCAAATGACGTTTCGAAGCAGGTAACACCTTTGGTTGCCAAGCTTTCCGGTGTTATTGATGCACGAAAACTGGGCGACCACAAAGGCGATTATACCAATTACCTCGCGAATAAATATCGATGAAACAGTCGGTTTTTGTGGATACGGATATTGTTCTTGACCTGCTGGCCCGGCGCGAGCCGTTTTACGAAGCTGCTGCTCGTCTTTTTTCCCTTGCCGAGACCGACTGCATCTCTCTTTCTGTCTCCTCGCTCACTTTTGCCAATCTTTTCTACATATTGAGAAAACAGGTTTCTGCCAAGCATGCACATGAAGTACTGCGTAACTTCAAGCAGCTTGTGACTGTTCTTCCCGTGGACGATGCCATCATCGAACAGGCGCTCAAAGCAGGTTTTACCGACTTTGAGGATGCGATCCAGTACTATTCGGCACACAGTGCCGGTTGTTCCGCGCTTCTGACCCGCAATGGGCGACATTACCGCAAAGTGGCTATCAATATTTCCACCGCCGAAGCATATTGCGCCAGGATCGAATGAACTATCTGTCGGCGCAGGAAATCGGGCAGGTGTTCGCAGGTTTTCAGCAGTATTTGTATCAGCAGGCTGTCATACCTGACATATAGAAAGCAGAAACGATGTCTGAAAAAAAGAACATAGTCCGGGCCGCCGGAATCCTTGGCAGCGCCACCAT
Organism: Geobacterales bacterium; assembly: GCA_041738275.1. Taxonomy (GTDB): domain Bacteria; phylum Desulfobacterota; class Desulfuromonadia; order Geobacterales; family Pseudopelobacteraceae; genus JACPFJ01. Next base: position 29,612 of record JBGSQD010000291.1, read on the forward strand.
GCTCTCCCGCATCATGGG
>JBGSQD010000008.1:0-7935 GCA_041738275.1 Geobacterales bacterium
TCCAGAATTGTTAATTAACGTGGGGCTTATCTTTTCAGGGGGCAGAAAATGAATTTTATAAAATCAAAGTTGCGTTGTACATTAGTGGTGTTTTCGTTGATCGCTATGGTACATATCGGATCTCATAATGCCGGGGCTACAGCAATCACCTTTTCCAATGGTGGTACAGGGGCAAGTTATAATATTTATGAGGTGCATGCGGGAGACGACACCTATGCCTGGACTTCCGGAAGAAGTGTTAACTTTTATGCTACTGCTGGCAGTCTTGTAACTATTAGTTATTCTGCTATCGGTGACAGTATGGGTGCGAGCGGCTATATAAATAAGCGGAACGACTTTGATTCCTCAAGAATAGAGCTGTTTTCTTTCGGACCGAATATTGTTCCGGTTACTTCAACTGTTACCAAGGCAATAAATGTTGCAGGAAATTACTACCTGTCGTTTTGGCTCGGTAGCGATTATTTAACTACAGCCGATGACGGCTGTAATGTAATTTCTGACGCAACGCTGAAAGTTTTCAACGCCGAATTTAACAAGCCCTCATCCACTCCTGTCCCAGAGCCCTCTACGATGCTACTCCTTGGTTTCGGTCTTGCAGTTGTTGGATTCTTGAAAAGAAGATCTTCCCAAACAGGATAATGCATAAATAACAACATGTTTCATTGACATAGAAAAGAGGTGCCAGCTGTAGGCACCTCTTTTCTATGTTGGGAATAGAGTAAGCGCCTATGGAACCGGTGCCAGACCCATACCGCGCACCGTTCAGCTTGCCTGTATTGGCTGGGAAGAAGAACAGCGGAGGAAATCCGCTTGATTATGCGTTCCTTTGAAGCCGCTATTTAAGCGGTTTTTTTGTTTTTGCCCTCTGTTCTTTATATTTACGTAATGCAATGGAGCGTGGGCATCTTGACCGTGTTTCGAGAGGATTCATGCTCGAATAATGGCTTTGACTCTTAAGGTTATTCAATCGATACACCTGCTTGAAACACAGGCTGGAAGCCTGCGCCCCAAGAGAGCTGAATCTGTGTTCACAAATTTATAGAGACTCAAGTCGTAAGGGACGAACCAAGTACATTAAATTTGCATTGCCGCCACACCGCCACCATGCTAAACACAGGAAGATTAAAGCCAAGGATTGATCGATAACCATGTACAAGGTCCGTGTCTCCATACGCCGCAAGCTGATCTTTGCCACACTGACACCGTTGTGTGCCGCCATCATCCTCTGCTGGATGATCGGCGCCGTGCTGATCACCGACCGTATCTTCAGCCAGGCCCAGAAAAAGGTTATCAGTGACCTGAACTCGGCCCGCAAGGTCTACCTTGACGAGATCAGTCACCTGGCAGGCATCGTCAAGGTCGCCGGTATGAGCCCGGAAATGGCGGCTTCCCTTGAGGCCGGCCGTTTCACGGCGCTGGAGCGGCTATTGCAGCAGCTGCTGAAGGGCGAACAGCTCAGTTTCCTTAATGTCATCGATGCCGGCGGAGTGGTGCGCTACCGGGCGGCCAACCCGCAGGCCAGGGGGGATCTGCTGGCCGATGATCCCCTGGTGTCCCGGGCCTTGCGCGGAGAGCCGTCCGGAGGTTCACAGCTGTACTCTTCGGAGCGCCTTGGACGAGAAAACCCGGCGTTTGCAAGTGGTGTCTCTACTACGATCAAGATCACCCCGTACTCCCGCCCCACATCCCGAATGGCCGAGGAGCGGGGGCTGCTGCTGGTGGCGGTAGCTCCGCTGCGTGCCGCTGACGGCACGGTGGTCGGGGCGTTGCAGGCCGGTCTTATGCTTAATGGCGATAGCCGTCTGGTGGACACCATTACCCGGATTGTTTTTGATAAGGAGGAGGGTGGGGCGGCAACAATTTTTCTGGGAGATGTGCGTATTGCCACCAGTGTGCGCGATGCGGCCGGAACGCGGGCCACCGGTACCCTCATGTCCGGTGAGGTGGCCAGTACTGTTCTGGACAAGGGGGAGCGCTGGAGCAGCCGCGCCTTTGTGCTCAATGACTGGAATATATCCGCTTATGAGCCGATACGCGACCCCCAGGGGTCTGCTATCGGAGCTCTGTATGTGGGGATGTCCGAACGCCCCTTCCTGAAGATGCGCACCAATCTGAACCTGACCTTTATCGGAGTGCTGCTTTTTGTTGCGCTGATCGGCATTGCCATTTCAACCTGGATCAGCACCCGTCTGGCCGAGCCGGTGCGTGCCCTGGCGGAAGGTGCCCGCCGCATTGCCGCCGGCGAGCATATCTCTCCGATCGATGTTCATACGGATGACGAGATCGCCCTGCTGGCCGATGAATTCAATACCATGAACCGGGAGGTGAATACCCTGAAGCGCACCCTGGAGCAGAAGGTTGTGGAGCGTACCGCCCAGCTGGAGGAGAAGAACCAGCAGTTGCTGAATGCCCAGAAAGAGCTGGCCAAGGCAGAGCGGTTGGCCGGACTGGGACTCCTGTCGGCGGGGGTGGCCCATGAGATCAATAACCCCCTGGCGATCATTCGCGGCAATACGGAGCTCCTGCAGGACGAAATCCCGGTCGAGGCCGAAGCGCGCGAGGAGGTGGAGGCCATCATGGTGGAGGTGGGGCGGATCGAGCGGATCATTAACAATCTGCGGGTCTTTTCCAAGCGTGAGTCGCTGCTGCCGCACCCCTTTGAGCTGGAAAAGCTCCTGGATGGCATACTGGACCAGATCGGGCACCAGATCCCCCTGGAGAAGTATTCCCTGGAACGGCCTTATCGCGGTTGCGGCATTGTGGTCAAGGGTGATGAAGAGCGGTTGCGCCAGGTCTTTACCAACCTGATCCTGAACGGTTTGCAGGCCATGCCCGAGGGGGGGAGGTTGACGGTGTCGGCGGCTGTTATGGAGGAGGGAAGGCTGGTGAGTGTGACCGTGAGCGACAACGGTGCCGGTATCAGCCCGGAGCATATGGAAAAGCTCTTTACACCCTTTTTTACGACCAAATCACGGGGAACCGGGCTGGGGCTGGCTGTTTCATACGGGATTGTCAGCGATCATGGCGGGGAAATCAAGGTTGCAAGCCAGGAAGGTCAGGGTACGACCTTTACGGTGCTTTTGCCCGAGCTGCCCTCAATTTGACAGTTGATAGACACTGATGCCGCGTTTTCGGAGTGAGCTGATGTAAGCCCTGTTCTGATTATCGATCAGGATGTCGTCGGGACCGATCAGGTTTCCGGGCTTAAAGCCGCGATTGCCGAATTCCTTTATCAGGGTGAAGTTGGTGCGATTAAAGATCATTACCACACAGCGCAGCTTGTCTACCACAAGTATGTTGCCATCATTGTCAACGGCTATTCCGGTGACGACTCCAAAACGGCCAGGGGCGCTGCCGCGCTTGCCGAAGACCCTCTGTTTGCCGTCAGCGGAGAAATGATACACCTTGGCTGACGCCGGGATGGTGAAGAGAAAGCCGCCGTCGTGGTCGATGGCAAAGCCGCCCAGCCCACTCTCCTCACGCTCTTTTTCGCTCATGCCCAGATCCTTTGCCAGATCGATTCCTTTGATGTAAGCCCCCTGCTCATCGGTAATCAGTATCTGCATGGCGGTATAACTGATCTGGTACAACTTGCCTTCACGGGCGAAAACACGGTTGGGGGAAAATTTGGCGAATTCGGAAGGAACTCCGGTCAGGTCGATATTGCCGAGCGGTTCACCCCGAAAATTGCAGCGTACAAGCCGGGTCACCGGTCCCTTGCTGGCCAGCATGGCCAGCTGACCATTGCCGAGAACCACCACATCAGAGACAATTCCGATTGTGGGGTCATAGTCGAAACGATATACCTCCATGCCGCTGGTGTTGAATATGGAAACCGCCTCGCCGACCATGGCGTAAATCTCGTTTTTAACCGGATCCTGATTGATTCGGGCCGAGCTGAAAGGTTTGGTGCCGGAGAAGTCGGACAGGGTATACAGGAAGCTGGCCTTGTACTCCCCGGCTGACGACAGTGAAGCCGTCAGATGCAGGGCAACAGCCATGATTGTCATTATCAGAAAGTTGTATTTTTTCACAACATGCTCCTTCAGCTTTTTTGCAGTAATCAGTCTTCAAGTTGTTCTAACATGTCAATAATATACGATTTAATGTCTGAAGTACACAGCTTCCAGGCAGTAACTCCAGATGATTGCTGATAGTCGTCAATTATTCTGGTATAATTTCTTTGAAAGTTAAATCCAACATTGGAGGATACCATGAAGCTGTTATCCATTTTGACGGTATCGGTATGCATTTTAGGAATAACAGCCGGTGTGGTCCTGGCGGATTACAATGCCGGTCTGAAGGCATACAGGAGTAAAGACTATGGTCGTGCCTTGAAGGAATTCAAGTCGTCCGGCAGCAAGGATTCCAACTACAATCTGGGAGTCATGTATTTCAAAGGTGAAGGGGTCAAGGCTGATCGTCTTCAAGGCCTGGAATTTTTCAAAAAGGCGGCTGAGCAGGGACATATGAACGCGCAGTTTATCCTGGGAACCATGTATGATAAAGGCGAGGACGTCCTTCAGGACAGGGCATTTGCTGCCAGATGGTATCGCAAGGCAGCTGAACAGGGGCATGCCCAGGCACAGTTCAACCTGGGGCTGATGTACACCAACGGCGAAGGCGTGGAAAAGGACCGCAAGCAAGCGGTTCCCTGGCTGAAGAAGGCCGCCAGTCAGGGACATAAAGGCGCCGGAAAACTGCTTGGTGTCATGGGTGAGGAAGTCCCCAAGGCAGCCAAGTCGAAATCAGGCAAGAGCAAGGCCGCCAGTCCGCCAGCATCCGGGGCATTGCCGCCAGGGCATCCCCGCTAGCAAAGGAGTGCCTCATTTGACGTCCATTCTCTTCAGCGCCTGCCTGGCATCAACATTGCCTTGCTTGGCGGATTTCTTGTAAAGCTTGACGGCCTCTTCCCGGCTCGGTTCCACTCCCAGGCCACGTTCGTAGAGCCGTCCCAATCGGTACTGTGCCGAAGAATTTCCCTTGTCGGCCGACTTGCGATACCATTGGACCGCCTCGGCATAATCGATCGAAACTCCCTGTCCCTTCTCGTAAATGACACCAGTCATGTACAGTGCCTTGGCATCATCTTCCACTGATTTGAACTCTCGCAAGGCTGTCTGGTAATCATCCTTGCGGTATGCTTCCATGCCGTCGAAATAGGCGGCCTGTGCGGAAAGGCAGAAAGAGCCAAGACAGCAGACACAAAACAAAACCGTAACGAAAGATAACTTCATCCTTATTCCCCTTGTCAGCGGCTGATATGCCTTTTGTACAATTCTTTACCCGTGTTGCTTTGGATGCTCATGCCCTGGTCGCTTACGGTCGCGGTCAGTGTCCTGCTCTCCCCCAGGAAGTTAACCTCCAGGACGTAGTTGTTTTTTTTCGCCTGCTTCCAGAAAAAGACGAGCGGAGGATTTTGGCTTTTGGGGTACGTAAAGACACCGCTGCCGTCCGCTTTGAATTCAACAATTTCAGGGGAACTGGTATTATCCCAGATGCCCACGAGTTCCGGGTCTTTTTTGCTGCAGCTTAATGCCATCACGATCAGCATGACGGCAAAGGTTGCTTTTAGCAGCCGCGTCAAATTATTAAGCGAATTGTTTGTCATGTCCTGTATTTCCTTTCCCATCACGGATTTAACCTGTTGAATCATCGAAGTACCTTGGTATCAGTCCTTGGCGTGGCACTTGCTGCACAACCCGCGCTGATATATTGCAAAAGAATCTGCCGGCCGCTCATAATAGGCCTTCTGGGTTTCCGTAGATGTACGTCCCTGTGCAATGTGCGATGGACTGCCGCTATCAATGCCAGGGTATTTTCCGTTGTACACGATCAACTCTGTTTTCGTATTCCATCTCGTCATGGCATCCCATCCGCTTGAATGTGCCCTGTGGCAGGTCAGACACATGATATTCTCAACGGTTCTTGGCCCATTCATATCAGCGCCGCTACCACCGATGCCTGCTATCCTTTTAAGTTCCGAATAATCATCTGTCCCGGCCTCAAATGGCACTAGTGACGAATAGGATGTGGCTCTGGAGCCGCCCATATTTCCGGATGCCACGTAAGAATTATATTGTTTGGCAACAGCCGGAGATATCCTGGCCGAATTCCCGGTAGGGTGATTGTGAGGCTTGTGGCAGTTCTGGCACCATTCCGACATGTTGCTGCCGTAGGCAACTCGCGTGTCGCCGAACTGTGGCTCTGCCCTGTTGTATGTGTCAGGTGCGATGGCTACGGGTGGATCGGCCGTTAATACAACAGTGCTGCCGGTGATCTTGGGTGCATAGCCTTTGCCGGCAAGCAATCGGTAGGACCCGACGGCATGCGTCGCATCCGGGTTGGGGCTGCTTTTGTAGGAGCCGGATGCAGTGATCGGAATGGCGCTGTTGGTGCTGATACTGCCGTCGGAAAGCCTGCGGTAGCTGCCATGCGGGTCGTGGCAGCTGGTACAGGCCAGTTTTTCCGCCGGATAAATTCCTCCTGGCGCCGTAACATTGGTGAAATCGGGAGTATACCCGAACTGGGCCGCAATTATGTTGTGTCCGTGGTGTTCGCCCTGGCTGAGGCCGTCTTTGATGGTGCTGGATTCCCTGGTTGCCCAGCGGTAGGTTTTTCTAAGCCAGGCAAAATCTCCGCCCGGGGCCATCTGCGCCGGAGGCATTCCTCCGAGAATGTCTTCATGGTTGGTGGCCACATAATACCCCGAAGGCTGTCTTTGCCCTTTTGGAGCAGTATGGCAAAGCAGGCAGGTAGAACTGGGGTCCTGTCCGTTGAACATCCCCCGGCTGGTGTCGATGGTCTCTGCCGGGGATGCTCCCGCTGCTGTTGAGCTGTTATTGAACGCCACGGACGGAACTGGTTTGGAAATGTTGCTGGAGCGGGAATGACAGCCCTCACATGCTCCGACACCGCCATTGTGGAATCCTTTGGGAAACTGGTCAACGCCCTGGCATGGCATGACCGAAAACATGCAGGTTAACGCAATCGTTATGGATATGGTTTTGCTCATAGTCCTCTTGTCGTATCAATGGGAAATATTGCAACTGTTCAGCGTACTGAGCCGTGGTTTCTTAACCCCACCTGTCCTCCCCTTAACTTAAGGGGAGGGACGCTACGATGTGACTGTGTGTTGAGCCGCCACCGCAGTTGCGTCCGTGTTCCCCCTCTTAAGTTAAGAGGGGGGCAGGGGGTGTTATGACCGCTGCTGATTAGATACATAATTTGCTACTTGCTACTGAATCTTGAACATCTGGATGCGGCTGTTGTCGCGGTCCGCAATTACCAGGGAGCCATTCTCCATTATGCAGACCTGGGCCGGGGAGTTGAGCTGGCCGTTCTTCCATCCAAAGGAAAGATATCTGCCCTGGAATGATCCGTCCGGCCCCAGCAGAACCACGGCGCTGTCGCTTTGATCCAGCAGATAGACCCGGCCCTGATTGTCGATGTCGATAGTTACTGCAAGATAAAGGTAGGTTTGCAGCCCGGAGGCAAATGTCTGGAACGACTGTGTGTCCGGGGCAGACTTGTATACCTGGGCATTCTGGCTGTCCAGAACATAGATGGCGCCTTTCCGGTCTACTGCCAGATCGGACACAAATCCATGTTCCTTGGGCAAAGGCACCTGGCGGATGTACTTGCCGACAGGATCAAGGACCAGCACCCGCTCGCCCAGAACATCGAGGATATATACGTTGTCCTTGGCGTCAACGGTCATGCTGCGCGGGACAACATCGCCAGGGGGCGGCACGTTCTGATAGTCCAGATAACCCGCAAAACTTCCGTCAGCCGCCAATCGGGTAATCTTGCGGGACTTGCCGTCCAGTACCAAGGTTCTATCCATTGCAGTCGCTTCAAGCCGCAGTGGATATGAGGCCTGCGCAACCTTCAGCTCCACGCCGTTTTTCATTTCATCATTGGCCAGTGTATAGC
>JBGSQD010000009.1:0-6448 GCA_041738275.1 Geobacterales bacterium
GCCATGAATCGGCACATCAGCCGGTATGAGCGGATTGGAGCGAATTTTCCCCACCACTTCGGTTACATTTTCTGCCGGACAGGCAAAGGCGCCGAGCCACTGCGCCAGGTCAGGAACAAGGGTTTCGATTGCCTGCGGGGAAATGCCGCGGGCGATCATGTCGCTTTTCAGCTTCTCGGGATTGACGTCTGACATGCCGCAATCTTCGTGGCCGATGACGAAGATCTCTTCCACCCCCAACATGAATATGGCCGCAACCAGACTGCGGATCACACCACCATGGAGCGGATCGACCAGGGTGTTGCCGGCATTCTTGATTACCTTGGCGTCTCCCCGTTTGATCCCCATAGCCGGTTCCAGAAAATCAACCAGACGGGTATCCATGCAGGTGAAGATGGCGAACTGTTTTTTCGGATTTTTCGGAAGCGGCGGAAATGCCCCAGGGTGGACAAAGCTTCTGTTTGCTGAAAGGATCGAATTGAGCAGATTCATGGGAAAGTCCTCGCATAATTTGTCATGGTCAGAAGCTGCAGATGAATAGACGGTCAAGCTGCACTAAAATTCAGGCCAGATCCGGCGGAACAGATTGAGAACCAACCTGCTCATGTCAAAAATTTACAGCTTTTTGGTTTAATTGCCATCCGAATGGGTTAGATAACCTATAATCAGCCGCAATTGCAATAATTACCTGCGGTACGACTCTGGACACTTCCGCTGACTGTTGCCTGCGGAGATTGTGCCCATTTCCATTCTCACCGTAGTCGCTGTTACCTTCGCGGTTACCATGAATCTGTTCAACAATATCATTCGCGTTACCGCATTACTACCACCATAACCTTGACTTCATCGCACACGTAGGAAAGCAGACGGTGTTTAAGCTCGGCATCGAAATACACACAGTCCCCTTCATTGAGGATAATGCGCTGATCATCGAGCAACAGTTCCGCCGAGCCTTTCATTACAAAGAGGAACTCTTCTCCTTTGTGGTAGTAGGTATCTGTGTTATCAACCTTTTCGTTGAGTGTAATTAGAAACGGGTCCATTTTTTTGTTCTTTTTGCGAATGGACAGTGCTTCGTAGAAATAACCATGATTGGTGCCGTCCTGCGAAACAACCCTTGGTATAATTGTGCGCTCATCCCCTCTGACAACCTCAAAGCGGCAGTCATCCTCGTTTTCGCTGAAGAAATAGCCAATTTTTACGTTAAAAAAATTAGCTATTTTAGATAGTGTGGCAATGGGAGGGGAAACATTGTTGTTTTCGATCTGCGACAAAAGTGCGGGTGAAAATCTCGTTACATTGGCGACATCCTGCAGTGTCAGCTTTTTTGCTCGGCGAAGCTCTTTGATCTTGGCTCCGATATTGTAATCCGCCATGCACACAACCTCCCCAAATCCGGCCCTCACTGATAATGAACAATAGGAACTCCATAGACGTTTGAGTCCGGCAGACCCTGTATCAGAAAGTCGATTCAACCAGTATATTTACCAATAATAAAATATTTCATTTTAAATAAAAGTCAACGCTTTTTTATCCCAGGTTGACAACTTGATTCTGGTTGAATTGTGGCTTGTACGTTGAGAAGTAATTGGTGGTCACAGAGAGTTGCCATGGGGAAGCAGCTGAATATATGTCTGGAATTTGATAGACTAGGAAAAGGATAATAATTGAGCCTCTTGCAAAAGCATCTGCAAGAGGCTCGTATGGTAGCAGAAATATCGTCAGATATCCCAGTTTGCTATTTTCATGGTGCCGTTCTTTGCCAGATTGACCTGCATCTTGAAGACCCGATCAAGAAGCTGGGGTTCATGACCGGCTTTTCTAGCCAGGCAATCCTTTGTGGCCATGTCGAGGTATTCCTGAAGGATCGGCTTGTAATCTGGATGGGCGCACTTGTCGATAATGAGCTGCGCGCGAGTCTTGGGGTCAAGACCGCGCAGGTCGGCAAGCCCCTGCTCGGTGACGAGCACATCCAGGTCGTGTTCGGTATGGTCGACGTGCGGCACGTGGGGGACCACACAGGTGATCCCGGTCGGATCAACCTTGGAGGGTCGCGCCGACGGGGTATGCATGATGGAAAGGTAGGCGTTGCGCAGGAAGTCGCCGGAACCGCCTATTCCGTTGATCATCCGGGTGCCGCCCACCAGGGTGGAATTGGCATGGGCATAGATATCGAACTCGACTGGGGTGTTCATGGCAATACAGCCAAGCCGCCGGATCGGTTCGGGGTGATTGGCGATCGAGAGCGGCCGCATGATGACCTTGTCGCAGTACTTGTCCCAGTTGCCATAGAAACGTTTGAAGCCTTCCACTGAGAATGACAGGGAAACTGTTGACGCAAAATCGAGTTTACCGGAATCCAGAAAGTCGAGCATCGTGTCCTGCAGCACCTCGGTCCATACATTCAATCCCTTGAAGGGACCATTTGCCAGGCCGCCAATAACCGCATTGGCTATTGATCCCACGCCTGACTGGAGCGGCAGCAGATTCTTGTGCAGGCGGCCATTTTTTACTTCAAACTGGAAAAAGTCGATGATGTTGTTGGCAATAGCTTCGGAGGTGTCGTCCTGTTCGCTGAAAGCACGGCCGTTATCCGGCAATTTAGATTCAACAATGGCAACGATTTTGTCGGTGTCTATCCGGACATAGGGTGATCCGGCCCGATCATCAACCCGGCTGATGAGGTACGGCTGACGATTGGGCGGGTTGACCGGCTCAATGATGTCGTGGAGTCCTTCGTAGTTGGGGAGCGAGGTGTTCAGTTCGATAATGATCTTGTCGGCGATCTGGACTATTTCCGGAACCGCACCACATGAGGCGGTCAGGACCAGCCCGCCGCTTTCCGTTATGGCAGAGCATTCGATAATGGCGATATCAAGCCGGCCGCCGTTATCCTTGGTATAAAAGCCATAGCCCAGGTCCTGGGCGAACATGGAGAGATGTCGGTCACCCATGCGGATACGACCTTCGTTGATGCCGGCCTGAATATTCTTGCCGGTCTGGTACGGCCAACGTCGGTCAATCATATCAAGTGAGGCCCAGCGGTCTTCGGTCTCCACACCGACAGATGCCCCGATAAAGAGGTTGAACTTCAATTTCCCCTGCAGATTGTTTTTCTCAACATGGTCTGCCAAGGCAATTGGTACGACCTTGGGATAGCCAGCGGGTGTGAACCCCGACCAGCCCAGATTCATCCCGTTTTTAAACAGCGGGATGACATCTTCGACTTTTTTGATTTTTTCGTGAAGACTGGTCCTTCTGATTCTCTCATGTAGTTTCGACATTCAACAATCCTTTCTATTTCCTGAAATTGCCTGGGTTTTAACGCAGATATACAGTGTATATATTGTATGGTTGCAGGCCACCCCTAAATCGAACGTTCGTTATAATTCTTATAGCATCACGCCTTCTTCGATGCAATTATTTATTGTATACAATACGCAAAAGCCGGTTTTTATTGTCTAGATATTTAAGCCGCTATTATGCTAAAAAATTGGCATGGATAAAAATGAGCTCAGAAACAAGTTGATTTCAACCGCAACTCAATTATTTGCAGAGCGGGGTTTGAACGGGGTAGGCATCAGGGAGCTTTCCAAGGCTGCCGGAGTAAGTATCTCCATGATTTCGTATTATTTCGGGGGAAAGGAGGGATTGTATTCTTCCGTACTTCAAGATCAATTCTCCAGCTTTGAACATATCGAAGAAATCCATAAAGCCGATTCGGAAGCATTGGATAAGATCGAGGCCTACATTCGCTGGATTATTGTAAGACACCGAAACAACCCTTATCTACTGCGTTTTTACACCAGCGAATTGACCAATCCCACACAATATTTTTCCTTGATCGTCCAACCGGCGATAGGAAAGGTTATTCAGCTTCTGGTGCAAATTATTGAAGATGGTATTGCCAGGAAGAAATTCAGAAAGGATTTGAATCCGGTGGATACTGTTCTGGCGATGGCCGGCATGGTTAATTATTACTTCCTCAGCACCTTGGCCACTCAAGAGCTTATCAACCACTCACCTGATCGCGATGAAGAATTAATCAGGCATTACATGGATATTTTCACCAAGGGTATATTGAGCTGAGAAAACATGGGTACTCAGCTCCTTGTTGGCGTCAGTTCACTGTAAAATTTATCGACAGGTTTTGTCCGCCGTGACTCAGGATTTTTTTCGCGATAAAAAAGGTAGCAGCGCAAGACCCAGCCCCAGCAGGATCAAAGTACCAGGTTCAGGTACCGGGGTGGAAACGGTTTCGTAACAACCGGAGAGGGTCATGTTTTCAACTTCGAAATCACCTTGAAGGGATTTGATTGTGACATTGAGTAAATGATCAACCGACAGGTAGGACCAGACATTTAGAGTGCCAGGAGCATTTTGTAAATCAGGTAGCTTTGTAAGGTCGAGATAGACTTGATAGGAATCCCTCCTTGTTGGAGTAACCAATTTGTGATCGTATCAGTAAAATCAATAGTAAAATCAATAGATTCACCCTCAGAATCCTGCGTATTAAATTTCATTGTTAGATAGGCACGATGCAGGTAATCCGCTGGGGACATGTTCCCCACGGAGTAGTACGGACTAGTTTTATCCCAGTCTGTTCCGTAGTTGTTTAGAGGGTTACTCTGGATGACCCAGAGTCCCATAGAGTCATTATTCAAATCAAATGTCCAGGTAACTTCATCACCTAAATCGAAATGAACATTCGTCTGGCCATAATCCTCAAAATGATAGTAGGTCGCCTGCGCCATGCCCCCGCAAACCAGGAACAATAGCAAAGTGAAAACTAAAGTTGACAGTTTCTTATTCATGTTATCCCCCTCACAATTTAATTGATGCCACCACGTAGTGCATGCTTTCACATGAAACAAACATACAAACATCATGCCAACATTATTTTTATCTAATTTATAGATAGTTAGACTCATGACAGGACCAGCAAAAACCACTATGTAAATTTTCCCGACAACAACTAGAGATTCGGACCAACTAGCAATCATTGGCTTAACATAGTAGACAGTGTGTAATAGTCGGGAGGTGGTCCTGATGAATCACAACAAAAAAGAGCCGGGAAAACCCGGCTCTTTTTTGTTGTGTCAACATATAAATTTTCCTGCATTATTTGACATCGATCTTGATCTGTTTCGGCTTGGTTTCCTCCTTTTTGGGCAGTGTGATGGTCAGAATCCCCTTGTCACAGGCAGCGGTGACGTTATCCTGCTGGATAGTGGCGGGAAGACTGAAACTGCGCTGAAAGGCGCCGAAGTAACGCTCAATACGATGATAATTCTCTTTTCTGACCTCGCCTTCATGCTTTCGTTCGCCCTTGAGCGTCAAGGTGTTATCCTCGATGCGTACCTCAATATCCTTCTGGTCCACATCCGGCAGTTCCGCCTTGATTATTATTGACTCCTCGGTCTCATAGATATCCACCGCGGGCTGCCAGATTCCCTCCTTTATATCCTCACCTGCCAGGTCATGATTCCAGGAAAGGTTAAGGAGACGGTTCATCTGTTCCTGCATACCGCGCAGTTCGCGCAATGGGTTGTATTTTACGATTGCCATGATTGGTCCTCCTTTTATGAACGTTTTTAAATACCATCCCTACCCAAAAAATAATACCGAATAGGCAATTGTCAAGGGGTGGCAGTAAGCACCCGTTGTTTCTGCAAGCGTTTGTAATAAAAGTTCTGTCCGTAAAGTACTGCCACCGGGTTGTGGCCTGTTACCCGGTCCTTGACGACCAGGGTTGTTACCGGCGCATTGGAGTGCTTGTTGAAGAGCATGTCATGGCCGACGCACAGGCCGACGATGATGTTCATATCCGTGCCGAGCCGGTTGCAGATCTCGGCCTGGGCAATGGGATTGCAGGCAGGCTCAAAGGTCCCGGGCCGAACCTTGTCGGATTCATTGAGCCCCAGTTCAAGCTTGTCGATGCTCCCTGCCTTGCAGCAGACGCTCATCGGCTCAAAACCCTGGGCCGTGAGGATGGCGGAGAGACGCTCGGTTTCGTCCAGCAAACCAATACAGGTGGCGATACCGATCTTTTTATAACCCATCAAAGTTGCAAAGGCGATGGTATCCTCTACCCTGGTCCAGCGGGCGTTGACGGCGTCGCTCCCCGGAATCGGCTGGTAGCAGAGGCCCTCCACCCGAGCCGCGACAAAGGCGATACGGGCATCCTCGCTATCACCGCGGTACTCGTTAAAGGTGTCGGCGACTACTTCATTAAAGGAGTCAGAGGGGCAATTGCCCGGTCTGGGAGGTGCCGTAGCCGGGTCACCGCTCCAGCAATTGGTTGTCCCGCGATTCTGCCATACAGCACTGCACTTCGAACAGGTAGCTGTTTTTTCTTCAGACATACAATACCTCCCATGATTTCCAGACAATTATGTCATCAACACCAGAAGCACTGCCGGCGGCAGGGCTACAATCACCAGGGCAA
>JBGSQD010000012.1:0-16404 GCA_041738275.1 Geobacterales bacterium
CATCCAGATTTATATTGCTTCTATTCCCTTCATAAAAAACAAACTTCCTGGAAAATGCATACCCACCGGCGATCCCCAGTCGGACAAATGGAAACAGCTTGATTTCGGCTCCAGCCAACGCCCGGTAATCCCTGTAGCTTATGATGTCGGCCCCCATGGAGGGATCGTGCAGTCGATATTCGCCTCCGGAAAACTCGCCGCCCACAAAAAAATCTGATTTTTTGTTTGGTTTATAGATAACACCTGTGCGGGGAAATCCAAGGGCGAGACCCCATTGTTCCGCAGGCAAATACAGAACCCCAATCACAGGCAGAACCGGAAAAGAATGGTTCTGCCCTGTATAGGCAATCCCGCCAAGGAGGGATAACTTTTTGGACATTTGATACGTTGCATGTAATGCGACCGGCACCCTGATGTCGTTCGTATCGAAAGACTTAAAGTCACTGCTAACCCCTGGCGAAACCCTGAAACCCAACGTGAGACCGTTGCTTGCGTGGTATTCACCGCCCAGATTTATCGAGAGTGTCTGCAATGACTCGGGCAGACGCGCAGTTTCAGGGGCGTCTATTGCTCTGAGCGAATAGTGCACTCCGGTGGAAAGTTCAAATTGCGGGTTTAACCTGAACCGCTTGGTAAAACCGGCTTTCAGCTCGCCCATGGTGAGGTCACCGCCAGTACCATGTATTGAGCTGCCGGTGAGCCAGGTCGTCTCGACGGAGGATTCCCAGGACGATCTCTGCGGCTGTTCAGCAATGGTAATGACATCACCATCCTGCTTTTTAACATCGTCTGTTTCCTGAGCCAGGGCGAACGATGATAAAAGAATCGTAAACATGCAGCAGAGCGCAGAAAAAGAATTCTTCATGTTCATTGAAGTTGCCCTTTCGAATCATTTGCTGATTTGTTTCATTGCGATGGCGGCTCACTATCCGCCCTCATCATTTCCTGCTCGCCCCTGTCCACTTTCATCTCAATCCTGACAGCCCTTTTTCTCGGAAATAGCTTTTATCATTGTGCAAATTTTCGCTTGCATTTTTACAGGGTCCGTCTCGTAATCTATCATTTTGTACATTTTCGCCCGTTCGCCAAAGCCAAACCCTTGATAGATCGCTTTCTCCTCTTCGGGCAATTGTTCCAGTATGGCATGTATCTTTTCGAGGTGTTCCGCCTGCTGTTGTTGATTTCTGGGCATGGCCTCGACTTCGACCAACGTGACGGACTCGGGTTTCTCGGATTGATATAACTTTGTGGCCTGCCGGAGGTCTTGCGCCAATTCAGCAAAATAGTCGGCTGCGGCCCTCATTTTGTCGATGTTCGCGACTTCGTCCCCGGAATCAAGCTGGATAATGCCAGTGAAACCTGATTCTGATATTGTGAGGAATTGACTGTTTACATTGAGCTTAATCCGGTTGTCGATCACCTCGACGAGACCGCAGACAAATTCACGATTGCTGACGCAATTATTGTTTTTTACTGCTGCGTAATCTGCCTTTACCATAGTTGGTCCTCTTCATTCTGTTGTGGGGAGTCCCCCTATGGGTTCCCCTATAAAATGGGAAATGGAAAGTTACTCCTTCAAATTCTTCATTATTTACGCTTGCTTCCCAGGTCTTTCTTCGCAGACTTAATGAAGCGACCAAATGCTTTATCCTTATTTGGACAGGATTCGAGGGACAGCATACTTGATTCAGAAGAGATAAGTTTGCTGTCTCCCGACTTCATTACGGACTCTGCTGCCTTCTGTATCTCCTTTAGCCCGGGGAACGCTTTATTGAATGGAATATATGTTGTTAATAAAATTCCGCTCGCACTTTTCAAAATGCAAAAATCGGTAAAAATATAAACTCCTTAATTATCAATGTCAAAGAGGAATGGTTATTCTGCTTATTCCGATTACTGCTTTGTACCGGGCATGTTGCCCATCTTTCTAAACGAGGGATTTCCATCCCCCGAGTTATCCAATTGGCGACTTCACCGGCTATCTGTGATATATAAATGTCACAGGGCCGCTTTTGCTCGTATTAATACGTCGATAACTGGAAAATCAGATGGACGTTATCACCACCCATGTAAATACCGATTTCGACAGCCTGGGCGCCATGGTGGCCGCGTCCCGCCTCTACCCCGACGCCCTGATAAGCTTTCCCGGCTCCCAGGAAAAGGGGGTGCGCGACTTCCTTGCCCGCTATCCCGAGTATCTTCCTCCCTGTACCCGCGCCAAAGACATCGATCTGGACTCCGTGACCCGCCTGATCATTGTTGACTGCCAGCATGTCAACCGTATCGGGCGTTTCGCCGAAATCATCAGCCGTCCCGGCCTGGAAATTCATATCTACGATCATCACCCGGTAACGGAGCGCAGCATCAGGCCGACCGGAGGCATCATACGCTCTTGCGGTTCCTCATCAACCATCCTGGCTGAAATCCTCATGGACCACAGTATGACTCTTACCCATGAAGAGGCCACGCTGGTGATGCTCGGCATCTATGAGGATACCGGCCGGTTGCTGTTCCCTTCCACCACTCGTGACGATTTCTTTGCCGCAGCCTGGCTGCTGGGGCAGGGGGCGCGGCTGAACATCGTCTCCGATTTCATCTCCCAGGATCTGACCACCCAGCAGGTGGAACTGCTCAACATGCTGCTGAAAACCCTCAAAACAACCACGGTAAACGGCACCCATGTCTCAATTGCCCATGCCTCCAGCGATTCCTATATCGGCGACATTGCCGCACTGGCCCACATGATCCGGGATATGGAGAATATTGATGCCCTGTTCCTGGTGGTGGCCATGGAGAACCGTGTTTATCTGGTGGCCCGCAGCCGGGTGCCGGAGGTAAACGCAGGCGAGATCCTGCGGCGATTTAACGGGGGAGGACATGCCACGGCCGCCTCGGCCACGGTCCGGGACCTGTCGCTGAAGCAGGTGCTGGAACGTCTGGAAGAACTGCTGCGCATAGAGGTCAGCCCGCAGGTCTGCGCCGGTGATATCATGTCTGCGCCGGTCAAGACCATGCCGGCCACTGTCACCATTGCCGAGGCCCGGGAACTGCTTACCCGCTACAATTGCAATGCCATGCCGGTCATGGAGGGCGATGCCATGATCGGCATCATCTCCCGCAAGACCGTGGAAAAGTGCCTCTACCACGATCTGGGGGCATCGCCGGTTACCGACTTCATGCATACCGAATTCATGCGGGGCAGCCGCGCAACGCTTCTATCCGATATCCAGGAGTACATGGTGGGTGGCAACCGGCGCTTTGTGCCGGTGTTCGACGGGGAGCTTCTGGTGGGTGCGGTAACGCGTACCGATCTGATGCGCCATATGTACGGCGGCCGG
Organism: Geobacterales bacterium; assembly: GCA_041738275.1. Classification (GTDB taxonomy): domain Bacteria; phylum Desulfobacterota; class Desulfuromonadia; order Geobacterales; family Pseudopelobacteraceae; genus JACPFJ01. The sequence continues at coordinate 3,339 of JBGSQD010000012.1, forward strand.
CGCGGACAGCCCGAGGCGCTTTATGACGTGGATGCCTTGACAACTGTGCCCAAGAGCCGGTCGATTGTCAGCCAGATCGCCAAGCGCCTGCCTGCTGCCGCCATCACGCTTTTGCGCGATCTGGGGAAAACCGGCGACGAGCTGGGACTAGTTGTACATGCTGTAGGCGGTTTTGTCCGGGACCTGTTGCTGGGGGTGAAAAACCTGGACATGGATGTGACCGTGGAGGGGGATGGCATCTTTTTCGCGGAGGGTTTTGCCGAAAAACATGGCTGCCGGGTACGCAGCCACCCGAAGTTCGGCACGGCAGTGGTGATCTTCCCCGACGGCAGCAAGGTTGATGTGGCCAGTACCCGCCTGGAATATTATGAGTCGCCCGGGGTACTCCCCACGGTGGAGCGATCTTCGCTTCGGCATGATCTATATCGCCGTGATTTTACCATCAATACCCTGGCGTTCTGCCTGAATGGCAACAGTTTCGGCCGGCTGATAGATTATTACGGCGGCCAGCAGGACCTTCAGGAAGGTGTGGTGCGGGTGCTGCACAATCTGTCATTTGTTGAGGATCCGACCCGCGTATTCCGCGCCATCCGCTTTGAGCAGCGGCTCGGCTTCCGTATCGCCCCCCATACCGAAAATCTGATCCGCAGCGCCGTACGGATGAACGTCCTGGACAGGGTGGGCGGTAAACGGCTGCTTAACGAGCTGGTGCAGATCCTTGAGGAGAATGTGCCGGCTGGTGCCATTGGCCGGATGTCGGCCCTGGGCCTGCTGCAGTTCATTCATCCGGCCCTGAAGGTGCTGCCTGAAACGGAACGGGTGATTCATGAAGCCTATCAGGTTCTGGCCTGGTTCCGGCTTCTTTATCTGAAGGATGCCTGCCAGCAATGGCAGGTTTATTATCTGGCGCTGTGCGATGGGTTGAAGAAGGAAGAGTTTCTGGAGGCCTGTCACCGTCTGACGATGCCTGGCAGGATCATGACAAAGGATTTTGGCTACCGTAGCGCAGCCCTGGGAGTTCTGGATTCCATTCAACGCAGGTTGAAGCGCGGAACAGTGGTCCGAAACAGCGAAATACATGGCTGGTTTCATGGACTGCCCCTTGAGATGCTGCTGTACCTGGCTGCCAAGGCCACACGCGATGAGGTAAAGCGGTTCGTATCGCTTTATCTGACCAGCTTGCGCCAGGTGCGCAGCTCTCTGGACGGTGATGACCTCAAGGCGCTGGGACTGAAGATCGGGCCGCGCTTTCGGAGTGTCATGGAGCAATTGCTGGCGGCCCGTCTCAACGGGGAAATCAGTAATGATGATGAAGAGCGTGCCTTGGCCACGGCGCTGATTACGTCAAACAACCATATCGCTGTGTCTAAAATGCCACACTGACGGTTGCCATACGGCTGGAATCAAGGTCCCCGCAACAACCGTAAAAGCAGTAAATGTCATATTAAACAATTATTTACGTAGTTTTATGCTTTTGTTGCTGTAATGGCTTCAAATTTGCACTAAAAATCTGCGCACTCCCCAGATTACACGATAGAGGTCAGCATTAATGAATCGATTGAAACGCATCATATGCCTGATAACGCTCTCGTCCATACTGACCACTGCAACATCTTCCTTTGCCGCGGATAATGCCTTCCGGGAGATCTTTCGGGATGCCTTCTACGGCGGCGCAGTCGGAACATTGGTGGGTGCGGCGTTTATGGCCTTTACCAAGAAGCCTGCCGATCACCTCGAAAACATCGGTTATGGAGCTGCTGTCGGTGTCCTGGTCGGCACCACTTATGGAGTAACCAAGACAGCCCGTTCCCTGGCCGAGATCGACAAAGGCCGGGTCAGGATTGCCTTGCCGACGATCATCCCCGACCTGGTCGAATCCCCATCATCCAAACAGGCATCAATACTCTGGCGTGCTGAACTCATCAGGGGCACCTTCAACTAGCAAAGTAAGTCTTTTCAAAATACAAGTCAAACCAGCCCGTCGCAGATCACTGTGGCGGGTTTTTTTCTTTTGCGTCTCTGAATGGATTGCAGGTATAAACAAGGAATCAAAACATACGGAGGAGAGACTATGTCGGAGTTTACAAACGTAACGGTCGTAAAAAAAGCCAATATCTACTTTGATGGCAAGGTTGCCAGCCACACGGTTCTGTTCCCCGACGGCAGCAAGAAGACTCTGGGGGTCATGCAGGCCGGTGAGTACGAATTTTCCACCGGGGCCGCCGAGGTCATGGAAATCCTCTCCGGCGAACTGGAGTGGCAGATGAAAGACGAGGCCGCCTGGAAGCGGATCGTGGGGGGCGAGTCGTTCAATGTTCCGGCCAATTCGGTTTTTCTGATGAAGGTGGAGGTAGTAACGGATTACTGCTGCTCTTTCCTCCCATAGGAATGGTCTTTTTCCGCCCTGGCTGCGTAAGTCTTCGAGAGTATTTGTGCGACGTAGCGCTGTTTATGCCCTGTGGGTACCACGTCTCCGCATACTCTCTCGACAGCCTTGCCAGAACGAAAAAATCCTCATTCCCCTGTAAACAATTATTATGGAAAATATAGCACGCAATATAACCGGCCGTTTTGCGCCGTCGCCAACAGGCGCCCTGCACACCGGTTCGCTGGTGACGGCGGTGGGGAGCTGGCTGCTGGCGAAAAGCCTTGGCGGCCGCTGGCTGCTGCGCATCGACGATCTGGATACGCCGCGTCAGGTGCCGGGCATGGTGGACGATATCCTGGCCACGCTGGAATCCTTTGGTCTGTTCTGGGACGGGGAGATTTCCTGGCAGAGCCGGCATACCGAAGCATATTGCGCAGCCTTTGAGGAGTTGCAGAGATCTGGGCTGGTATATCCCTGCGGCTGTTCGCGCAAGGAGATTGCCCTGTCCGCCTCTGCCCCCCATCCCGAGGACGACAGCATCCCCTATCCAGGTACCTGCCGCAATGGGCTGCGTCCAGGGGCGGCTGTCCGTTCCTGGCGGGTCCGGGTGACGGATGAGGAGGTCTGCTTCAGCGATCTCCGCCGTGGTCGTGTTTGCCAGAATCTTTACCGCAGCTGCGGCGATTTTGGGCTGCGGCGGGGAGACGGGGTCTTTGCCTATCAATTGGCGGTGGTGGTGGATGACCACCTGACCGGCGTCACCCAGGTGGTGCGTGGCGACGACCTGCTGTCGTCAACACCGCGACAGATCTACCTCCAGAGGTTGCTTGACCTGCCGCAGCCCGATTATTGCCATCTGCCGCTGGTGACCGGTCCGTGCGGCGCCAAGCTGAGCAAACGGGACAACCTGGTTTCTCAGCACCTGGGTAATTGGACTGGCAGGGAAGGGGTGCTGCTGTTGGGTGTGCTGGGTTTCCTGGGGCAGGCCCCCCCGCAGTGCCTTGCCGGCGCCTCCTGCGGGGAGATCCTGGAATGGGGTGTCAGGAATTTTGATGCCGGTCGCATCCCGCTGGCGGGCGGCGAGTTATACTTTTAATACTGCAATATTTGAAATTGGAATGAATCATTCCTGTTAATCCACCGGCCCAAAGCTCACGGTAATTTCGGTGCCGCAGAACCCTGCCCCTTCATAAATGCCTTGAAATCAATGGTATCGCGCATCCTCGTCAGTGTCTCCGACAGATCCCACCAGCCGTTCTTGAATGCCGCATAATCCGGTGCCCCGCTCATGGCCGAGGCATAGCGGATGGAGTTTCCGTAGAAGAGCCATTGCCTGGTCCACAGCTTTTCAATGTTCTCATCGAAGGGGTTGGTCCTGTCTTCCACCTTCCTGTCCCATGCCTCTACCATCAACTGTGTTGCCGCCAGGGTCATGGCGTCGCTCTCTTTTAATGTTGCTTCCAGCTTATTGAAATGCCCGTCAGCCCACTGTGTCGAATGGCACGTCGTGCAGATGCCCTTCATTGCGCCAAGCCGCCTTGCCTGTTCATCGTTGTTGATGAGGTAGCTGGATGCCGGTGCACCGGTGAAGGTGGTCGGCAGGGGTAACCCGTCGCTGTTGCGGATGATGGTGGTATTGCCGGACTTTGGCTGGGGGTGGGTGTAGGGGAGCCCGAACAGGCGTACCCAGAGGCGTGCTCCGAAGTCGTGGGTTCGTTCCGCTACCACACGCCCGTCCGGTGTTGTCACCAGACTGTTGTGGCAGCTGGCACAGGTGGGGGCCTTGAAATGTTCTCCAGCCTTCCAGGGCACGGCCTTGAAATCGAATTCCTCTTCAAAGGATTCGTACAGGTTGCCGTGCTTGCTTTCCTTGTAAACGTTGTAGGCGGGCACATCCGGTTCAAGGTGACACTGCCCGCAGGTGTATGGTTTACGGGCTACCTTGATGGAGAAGGAATGGCGGGGATGGCATGAAGCACATGAGCCGAGGCTGCCGTCCGGGTTCTCCCGGCCGACGCCCTGGTTTGGCCAGTTTGTCAGGTCGGGTACGGACATCTCGCCAGTTGCCGTCCGGATGGTCTTCATTCCTTTTACCTCGACCTTGGTGCCATGACAGCCAAGGCAGGTCTCTTGCAAGGTGGTATCGCTGCTCTTTTCCGCGACAATCTTGCCTGCCGTGATTCTCTTTAGTCCGTCTACCGATTCTACAAGGGTATGGTAGACCGGATTGTCCATCAGATTCTTGATGGCGTGCGCCTTCTTGCTGTCGGAAAACTGGATGGCCTCTTTTTCGTGGCAGATCCGGCAGTCATTGGGGGTTACGATCACATTGATGCGGAAGCCGTTGTGTTTGAAATTGTCCTTGTGGGATTCGGGATTCTGACTGTGGCATTCAAAGCATCCGACAACGATACCGGCATAAAGGTCCGGGACCGCGGCGACCGAGATCCGGCGTTCGATCATCGGTTTTTTGAGCGCCAGTCCCGGTGTCATACTGGCGTGCAGGCTGGACTGCCAGTCATGGACAATCCCTGGAGTATAAATTTCGTGGCAGGCGATGCAGGCCCTGCTCTCTGAACTGAGAGGCAGCTTCGGGTCGATATCCGGCTTGGGCGTTGCCAGTGCTGTATGGGTGAGGATGACTGTGGCACAGACGGTCATGAATCCAGCGGGTAGTAAACACATGTTTGAGAAACCTCTATAAAGTATGGTGATAAAGTTGAATTCAGGCTGTGGGAGACCAGACTCACTTGCTGATTGTGCCAGCTTGGTTAGAAAAGTCAATAAACTGATTAAAAAATATTACTTTTGGCCGGCTTTATTTCGGCCTTGCCACTGCTTGATCCATACGGGTATCACAAATACCGAAACGTAAGGCTGGCCAATTTGGTTACACCACGCTTGTTGCCTTTCTCCAAGGTGCGAAATTTTATTCTATTATTACAGGGTTTTGGGAAGTCATGCACCGCTAGGGGTTGACAAATAACCGTTTGTATGCAAATAATATCGACAACAAACAAATAGTCGTATCCCGAATGATCGCCTTCCATAATATGCCAAAGAATCAGACTGAAACGCTGACGGCGCTGCAATGATTCCTCTGGCTCATGCCCAGAAGCTGCAAACACGTATCAAATTCCTGCTATCGGCGAATCATCGGTAATCCCCGAATAAAATCAACAATCACTGAAGCCGCTACTGGAGTATACCGGTAACGTGCTGGAGTTTTTCAAGTCTCACGTGAGATGATGACGTGAACAAGTCCATAAGAAATGAAATTGATGCAGACACCTTTACGAATACTCCTATTGATTTTTCTGATTGCCTCAACCTGCGGCCTGAGCTGGGGTGGGGAATCAGCAGACCAGTGCCGCGAAACAAGCGCGATCATGCCAAACCTGGCAGGGCTTACGGGAGATGAATTGGTCAGGCAGGAAGAGCGGATTCTGCGACTTTGTCCTGATGGGGACTCTGGAAAATATGTAAAAAACGCTCGCCGCAAGAGGTCAGAAACGCTGCAAAAAAGGGCGGATGACCAGATGGCTGCCGGACTCACCGAACAGGCCGCAGATGCTTTTCGTCAAATACTCAGTATTGACAGGACCAATAACGATATCCGTTACACGCTGGCTGTTCTGTACGAACGACAGGCGATGCTCGATGAAGCAGAACAAGAATACAGAAAAGTGGTTCTGCTGGATCCAAAAAACGGCGATGCGAGGAGACATCTGGCAGATATTTACATCCTGCAAGGTAATTTCCAGGGTGCCATAGGAGAGTATAATGAGCTCTTGAAAGTGTATGGCAATAATCCGCTGCTGCACTTCAAGCTGGCGCGAGCCTATGAAAGGGACAAAAAATATCTGGCAGCCATAACAGAATATCAGGAGACGATCAAACTGGCTCCGGAGAATCTGGAAGCGCACAAGGAGCTGGCGGCTCTGTACATGAAAATGGGTAAAGGGGAAGAGGCCACTAACCAGTACCAGATGGTACTCAAGTTGAACAGGAAAGACGTTGCCACCCGCAATGCCCTGATCTCCCTTTATGTGAAGCTGAGGAAACATAACGAATTGTTTGCTCTCCTGAAGGAAGGTGTGGACCTTTTTCCCGGCGATCCGAACAGCCACTTCAGGCTGGGGCTGATGTACGATTTCAGGAAAAAATACGATGCTTCCATTGCCGAGTACCTGAAAGCTATTGAGCTGAAAAGTGACCATGCCAAGGCATTGAAAGGGATCGGCAAGTTGTACTTCCAAAAGGGCCGGTACAAGGTTGCCCGGGAATATCTTGAGGCCGCCAAAAAAGCCGACCCGGACCTGCTTGGGGCGAGCGAGCTGTTGAACGATCTGATTAAGGCGGAACGCAAGGTTCAGAATATAAAAAAGAAGAAGAGCGTCCATCGCAGCAAGAAAAAATCAGTCCACCGCAAGGCTGTAAAGAAGGTAAAGAACGGCAAGAAGAAGTTGGTGAAGAACGGTAAGAGCAGCAAGAAGAAAGCAGCGAAGAATAACGGTAAGAGCAGCAAGAAGAAGGCGGCCTCACGGAAACGTGCGGCTGCCAAATGAAATAAGGAGACCGCATGACGATCTACTCAATAAAACAGCAGAACATCGCTAAAAAAATCGGCAGGAGCAATGGCATCTCACACTGGAAGGATTGGCAATGGCAACTGCGGCACTCCATTCATGACATCAAGACATTTGAACGTTTGCTGGGAATCACGTTCTCAAACGAGGAAAAGGAGCAACTTGATGAGACCATCGCGAAATTTCCGCTCTCCATCACTCCCTATTACCTGTCGTTGATCGACCGGAACAATTATAGCGATGATCCGGTCTTCCGGCAGTCGTTTCCGTCGTATGAAGAGCTGCTGGTCAGTCCCTGCGACCATGCGGACCCTCTGGATGAGGATGCCGACAGTCCTGCGCCGGGGATTACCCACCGCTATCCGGACCGGGTCCTGTTCCACATCAGCAACATCTGCTCCATGTACTGCCGTCACTGCACTCGCAAGCGGAAGGTGGGAGACAGGGACTCGATCCCGAACCGGGAGGAGATTGCCCAGGGACTGGAGTACATCCGCCACACGCCGGTCATACGCGACGTGCTACTGTCGGGCGGAGATCCACTCATGCTCTCTGACGAGTACCTGGACTGGATCCTGGGCGAGTTACGCGCCATTCCGCATGTCCAGGTGATTCGCATCGGCAGTCGCATGCCGGTCGTTCTCCCCTACCGTATAACCGACAGCCTGGTGGAGGTTCTCAAAAAGCACCACCCGCTCTGGCTCAACACCCATTTTAACCACCCCCGCGAGATCACCACCTCGGCCAGGGAGGCGCTTACCAAGCTGGCCAATGCCGGCATCCCTTTGGGAAATCAGACCGTCCTGCTGGCTGGGGTGAACGACTGCCCCATGATCATCAAGGCCCTGGTGCAGCGGCTGGTGGAGAACAGGGTCCGACCTTATTATCTATATCAGTGCGATCTCTCGGAAGGGCTGTCTCATTTCCGCACCCCGGTGGGGAAGGGGATGGAGATCATGGAAAGCCTGATCGGCCATACCAGCGGCTTTGCGATCCCGACCTATGTAATCGATGCACCTGGCGGCGGCGGGAAGATACCGGTCATGCCAAACTATCTGATCACTCTGGCCACCAACAAGGTCGTGCTGCGCAACTACGAAGGGGTGATCACAACATACCAGGAGCCGGACAACTACCAGCCTATTTTCTGTGATCGTAATTGCGCTGACTGCCGACTTGAACTGAACATGGAAGGAACCGAAGAATATGCGGCGGTCGGCATAGAACGTCTCCTGTCAGACTTCGACGAAGTCATTTCGCTGACACCGGAGGACAATGACCGCATGAAACGGAGGAACCATGAGTGATACAGTTGTAACCATCGGCCGCTCCGTCATCCAGCATGGCCCAGCCAATGACCGGGTCTATCTGATGAAGCTCCATCCGGAAGAGGCACCCGACTTTGTTGGTTATCTGGACCGGCTGGCTATTTCCCGCAACTATTCAAAGGTGTTCGCCAAGGTGCCCAGATGGAGCATGGTCCGTTTCATTGCGGCAGGCTATGAACTGGAGGCTTCAATACCGGCCTTCTTCCCTGATGGGTCAGCAGCCTGTTTCATGGGCAAATATTTTAGCGATACCCGCAGAAAGGAGCCTCAACCAGAGCTTGTGCAGGATGTTCTGGCGACTGCCAAGGTTCAGGAACCTGTCTGCAGGCCGGTAGCACTGCCGCCGGGATTTTCCGCGCGGGTGGCCAGGGAAGGGGATGCGGGTGAAATGGCAACAGTGTACCGAGAGGTATTTGCCACCTATCCGTTCCCGATCCATGATCCTGGTTTTCTGCAGAGCGCCATGGATGGCAGCACGATCTTTTTTGGCGCCTGGAAGGGGGACAAAATTGCCGCGCTCTCTTCAGCAGAAATGGATCTTTCAACCAATTCGGTGGAAATGACCGATTTTGCGACCCTGCCTGAGCATCGCAGCCATGGAATTGCCCTTCACCTGCTGCAACAGATGGAACAGGCCGTGCTTTCCCGCGGCATCCGGTCGCTTTTTACCATTGCCCGGGCTTACTCGTTCGGCATGAACATTACCTTTGCCAGAAACGGTTATCGCTACGGCGGCACCCTCACTAACAATACCAATATTTCCGGCAGCCTGGAGAGTATGAACGTCTGGTACAAGGAATTGTCCTGAGCAGGTATTTAAGTCCTGTAGGCTGTTTAACAGGTTCTCAAGGGGCTCATAGCTATGAAGATGTGGATTCAAGGAATAATATCGTCATTTGATTTGACTATGCTGCTTTACGCCGGCGGATTTTTAATTGCGAGTGCCATTATCGGCATTGTCATGGAAAGGTTCGTGCTGCACCGTCTCGAAGCACTGGCGCGACATACGGCCTGGGAGGGCGATGAGTTCATCATCACCTCCCTCAAGGGTCTCAGCTACTACTCCTGCTTCCTGGCGGGCATCTATGGGGCTTCATTACAGCTTCCCCTTGATGGCCGCGCCCGCGATATTGTTGGAAAGCTTGTTCTGGTCGCCATTCTCCTGCTTGCCACGGTTCTAATGATGCGCCTGGCATCCGGTTTTGTATTGCACTATGCCAAAAAAGCGGTGCTACCTTCCCCATCGATCTTGACGCTTTCACCGCTAAACTTAGATGGCTAACAAATTAAGCGAGGAATCATGCTGGATTTCATCCGTTCAACTACATTGCTGTTCATGCTGCTAAACCCATTTCTGTTGGTTGTATATATGATTGATGTGTTTGACAAACTGCCTATGACCACTTTTCGCAGTGTGATTATAAGAGCAGGCATTATCAGCATCATTGTATTTTCCTTTGCGGCCTTACTTGGCGATGTCCTGTTTCGGGAACTTCTGCAAGCTGAGTTTGCCTCGTTTCAGGTGTTTGGCGGGGTTGTGTTTCTGCTGATTGCCTTGCGGTTTGTTTTTGAAGGAAACGTCGCCATAAAAGGGCTGCGGGGGGAATCCCGGCACATTGCTGGTTCAATTGCCATGCCTCTCATGATCGGCCCCGGGACCATAGGAGCCAGCATCGTAGTGGGCAAGCGCCTAACACATTTAAATGCTGTCCTTTCCATAGCGATTGCCGTGCTGGCCAGTGTGAGCCTGATAATAATATTGAAGTATGTCCATGACTATGTACGGGTGCGCAACGAAGAACTTGTACAGCGATACTACGATATTGCAGGGCGTGTTACCGCCCTGGTTGTCGGGACTTTTGCCATCGAGATGATCATGCGCGGACTTGCCGCGTGGAAAGAGACCATCGGATAACAAAGTTACTGCATTTATTTCACAGCTCGGCCAGAAATTCCAGGATAGCCTCATTGAATCCTATTGGCTGCTCCATGTTTACCATGTGGCCGCCTCCATTCAGGATACACAGCTCCGCTTCAGGAAGCCCTTCCATGATGATGCGCGAATTTTCCACCGGGATGGCCTGGTCCTGTTCAGCGCCGACCACAAGGGCTGGCTGGCTGATTCCGCCAAGAAGGGGAACACAATCCTTCCGGTCCCGCATGGCGAACAGGCCGCCGGCGGCTCCCTGCGGGTTGGTCGCATTCATCCAGCTGAATACCTCATCAACCATTTCCGCATTGTCCGCCAAGGTCTCGGGAGCAAACAGGAGATTACGGAATGCCTCCGCAACCGGAAGACTTCCCTGGGCAAGGCATAATTCTGCAAGGGCAGTCCGCCTGGCTTTGCCGGCTTCATCGTCGCTCCCGGCTTTCGTGACTATGAAGATCGGAGCGGCAACCCGGTCAGGATAACGTTCCAGTATGTTCAGAAGCACATAGCCGCCCATGGACATCCCGCCAACCACTGCTTTGTCAATCTTCAGATGATCCAAGAGCGCTATGATATCGTCGGCATAGACATCCATGCTCACCTTTGCGGAACCCAGCCTGCTTTCCCCGAAACCACGGAGATCCGGTGTAATAACCCGGCAGCCGGCCTTGGCAAGCGCCTCGGCCTGTGGCCGCCACATCTTGCGGCACAGCGGGAAACCGTGGATAAGAACCAGGGGGAGACCGTTTCCCCTGTCTCCATACGCGATTGTGGTACCATTGATATCTGCTTTCATAAAACCTCCTTGGATAATAATTCAATCATTTCTTCTCCGGAATGGTGATGCAGAGGCACTCACCTTCGGCATAGACCCTCTTCTTGCAGTATAACCGGCCATGCACAAGCACCTTGCGCCCCTGGGCGGAAACGACCCGGCTCTCGAGGGTGACCACCTTCTGCAGCGGCAGCAGGTTGCGAAAGCTGACGTTCAGGTTGCCGACCACTATCGAGTGGCCGGCCGCCCAGGCGGCCAGTCCCAGTACCTCGTCAAAGACCGCGGCCATGGAGCCGCCGTGGGCATTCCCCGGGGGGCCTTCAGTCTCGGGGCCAAACCAGATCCGCGCCTGCAGATGCTGCTCTTCGTCGCGGTAATAGCGAACCCGGAAGCGGTCGCCGTCCGGTTCACCGGAGACGAAACGCAGCGATTTGCCCACCAGCGAGGGCGCATCGAAAGGGGTCCAGCCGGGATCGCCGCTCAGGTCGACCGCCGGGCAGGGTGATATGCATTCATTTTCAACAGTTGAAGTTTTCACAGGTGTACTCCTTCAGAAATAGCTCTGCTTTTGCGAACAGGGCATGGCGCAGGCAACAATAGCAAACTTTGCCGGAGGAATAAAGCGTATCAGATTAAAACGACATAAATGTTCAAGGTGGCCTGTCGCTATTTGCCGAGAACAGCACCGGGACTGGTGTCACCTTCAGCAGCCACCATCCCACAGAAAACTGGACGAACAGATCTGCCTGGGGTAGGGTATTGTTCACGAAAGAGAGAATATATGCCCCACACAGCATTTTCAGCACTTCACCTCAAGGCCCCCCTGCTCAAAAATCTGGCCTCACTCGGCTATACCGCGATGACACCTATTCAGGCCCACAGCTTGCCGCTTATCCTGGCGGGCAAGGACGTGATCGCCAAGGCCAAGACCGGCAGCGGCAAGACCGCAGCCTTTGGTATCGGCCTGCTGACACACCTGGAGACCGGCAACACGCGGGTGCAGGCGCTGGTGCTTTGTCCCACCCGCGAACTGGCCGATCAGGTTAGCAAGGAGTTGCGGCGCCTGGCACGCTTCACCGATAACATCAAGGTCCTGACCCTGTGCGGCGGCGTCCCTTTCGGTCCCCAGCTGAGTTCGCTGGAACATGGCGCCCATGTTGTAGTCGGCACGCCCGGCCGCCTGCTTGACCATCTGCGCCGGGGCGGGCTCGACCTGAGCTGCCTGCGGACGCTGGTGCTGGACGAGGCCGACCGCATGCTCGATATGGGGTTTCAGGACGAGATCAGCGTGCTGATTGCCGCTGCCCCGAAAAAGAGGCAGACCCTGCTCTTCTCTGCTACCTACCCGGAGGAGATTGCGGCCATGAGTGCATTGGTCCAGCGCGAGCCGGTCGAGGTCAGTGTTGATGAAGCCCATGATGAGGGCGCTATCGAACAGCTGCTGTTTGAAGTGGATCAAGAGGGGCGGACAGCAGCCGTGGCCCGGATCCTCGGCCACTATCGCCCGGAATCGACCTTGATCTTCTGCAATACCAGGCTGGAATGCCAGGAGGTGGCTGCTGCCCTGGTAAAGCTGGCTTTTTCAGCGCTGGCCATCCATGGCGACCTGGAGCAGCGCGAACGCGATCAGGTGCTGGTGCGCTTTGCCAACAGAAGTGTTTCGGTGCTGGTGGCTACTGATGTGGCTGCCCGCGGTCTGGACATCAAGGATCTGGCTGCGGTGATCAATTATGAACTGTCCCGCGACCCGGAGATCCATATCCACCGTATCGGCCGCACCGGACGTGCCGGGGAACAGGGACTGGCGCTGAGCCTGGCAACGGCTCAGGAAAGCCGGCGCGTGCAGGCGATTGAAGGTGCTTTGCAGAACAGCATCCCACGGGGGGAGCTGGAGTCGCTGGCCCCCTTTGCTGGCAAGCCCTTGTCACCGCCCATGGTGACGCTCTGCATTGACGGCGGGCGCAGGAACAAGCTGCGCCCAGGCGATATCCTGGGAGCCCTGACCGGTGAAAACGGCATTACGGGGAGTGAGGTCGGCAAGATCGATGTGCTTGAGCTGCACAGCTACGTGGCGAT
>JBGSQD010000038.1:0-2874 GCA_041738275.1 Geobacterales bacterium
AAGATGTGCGAGCTTATCCGTCAGTACCAGCCGGCGGCAACAATTGTCGTTGGAGGCCACATAACCAACAAGGAAGGACTGGATCAGATGATCGATGTGGACTTGATTGTCCGTGGCGAAGGTATTCGATGGTTCCAGCGCTACCTCGGACAGAACGATCAGGCTCCGATCAAGCACCCGTCGGCACTTTCCGGCTTCGGCTCCCGGATCATGGGTATGGACCTTGGCGATGATCCCAAGCGGACCGCTGCGATACTGATTCCCTCTGTCGGATGTCCCATGGGCTGCAACTTCTGCTCCACCTCCGCCCAGTTCGGAGGCAAAGGGAAATTCGTAAATTTCTATGAAACCGGCGATGAACTCTTCGACGTCATGTGCGAGATCGAACAGAAGCTGAAGGTGCACTCCTTTTTTGTCCTCGACGAAAATTTCCTGCTGCACAGAAGGCGCGCTCTGCGGCTTCTGGAACTCATGGAGGCCCACGGCAAGAGCTGGGCACTGTCAGTATTCAGTTCGGCACGGGTTCTGAAATCCTACAGCATGGATCAGCTGATGGGGTTGGGGATCGGTTTTGTCTGGATGGGCCTGGAAGGGAAGGAAAGTGCCTACGACAAACTCAAGGGTGTTGACACCCTCGGCCTTGTACGGAATCTGCAGGCCAACGGTATCCGCGTCCTCGGGTCTTCCATCCTTGGCCTTGAAGATCACCGCCCGGAAGATCTGGGAGCGATCATCGAATATGCTGTCCGCCATGATACGGTTTTTCACCAGTTCATGCTGTACACTCCGATTCCAGGCACCCCGCTCCATGAAAGACACAAACAGGAGGGCAGCCTGCTCCCCGAGTCCGAATTCCCATTTGCCGATGCCCATGGCCAGTATCGTTTTAACTACCGCCATCCCCATTTTGCAAACGGGGAGGAAGGTGGATACCTGCTGGATGCATTTCGGCGGGATCTTGCTGTCAACGGCCCCAGTCTGCTGCGCCTGATCCGGGTACTCCTGAATGGATGGCAGAATCGCGGGCTTCATTCCCAAAGGATTCGAGAACGTCTCGAATGGGAGGCCGCACCGTTGCGCTCCACCTATGCCGGAGCTGTCTGGGCAATCAAGAAACATTATCACCTGAATCCGGGACTCCGGGAAAAGGCCGGAACGCTTCTTGCCGACCTGTACGGGGCATTCGGCTGGCCCACGCGACTGGTTGCGCCGCTTATCGGGCGTTATGTGCACAATCGTCTAATAAGAGAGGAAGCACGACTGGAAGCAGACCACCCCTATGAGCCCAGTTCCTTCTGTGAAAAAAATGTCGCGGCACAGACTTTGGAAAAGGCCTTTGCCGCCGACCGCAGTACCGGCGCACAGCAGCATTCGCCCATCCAGCAACCAGCCTGGCATTGACATGAAAGAGCAGGAATATTTTTTCAGCACCAATTCAGGTATTGAGGATGAAGGCTGAAGGTATAAACCGGTCTCGTGTACCTCGATTTTGCAGATCACACAGAACTTTTCCTAACTGTCTTCAGTCTTCAGCCTATCATCTTCACTGCACGATATTAACCTCGGTCCCCACCTTGATCCTGCGAGCCAACGCCAGACCGTCGGTATTATCCATGACGAAACAGCCGCCCGTTACCCGCTGGCCAACCCGCTTCGGATTATTGTTGCCATGTATCCGGTAAATTGCCCCTTTCCATGTCCTGTGGGACAGCGCAATTTTGAAAGGCCCCATGTAGTTCAGTGGATGCCCGGGCGGAACCGCCGAGGGGAGTTTGATCCCGCGCTCGCGGAACACCTGTCGTGAGTAAGGGGTTGGGTACCACCAGGGGTTAAAGTAGATGCCGGTCACTTTGCCGCGCCCTTTAGGATAGTTTTTAAGTCCCCTTACAGCTGTTCCTACCGGATACCTTGCAATTACCGTCTGCTCCATTTCACCTTTACTTTCATACAATATCAGCTTTTTTTGGCTGATACTGATCTCGATGTAATACGAGACCTCAGAGTCAGGTTTGGCGGCAGATGCGCTATGTTGCTGTTTTATCGGGGGGATCTCCGCGCTGAAAGCGGATTGTGCTAGAAGGGCTGAAATAAGCACTACGACAAGAGCTGCCATGAACAGTCTCACTCCTTGTCTTCTGTCGTACTCTTGTCAGGGGATAACCGATTACAATGCCAAAAACAGTAATAAACCGCCAGATTCAGGAACAGCGCCGTCAGGCCAAAGACAAGCTGCACATGACGCGTCAGACCCAGTGGATAGAGTATGGGTTCAAGGTAGCGTTCAATGAATGTGACACCGTAGCCGCCGCCTCCACCCATGCGGCGGAAATAATTTTCCAGATAGGTCAGCGGGCAAATCCAGCCACCCAGTTCAATAATTGCTCCCCATAACGCCGCTGGCAGATGGAACCATACCAGATTTCGCCAGCGTAGCACCGCCAGTCCGCCCAGGAGTACGAAGAGTACGAAGGCGGCATGGAGGATTACCACCAGGTCGGCCCAAATGTGGTAGTTCGTCATCATAATTAATGCCGTTTTCACAAAATGAGCAAAAATAATCCGGATTACTCCTGGCCTTGCGAGCTGAATCCAAAGTAATCAATACGGAACTAACTGTTTCCAAGCACGGTTTTAATGCCGTCAATGACATACTGGACGGCAATGAAGGCAAGGAGCAACCCCATGGTCCTTGTAACGATTTTCATGCCCAGGGGGCCTATGACTTCGGCCAGAACTTCGGCCCAGTGAAATACCAGGTAGACAAAAGCAAAAACAATGGCAGCTCCTGCCGCCAGTATGAAACAGGCTAATATGCTATTCACCTGCCCGGCAAAAACAAGCGTAGTCGCAATGGCACCCGGACCGGCAAGCAGC
>JBGSQD010000053.1:0-2747 GCA_041738275.1 Geobacterales bacterium
ACCGGCGGGCAGGTGTAAAGTGACGAGGTATGAAAAACGGGAACCTTAAGACGGTTCCCGTTCTCAAGAAAGCATTTTAAAGCAGATCAGGGTTGAGCTGCCCAGAGTCCATGCAGGTTGCAATACTCGCGGGCAGTGATTGCCTTGGCGGATACGGGGAAAAAAGCCTCCGGAGTCGCGCCCGGCTGGAGGAATTGACGATAGGCAATGCCATCGGCAATGATCTCGATCCACTCGATGTAATGCTTTTCCTCCATGGGATGCGCCACGCTCCCCACCAAAACATTAACGCCTCCTGCAACAAATTCGATTATCGGTACATGCTTCTCTTTGGCGGCATCGACAGTATTCTCGGTCCTGAGTGTCATTTCCTGGCCGCAACATACCAGAGCCGCACCACCGCCATGGACAACCTCCACGATGTTACCGCACAGTTCACATTTGTAGATTTCTAACAATTTCGGCATTGTTTATTCCTCCCTGTGTGTGTTTTCAAATACGACTAATATTATCTTTTATATACCGTACTATTTACAAATTGCAAGCTTGAAATAAAAACAGGGGATGCGTTGCCGCATCCCCTGATTGCATACTATGGTGAAAACTTAGGCCAGTTTACGGCCGCCTTCTTCTGCCCACTTCTCAAGCATTGCGGTGGTAACAGACTTAGGACGCTCAATAGCGTAGCCGAGGCCACGGTCCCAAGTGATGTTGGCCATGCAGCCAAGTGCGCGACCTACGCCGAACAGGACGGTATAGAAGTCCCACTCTTTGAGGCCAAAGTACCACTGGATAACGCCGGACTGTGCATCAACGTTTGGCCATGGGTTTTTGGTTTTGCCGTGCTCGGTCAGAACGCCAGGGGCAACTTCAAAGATCATGGAAACAACCTTGAACAATGGATCGTCCTTGAGGCCCGGGGTGTTCTGGCAGAATTCACGCTGTGACATGTAACGTGGGTCGGTTTTGCGGAGAACGGCGTGGCCGTAGCCCGGAATAACCTGACCGGCATTGAGGGTATCCCAGAGAGCATTTTTGATCAGCTCTTTGGTAGGCTCTACGCCTTTGCAATATTTCTCCTGGAATTTCATGGTCCAGTCGAGAACTTCCTGGTTTGCCAGGCCGTGCAGCGGGCCTGCAAGGCCGCACAGACCGGCGCAGTATGCATAGTAAGGATCGGACAGTGCTGAATGTACCAGGTGAGTGGTGTGGGCTGAAACGTTTCCGGACTCGTGGTCGGAGTGCAGGATGAAATACATACGAGCAACGTCTTTATACTCTTCACTCTGGCCGATCATATGGGCAAAGTTGGCGCCCATGTCCAGTTTAGGATCGATAGCGATCTGCTTGTCGCCCCTGTATTTCAGGTTGTAGATGAATGCTGCAATGACAGGAATACGTGCCACGATATCGCTGGCATCTTCATAAACATATTCCCAAGCGGTCATTTTGTTGAACTTGCCGCCGCCGTAAAAGGCGAAGAACTTGGAATCTTTCTGCAGAGCAAGCATACCAACGGACAGCATGACCATCGGATGGATATCCTTTGGCAGGGCACGGATTGCATCGAACACGTACTGAGGAACTACCTGACGAGTTTTGAACTCTGCTTCGACTTCGGCTACCTGTGCTGCGTCAGGCACATCGCCGGTCAGCAAGAAGTACCAGAAGGACTCAACAGTCGGATAGTTGGATTTGGGTGCCTTGGGCAGTGCTGCGAATGTTTCGGGGATTGTTTTGCCGCGGAAGCGAATACCTTCCTGGGGATCCAGGTAGGAGATGTCGGTTACGAGGCTGCGAATGTCGCGGGCGCCACCAATACACTGGTCAATATTGACCTGATCGATGATAACCTTGCCGAATTCCTTCACGAGCCGGGTGGTACGGGGACGGTGTGCCTCAATCTTCTGTTTGAGTGTCTCTTTCAATGCCATCTTGTTACTCTCCTTTCGTGGTGGGGTTGAACTGAGATCAACAGTTGTGCGTGACTGGACTGCAAATTGTTAACGAACATTTACTGCCATGCTTATAATGTTTCGACTGCCTGTGAATATGAAAGCTGATGCTGTTGACAAAATATTATTAAAAAATAAACGTTTACATAACCACATAATTGTTTTTTAGGATACTGTATACAATTGGATGACGTAGTTATACTTACAGAATACATAAAATGCAACAAAAATTTTATCATTATCAAAAAGGAAGAATTACCAGCTCTTCATTAGAGTAGGTCAGTTGTTTTAATCCGTCGAGGCTGAGGTAGAAGGTGTTTTCGATGCCGATAGCTCCTTCTCCAGGAAACACAACCTTGGGTTCAAAAGCAAAAACCATCCCGACTTCAAGGTCCATGTCTTTGAACCCGCGGGCGATAAATGGATATTCATCGATCTCGATCCCAAGGCCATGCCCGATGAATGAAACCTGTGATCCTTTTGCTCCCATAAAGCTGTCTGCATACCCCAGTTCAAGCGCCAGTGCGAGACATTCATCATAAACCGCACCCCATTTTGCTCCTGGTTCGGCAATCTCGGTCATTCGTTGCTGTACCCGAAGCATGTCATCGTACCCCTTGCGCATTCGGTCAGAGATGCCCCCGACTGCGAAAATACGCGTCTGGTCGGTCAGATAACCATCTACGCAACCGGCGAAATCAACGATGATCGGTTCGTTGGCCTCAATGCGCTTGAGTCCGGCACTTTGGCCAAAGGATGGGTTCAAGCCCAGGCCGCCCAGGGGTGTGTCCG
>JBGSQD010000082.1:0-11926 GCA_041738275.1 Geobacterales bacterium
CTTGGTCTATTACAGTTGGTTTTGGTTGCATAAAATCACCGGAAAATGAGGTAGTAACTCCAATTTCTGGCAATTTTATCATACAGTAATTGCATATTAAACATATAAATACAGATAGTTATAATATTTCAGGGACGACTAATTTAATTCGTTATCTTTCCAGAAAATGCGCATTGGTACAGTGTTTATAATTGACTGGAGCAAAATACTGGAGGTGGCAAGGGCGATTTCCGCCTGCTTACGCTCGGTAATATCCTGTATGGCGCCATGCATCCTGACGGGATTCCCGTGTTCATCGTACACAAGTTCACCGGTACCATAGACCCAGCGTTCTGCACCATCGTTAATACGGATTATCTTATAATCATGACTGAAAGTAGTTCTATTCTTTACCACGTCTTCATGGTAGGCAACCAGTTCTTCGCGGTGGTCCGGATGGATAAAGCCGGCCCAACCCGCGATGGTATGCGGATAGGCCTCGTCTATCCCGAATATTTTGTAAAATTCGGGCGAGCATACCCAGGAGCTTTCGTCTAACTTATTTACATTCAATTTTGTTGAATAGGAACATATATGCGCCACTGATTGCGAGTTAAGCATCATCTCTTCGCTCCGCTGCAACGCCTCCTCTGTCTGTTTGCGCTCGGCAATCTCTTCTTCAAGTATAACTGTCTGCACCTGCAGGGCTTCTTGAGCCACCTGTCGCTCTGCAAGTTCTTCTTCCAGCTGGCGGGTTGCCAGGAGGAGTTCATCGGTATATTTCTGTATCTCTATGGTTTTGCGGCGCACCTGAATACGGAGCAGGATCACAAAACCAACTGTGACGCACAGCAGAATCCCAGAGATGACTGCGGCTTTTTTCATCCAGGGGTGTACGACCCGGATGGTTGAGGCTGATTTGTGCGACCAACTTTCGCGAGCCTTATGATAGGGCGAACTTTCTTTTTTTCGCCATTCCTCAAGGTAGCGGTCAAGCGTTGCCAAGACGACGCTGTTTTTGCCTTTTGCCACAGTAAAAAAGATGTCAAACGGGTTGAATATGACACCAGTTGACTTGAGTTTGTATTCGGTTTGTTTTGCGGTGCCGAAGGTGTTGTTGACTATACCGGCATCCACCTGTCGGGCTGAAATTGCCTTGAAAACTTCTTCAAAATTCCCGTATTCTACATAAGTGCATGGTATGCTGAATTTCTCCACGAGGTTTTTGAAGTTAGCGGCGTTGAAATCGCCTTTCATAAGGGCAATCTTCTTGTTCTTTACATTCATGATATTGTCAATGGGAGAGCCATTGGGAGCGTAAAGTTCGGCCCATACCGTAAGCAGCGGAACTTTGCCATAGTCCATGAACTGGGTTCGTTCAGTGGTTAAGGCGACATTAGTGAGGACATCTACTTCCCCGGACTTTATCCGCGAGAGACCTTCTGCCCAGTTGCCATACACGTATTCGATTGCCCAGCCTTCACGCTTGGCAATTTCACTGAGAAAATCGACATAAAAGCCCTGGACTGAGCCATCCTTGGCCTGAAAGAGGGTTGGATAGAAGTTGAATGCTGCAATACGGATTTTTTTGGGAGTTGGAGTATCAGCGGAGACAAGCGATGCTGTTGCCAGCATGATGGTAATTACTAATAATAGCAGAATCCGCTTCATGAAACCCCCCAACAGGGCAGTTGAATTGATTAAAAATAGGTTCGGTTCAGAAATCAGTGCTTATATGAGATGTCATCTAATTTGTTTTTAAGCTTATATCACAGCTATTTCGGTAGCAAAACACATTAGTTCGGCATCCTGCCTTCAAATATGATGCTGAACTGGTTCAATGCGGATTTCCAATCACGGATTGGCATTGTCCATTTTTTCGAGATATTTTTCAAAGCCAGATATATCAGTTTGAACATGGCTTCGTCACTTGGAAAATGTCCCCGATTTTTTGTAACTTTGTGGAGCGACATATTGAGAGATTCAAGGAAAGCAAATGGGGTCAGGCCTGGGGAAAGCAAATGGGGTCAGGCCTGCATAGCTGCAAAAAAGTGATATAACCACCTAATGGCACGAAAACCAAGACTGCATATTCCGGGCGCTACCTACCACGTACTACTTCGTGGCAATGCCCGCGATGACATCTTCTTTGAGGATGAAGACAGATATCGCTTTTATCTTCTCCTGCAGGAGGGGGTGGAGCGATTCGGGCACCGTATTCATGCATTCTGCCTGATGACGAATCATGTTCACCTAGCAGTTCAGGTGGGCGAAGTGCCGCTGTCGAAGATCATGCAGAATGTCTCGTTCAGGTATACGCGCTGGGTTAATTGGCGTAAGAATCGCACCGGCCATCTTTTCCAAGGGCGGCACAAGGCGTACCTTGTCGATGCGGACGAATATCTGCTTCAACTTGTTCGCTACATCCATCTTAATCCCGTTCGTGTAGGGCTGGCAAAGTTGCCGGGGGATTACCGGTGGAGCAGCCATCGCACTTACATCGGCAAGGAAGCTCTCCCGTGGCTCGCCACCGAATGGGTTCTTGGACAACTTGCACCAACGATTGGCAAGGCGCGTCGAGGCTTCGCCGCTTTCGTTGCCGAAGGCATGGGAGAAGGACATCGGCCGGAATTCCATGGAAGAGGTATGACTGACAACCGTTGCATCGGCGAGGACCGGTTCGTGGAGCAGGCGTTGATGCGTGCGGACACTCATTCCGTGCGAAGGTATTCAATTCAGGAGTTGATTGCCGCTGTCTGTGAAGTATATGGAGTTGGAGAAGAACGAATAAGATCCGGCGGGGTGTTGTCAGCAGAGATTCGCGGCGTAGCAGCACGCTTTGCATTGGAGCTTCCCGGATGTGACCTTGTAAGCCTGTCGCATGAGGTCGCCCGCGATCCTTCATCCTTAAGTTCGGCGGCGCGCAGAATTGTCGATCGCGCAGGACGCAACGAAGTACTCAATAATAAAATTAAAAAGTTGCGAAGTATAATTGCAGCTTTGCAGGCCTGACCCCGTGCACAGGTACATGACACACTACCACAGTAATTCTCGCTCTGAGACAAACTCCCGGATTTCCCCGCTGACCGGATCTTGAAACCTGACCATCCTGGCCACAAGCTGCAGCGGGGTGTCGAAGTTGTCCTCGCTTTCCGGCTGCAGCTCCGGATAATACCTGTCATTCAGGATGCCGAATCCCAGCCCGCTCATATGAATCCGCAGCTGATGGGTTTTCCCGCTTACGGGTCGCAGCTGGAAACGCGCCCTGCCTTCCTTGACCTCCACCAGATCGATCATTGAACGCGCATTTACGGTTCCGGGAACGGTTTTCATCCGGAACCACGGTTCCCCGCGCTCGATCCTGTCCTCTACGACCCAGGCTGTTTTATCCCCAGGGGGAATATGTGCGGAGATCGCCTGGTAGGTCTTTTCAACATTGCCATTCAGGAAAAGCCCGCTGTACAGGCTACGCGTTCTTTTATTGACGGAGAATAGGACAATACCTGCTGTTTCGCGGTCGATGCGGTGCAGCGGCGCCAGGTCCCGGATTCCGGTGCTGCTTCGCAGACGATTAAGCAGGCATTCGTCAACATAGCGCCCCCCAGGGGTTACCGGCAGGAAATGGGGTTTGCAGGCAACAAGTATCTCGTCATCCTGGAACAGAATCTTTTCCGCAAACGGAATGACCTTCTCTGCAACTACCTCCCTGAAATAATAGATACGTTTACCAGGTGCATAACCGGTGTCCGGGGTAATGGGGGTGTACTGCTCGTCAAGCACCTTGCCTTCGGCAATACGCTGTTCCCAGAGATCTGTCGGAACAGAGGGAAACCGTTGCTGTAAAAATGTCAGGATCGAAGGGTAGGGGCGTTCGATAATCGGCATGGTGACAATGGAAGGGTATTTTGAGATCCCCATACTTTAGGAAGCGGCCTGCGTCGTGGCCAGTCTGCGGAAGGCCGAGGCCTTGATGGCGGCGTGGACGACGCTTCCCATCACGATATCGAGCTCGCGGGCGGCGTCGGGAACAATCTCAGCAATCAGGCGGCCAGTGTTACATTCCAATTCGACCCCCATCTTGGTGCCGCTTTCAAACAGGTTGACGACGTTACACTGGAGCAGATTGCGGGCGCTGATAGCTTCGGGATGCTTCTTGAAGAGGATGATGTCCTTTGATGACAGCTCGAACAGCCCGCTGCTGGTAGCGCTGTTGGCCTGCGACAGCAGCAGTTCTCCACCTTGCCAACGGTAGACGCAGAGGCCGTTTCGCTCGGTCATGCTGCTCAGCTCCAGGATGTTGATATAACCGACCGGGCTTTGCCCCATGCGGTTACGAGCAAGCTGCTCACTGGAGCTCTGCTCGATTAAGGTGCCCTTTTCAAAAAACAAAACGTTATCGACCATTAGCCGCATCTCAACTAATGAATGAGAGATGAACAGGTACGGAATGCCGAAGTTTATGCTGACACTCTTCAGATAGGGGATGATTTGAAAACGGAGTGAATCGTCCAGCGCCGAGAGCGGTTCGTCCATCAGCAACAAACGGGGGTTGGCCATTATAGCGCGACCAAGGGCTACGCGCTGTTTCTCGCCACCCGACAGATTGGTGACGTCGCGGCAAAGTATATCTTCCAGTTGCAGCACCTCAACCAGCACATTGAAATCAATGGTACGGTGTTCCTCCCGGCAGCGTTTGAAACCATAGAGCAGGTTGTTCTTGACGCTCAGGTGAGAAAACAGGCTGTGCTGCTGGAACACCATGGCAATGCGCCGCTGATCGGGCCGCAGGTTGATACCCCTGGAACTGCTGAACAGGCAGTCACCATCAAGAATGATCTCGCCTGTGTCGGGCGTTACAGTTCCGGCAAGCATGCTCACCAGAGTAGATTTGCCACTGCCTGAAACCCCAAATACGCCAACCCTGCTGCCTGTGACGGTAAACTCCGTTGCCAGGGTGAACTCGGCGAAACTTTTTTTAGCTGTCATGCTGAGTTCCACGTCAGTCCCTCCGAGACATTTTCAGAGCGCTGGGCCGCCACACGTAAAGTCCCAGCAGCACCAGGAAGAAGAAGATCATCATAACAGCTGCCATGCTGTGTGCCTGAGAGTACTCCAGCGCCTCCACATGGTCATAAATCTGCACCGAGGCAACACGGGAAACTCCGGGTATGTTGCCGCCGATCATCAACACAACGCCAAATTCACCCACCGTATGGGCAAAGGTCATAATTGAGGCAGTAAGAAATCCTGGGCGGGCCAACGGCAATGCTACCGTGAAAAACGCATCAAGTGGTGAAGCGCCCAGAGTGGCGGCCACCTCCAAGGGGTGATCGCCGATGGA
Source organism: Geobacterales bacterium (assembly GCA_041738275.1). Classification (GTDB taxonomy): domain Bacteria; phylum Desulfobacterota; class Desulfuromonadia; order Geobacterales; family Pseudopelobacteraceae; genus JACPFJ01. The sequence goes on from JBGSQD010000082.1 coordinate 5,321, forward strand.
TTCAAAGGTGTTCTGCAGCGGCTGCACCATGAATGGCAGGGAGTAAAAGACAGAAGCTATCACCAATCCCCAAAACGTGAACGGCAAAGCGCCAATTCCCAGGGCACGTGTCAAATGTCCCACCGGTCCGTTGGGTCCCATGGCCAGCAGCAGGTAAAAACCGAGTACCGATGGCGGCAGTACCAGCGGCAATGCCACAACCGCGCCGAGTGGTCCTTTCAGCCACGATTTGGTGCGGGCCAGCCACCACGCTATCGGGGTTCCCACTATCAACAGAATAACAGTAACAACTGAAGCCAGTTTTGCCGTCAGCCAGATCGACTGGATATCGCTGCCTGTCAGGAACATTGCTACTTACCTGTCCTCTCGCCCGGTAGTACGAAGCCGTATTTCGTCATGATAATACGGGCCTGTTTTGAATCCATGAAGTCGGCAAACTTTTTGGCCAGTGGCTTGTTGGCCCCCATCCTGGTTATGATGAAACCCTGCTCCAGCGGGTTGTGCAGGTTGCCGGGGATGAGGAAATAGCCCCCCTTCCTCGACAGTTCGGGGTTAAGAACCAGTGACAAGGCAATGATGCCAACCTGGGCATTCCCTGACATTACATACTGGGCCGTCTGGGAGATGTTCTCTCCATAAACCAGCTTTGCCTGCACCTTGTCCCACAGACCTGCTGATCGTAGCGCTTCCTCTGCACGCTTGCCATAGGGGGCATGTTTCGGGTTGGCAATGGCGATTTTGATGATCTTTGGGTCAGCAAGGTTGGCCAAGGTCATTTTTGAGGCATCCATCTCCGAACTCCAGAGCACTATACGGCCAATGGCATAGGGTTTGACCTCGGAAGCGGCCAGGCCTCGTTTGACCAATTCACGGGCGAAAGCAATGTCTGCTGAAAAAAACAGATCGTAAGGTGCGGCCTGCTGGATCTGAGTGTGAAACTTGCCGGAAGAACCGTACACGACCTGTACTTCGTTACCAGAATAGTTCTTGTTAAAGCTGACAACGATCTCATCCATGGCGAACTTGAGGTCAGCAGCAGCTGCGACGGTTATCTTCTCGGCATGGGCCGTGGCAGCAACCAGCAGGGAACATAAGACAAATAGCAATTTGATTGTTTTCATTTTGATTTCCTTTGGATGGTTTAAATTTCGCAGCCGTATGCAAGGAGACCCTCCGCGTCTCCAAGCCAGGTTTGGAAAAGAATACATCCTGTCTATACATAACGCATGCCAATAAAAATATCCAGTTGTTTCAGGTAATAAGCAATTTCTGCTATATATGCGAAAATAATATCTGAGTGTTATGGACGCAGGCTGCGTCATTTGTAATCAATTCATTTAAAAACGGCAGTTCATGAAACACAGAGCAACTGAGCAACAGAGAAATTAAATAGTTACAGCAACAACAGATGTTACCAAAATGGTGAGTGACTTTTTCTATTTTTTGCCTGAATTCTTCCTTGTTTTTGCTCAGTTGCTCTGTTGCTCAGTGTTTCAAATGTTTTATAAGGTTCATACGATTGTGCAGCAGGTGATGTGATGCCGCAAGCAAACAAAATCAGCGCAGCATATTGTTATATATATAATGCAGAGAAAGGCGTATCGTCAAAGAGTAATATTCATTAAAAAGTCGGGAGTCGTGATGATTGCAGGTAAAACATTGCAGGAACTGGCTGACCTTCTTGGCGGCCAGGTAACAGGCGACCCTTTGCTCCGTATCACCGGGCTCGGAACGCTGGACCATGCCACAGAGGGGCAGATTACCTTTCTGGCCAATCCCCGCTATGCCGCCAAGGTGGAAATAACTCGTGCGAGTGCCGTTGTACTCACTCCCGCAGCCGATACCTTTGGGCGCAATGCCATTGTCGTGACCAATCCGTACCTGGCATTTGCAAAGCTGCTGACGCTGTTCACAAGCAGGCCCCACGTTGGCCGGGGGGGCATGGACGGCGCTTGTGTCGATAAGGGGGCCGTGATCGGGGAACATGCAACCGTTTATCCCGGAGCTTATATCGCCGATGGGGTGCGCATCGGCGACCGGGCCACGATTCATCACAATGTTACCCTGTATGCAGGTGTTGTACTGGGAGACGATGTTACCCTGCATTCCGGGGTTTCCGTGCGGGAGGGGTGCCGTATCGGCAACCGCGTCACGATCCACAATGGCACGGTCATCGGCAGCGATGGTTTTGGTTATGCGCCGGACGGTGCAGTCTGGTGCAAGATTCCCCAGATCGGAATTGTCATCATAGAGGATGACGTGGAGATCGGCGCCAATACGACCGTTGACCGGGCGGCACTGGAAATTACCCGGATCGGGCGGGGCACCAAGATCGACAACCTTGTTCAGGTCGCCCACAATTGCATAATCGGCGAGGATTGCATTATCGTGGCTCAGGTCGGCATGGCGGGGAGCGTAACCCTGGGTCGGCATGTTACGATGGGTGGCCAGGCAGGGATTGCCGGCCATGTTGTTATCGGCGACAACGCCATGATATCCGGCCAGTCGGGGGTGTTCGGCACTGTTGCGGCCGGGGCGGTCATAAGCGGTACTCCAGCCATCCGGCACCAGTCAAGGCTCAAGTCCGCCGCGGTATTCCCCCACCTGCCGGAGATGCGCAAGACCCTGGCCAAGCTGGGGGGGCGGATGACCAAGATGGAGGAAAGCCACGAACCTGTTTCGCAAACAGCTTTATCGTGACAACATCTTTTTCAGATCGATGCTGTCCGCTACCGGAGGGCTGCATGCTCCCCTGGCACAGACAAACGCCTGCCCTTCACCGTCGCTTTCCTCGAAGGTGATTGACAGGTTGGGAACGTAACAACTCTTGGCGACCTGCAGCAGTTCATGTATCCGCCTCGAATCCCTTCGACCCTTCAGTCTGACCGAAGTCGGCTCATTATCCAGCATTCCCTGCGCCTGCAGTGTGCCCAGATGCGCCATGGGTTGACGCTGGGCATCGGCCAGCGAAGTTTCCAACAGTACATGGGCAAAGTCGTACAGATCCGGGCGATCGCAGGCGTGGCTCAGACGGATAAAGCATTTGGCTGCAATGGAGAATGGGGACGGGATGACACCGTCGTGATCCAGTGAAGACCGCACGGGCATCTGTTCCGTATCCAGTCCTACCTTGAAGAATCTGCCGCTGTCCGTGTCGTGGAACAGTTGCAGAGACTGGTCCGCCAGTTGCAGCGCTTCAACCAGCCATCTGTTGTCAAGGGTGGCCTCGAACAGCTCCAGCAGGCCAAGTGTCAGACAGGCATAGTCTTCCAGGAAGGCGGGCACTGCAGATGGGCCGTCCAGATAGCTGCGCAGCAGCCTGCCGTCACTGCGGCGCAGGTTGTTCAGGATAAACGTGGCTGCAAGGGCGGCCTGCTCCAACTGCTTCTGTTTGCCGCTGATGATGCTGCCCTTGGCCAGGGCAGCTATCATCAAACCGTTCCAGGCGGTGATGATCTTGTTGTCGCGCAACGGCCTGATCCGTTCTGCACGTTGTTTCAACAGCAGCGACCGGCAGCGTTTCAGCCGTTTCTCCAAATCCGCTTGATCAAGATCCTCCTCCAGACAGAACTCCTCGCGTTGTACCGGGATGTTCAGGATGTTATGGCCCTCGAAGTTTCCTGCTGCAGTGACATCAAAATAACTGCAGAACAGGGCTGCATCCCCTCCTAAAACCGCCTCGATCTCCTGCTTGTCCCAGACATAGAACTTCCCCTCCACCCCCTCGGAATCCGCATCCAGAGCCGAGCAAAAGCCCCCTTCACCTGATGTCAGTTCCTGTTCCACAAAGGTGAAGATGTTCTCGGCCATCTCAAGAAAAAAACCGACATTGCCGGCCTGGAAAGCCTCCAGGGAGACCAGTGCCATCAAGGCCTGATCGTACAGCATCTTCTCGAAGTGCGGTACGAGCCATGCCTGGTCCACGCTATAACGGTGCAGTCCGCCCCCCAACTGGTCCCAGATGCCGCCGTTCCGTATCCGTCTCAGGGTGTGCATCGCATTGTTCAGCGAATCCTTGTCGCCCGCCTGTCCCTGTTCTATCAGCCAGCTCAGATAGATCGGCATGGGAAACTTGGGCGCCGTGCCGAAACCGCCCATTTCGGTGTCGTACAACTGCTGGAGCTGTTCTTGCGCCCGGCGTGTCAGATCCGTCAAATCAGCGCTCAGTTCCGTTATTGGATGGGAGATCTCCCTCAGCGTCGCCATGATGTCGCGGCAGTTCTTTTCAACCAGATCCGGACGCTGTCGCCAGATGGCGGCGATGTTCCCCAGCAGGTCCATGAGGCCCGGGACTTCCCCTTGTTTTTTCCTGGGCATGTAGGTGATTGCCATGAAAGGATGCCTGTCGGGTGTCATGAAGATGTTGAGCGGCCAGCCGCCGCTGCCGGTCAGCAGCTGGGAGACGTTCATGTAGAAATCGTCGATATCCGGGCGCTCCTCCCGGTCAACCTTGATGCAGACGAAGTAACGGTTGATCAGGCTTGCCAGTTCTTCATCCTCGAAGGATTCATGGGCCATGACGTGGCACCAGTGGCAGGTGGCGTAGCCGATGGAGAGGAAGATCGGCATGTTTTCCCGGCGCGCTTTTTCAAAGGCCTCCGGGCCCCATTCATACCAGTCCACCGGGTTCTCGGAGTGCTGGAGCAGATAAGGGCTGTGGCTGAAGATAAGGCGGTTGAAACGTTCGCCGCCGTCAGGGGGCAGAGTTGCCTTGTCCATCTTCATCAAATCAGCAATATGTTGGTTGTTGTCCAGGCTGCTTTTCATTGTGCCTCCCAAGCCCTTATTAACGGGTCAAGTGCGCTAACAGGCAGAGATTATTTTGAATCATGTTTCCAGGTGGGACATTGTCGTTGACAGGTAATAATTAATTCTCTAAACATATTTGGTAGTCTTTGCAAGGAAAGAGTGCGCATTACATTTCTAAAATACCTTGAAGGTACCAGTGAGTCCGAAAACCATTAGAAATTTGATCAATTTACAATTTTTGGGGAGGATACGCATGATTAACCTGTTCCTGTCAGGTGTTGCAATTTTATTGGTGTTGTCCGGTTGCGGATGGGATGGAACCCCGACCCGGAACAATGATTTCACCCCATTGACTTCGATCGAGGTTGTTGCAGATTCAGCTTCCATAGCTGCGCACACCTCGACCAAGCTTACGGTAAAAGGCAACTTCTCGGGCCTCTACACCCGGGACATTACCGATCAAGCGACCTGGTCGAGCAGTTCTTTGGCCGTGGCTGATTTCGATGATGCGGTGAGTCCGAACCGGGTGACCGGATTTTCCCCCGGGACTGCCGTCCTGACTGCAACCGTACGGGGTGTGTCAGCTTCTGTCAACTTGACGGTAAGCTCGGCTACAATCACTACCCTGACAATCACCCCTGCCGATCCATCGCTCGCCAATGGCTTGAAAACCCAATTTGCCCTGAGCGGCCTCTTCTCGGATTCAACGACCCAGGATCTGACCTTTGATGCTGTCTGGGAATCAAGCGCTCCGGAAGTGGCGACCGTCAGCAATGCGGCCGCCAGCAAGGGGCTCGCACAATCCCATGCAGTCGGCAACGCGACGATCAGCGCGACCTTTGACGGCGTCAGCGGCACGACACTGCTGACCGTCACGGAAAAGGAACTGAAATCCATTGCAGTCACGCCGGCTAATCCTACGATCTCGGGTCTCTCGAAAACAGCGACATTTACTGCTACCGGTACCTACTCCGATGGTTCTACCGCCGATATCACCACTACAGTTGCCTGGACATCATCCAAACCTGCAATCGCGACGATTACCTCGCCTGGTGGAGTCGCCACTTCCGTTGCGGCTGGAACGACCACAATCAGCGCCACTCTGAACGGTGTCAGCGGGAAAACAGACCTCAGGGTGACAGTCCAGGTCCTGAACACTAACGGACTTCAGATCGATCCAATCAGCCAGTTCCTGACTGTCGGCGCTACTCGCCAGTTCAAGATTACAGCTACCTTTACCGACAATACGACCCTGGATGTAACCGACAGCAGCGAATGGTCATCCAATGTCGTCTCTGCGGCAACAGTCACTAATACCGGAACAGACAGGGGATTGGTAACCGGAATCGCCATTGGTTCAGCCACTATTAGTGCCACGTATGGCGGTCAAACGATTACGGCCGTCGTTACAATTCAATAAAATGGTTGGAATATTAATGATAGGAAGGAATCTTATGAAACAAGCCTGCCAGAATATAATAATCGCCCTGTGCCTGTTGCTGCTGCTCTGCAGCACGGCCATGGCACAGCACTCGGGTCCCTATGTGGGTGTTTTGTTCGGGGGAAATACGCTGCTGACCGCCAAGAGTTCCGATGAGATGGGGAGCTTCAGTCTTGAGTTTAATCCTGCTCTGCAGGGGAGCGCTGTTGTTGGTTGGGATTTCGAGCCCGGCAATCCGGTTGGCGAGGGGCGCATCGAGCTTGAATACAGCCGCCGCAGCAACGATCTCGACAAGGTGGAGTTTGTGGAAGGGAGCTTCAAGGGTGGGGGCAAAGTGACGGCAGACAGTCTGCTGGTAAACTTTTACGGCGTTTATCACGACAAAAGTCTATGGTCTCCTTATTTCGGCCTCGGCC
>JBGSQD010000100.1:0-12965 GCA_041738275.1 Geobacterales bacterium
CCACTCTGCTGCCGCTTCTTCGGCGCCTCCGCCGATCTCGCCGATCATGAAGACACCTTCGGTGTCCGGGTCCTGGTTGAACAGCGAGAGAACATCAATGAAGTTCATGCCAATGATCGGATCCCCGCCGATGCCGACACAGGTGGACTGGCCAAGTCCCGCGTCGGTCAACTGCTTGACCGCTTCGTAGGTAAGGGTGCCGCTGCGGGAAACAACGCCGATCTTGCCCTTCTTATGGATATGACCCGGCATGATGCCGACCTTGCATTCGCCGGGGGTAATCACGCCGGGGCAGTTGGGGCCGACCAGACGGGTTTTGCTCCCCTGCAGCATGGCCTTGACCGGCACCATATCACGTACCGGGATGCCTTCGGTGATGCAGACCGCCAGTTCAATCCCGGCGTCGGCAGCTTCCAGAATTGCATCGGCAGCGTAAGGTGGCGGAACAAAGATCATGGAGACATTGGCCTCGGTGTATTTTACAGCCTCGGCAACCGTGTTGAAGACCGGAATACCTTCGATATGGATGCCACCTTTGCCTGGAGTAACGCCGGCCACGATGTTGGCGCCATACTCACGGCACTGCTGGGTGTGAAACAGGCCGCTGCGCCCGGTGATACCCTGGACAAGTATTCTTGAATGTTTATTTAGCAGTATGGACATAAGTTCTCTCCGTTAAAGGTCTAAAGGGATTATCCCAGCATTTTCACAATACGTGATGCAGCATCGCCAAGGTTGTCGCCTACCTGAACATTCAAGCCGGATTCACGCAGGAGCTTTTTGCCCTCTTCAACCTTGCTGCCGTCCATCCTGACAACGATCGGTAACGTGCAGTGTACCTCACTGGCTGCCTCGATAATGCCGTGGGCAATGACATCGCAGCGCATGATGCCGCCGAATATATTGACGAATATCCCTTTGACGTCATGATCCTGCAGGATGATCCTGAAGGCCTCGGCCACCTTTTCACGGGTTGCTCCGCCCCCTACGTCCAGGAAGTTGGCCGGTTCGCCGCCGCACTCCTTGAGAACATCCAGCGTAGCCATGGCCAGTCCGGCGCCATTGACCAGACAGCCGATGGAGCCGGATAGCTTGATATAGGCAAGATCGTATTTACCGGCATTGATCTCAAGCGGATCCAGCTGTGAATAGTCCATCATATCCGGATATTCACGATGTCGATATATGGCGTTGTCGTCAAAGGTGATCTTGGCGTCCATGGCCATGAGCCAGCCGGCCTTGGTAACCACCAGCGGATTGATTTCCACCAGGGAACAGTCCTTCTCCTGACAGGCGCGGTACAGATTCATGAGCAGTTCTACACAGTCCTCACAGACAGAGCCACTCAGACCAAGCTCAAGGGCGATCTTTCGTGCCTGGTAAGGGCGCAGGCCGGTTAATGGGTCGATGAGCAGGGTGCGGATCTTCTCCGGACTCTTGTTGGCCACCTCTTCAATATCCATGCCTCCCTCGGACGAGGCGATCAGGACATAGCGGGAAGTCTCGCGATCAAGGGTTATGGAGAGGTAAAATTCACGAGCGATCTCGACCGCTTCTTCCACCAGGATGCGGCGGACCTTCAGCCCTTCCGGACCTGTCTGGTTGGTGACCAGGGTGCGTCCGAACAGTTCCTTGCCGTATTCCTGGGCCTGCTCCGGGTAGTGGACCAGTTTTACACCGCCAGCCTTGCCGCGTCCGCCGGCATAGATCTGTGCCTTGACGACGCAGCGCCCCCCCATCATTTTGGCCGCACGTTCGACCTGATCAGAGGTCAATGCCACCCGTCCCCGTGGAATCGGGATGCCGTAACTGCTGAGAATCTCCTTGGCCTGATACTCATGAATGTTCATTTGTACGCTCCGTCGGATGAATTTCGCATATTATAACAGGAAAATGAGTGTATACAAGCGGTTTTTTACTTTGGATCAATAATTTTAGTTTGACTAAATAGCGTTTAAGGTTTGGCAGGCTGCCGGTTCATTTTTGCATATTCCGCCTCTGATGCACGGAGATATACAGGCAGAAGCCGGGCTGGTTCACATGTTTCGCCTTTGCGAATGGCTTCACCGGCCAGAAGTGCGCCATTTGCAGCATGAACCTGATGGTACGGAAATGAGGCGAAGATGGCTAGCTTCCCCATCCTGGCAACAATGGTGTCGTGGTAGCGTAATGCTCCATCACCGGCAAAAATGACCGGTTTGTCGGTTGTTTCGCAGACAAGATCCAGGAAGCGTTCAGGTGATAAGGCGTTCTCATGGATGAGCGCAGTTGGGATAACTGAGGAGCAGTCGTAGAGTGCTGCGTAGACTTCGCTTTTGCGGGCATCCAGCAGGGGGCAGACCAGATGTGCGGCCATAGGGAAGTTCATTGCCAGCGCAGTCAGGGTGGAAAAGCCGACGCATGGTTTCCCCGTGGCCAGTGCCAGACCTTGAGTTGTGGCAACGCCGGCCCGCACACCGGTGAAGGAGCCCGGACCGATGGAGCAGGCGAAGGTGTCAATATCGCCAACGCCCAATCCGGCCATATTCAACATGCGCTCTATCTCCGGCATGAGTCTGGCGGAAAGGCATCTATCGGCCATAAACACAGATTCAGCGATGAACTTTTCATCAGAGACAAGCGCCACACTGGCGATGCCGGTGGAGGTGTCGATGCTTAATATACGCATAGGGCTCGGTTTCTCGTGGATGATTAAAAATGGAAGACAGCGGCAACTTACCTTGAAAGTCAGTTTATCTGCAAATTAATTTTACTTTCATCTTTGATAATGCTTGCTAAAATTAATAGTCAGGTAATAATTATAATTAATATATTTATGTTAACCGACATGCGTATGGAGGACTACAATGGCTGCCCATGAGAAGTTGATTCAGCATCTTGTTGCGGTAAAAGAGGGTGGAAGGATCTTCGAGAATGCCTTTCAGTCTGTGGCTAGAATGATTCTCGGGGCAGGTTTTGAAAAGGTGGTTGTAAATGGCAGAACCACCTATGATTTCAATCTGTTCCGCACCGGTAAAAAGCACACCATCGGCATGTTCGACGAGATCAACAGCTTCGTCTCCTACGTAAAGGATGCCGCCGAGGGTGGCTCCAGCAAGGAGATGGCATTTGTCCTGGTCGGCGAGCCGGGAAACGGCAAAACCTTTTTTGTCGAGTTCCTGTGCAGCCAGTACCGGGCCTTCCTGTCGGAGCCCAGAAACCGTCGTTATACCTTCCGTTTTAACGGTCTCGCCCAGCTTGGACATTATGGCAAGATCAATGTAATCGACTCCCAGACCTACGAAGATCCACTGATCCTGGCGATGAACCTGAGCGACTCATCCGTGGATAACCGCCGCCTGCTGGCAGAAAAGGGGGGGCTGGATGATACCGCCATAGATGTCCTCTATGATAATTATCGTCCCCTTGGCGCCTGCAGTGGCTATATCTGGAACGATATCCGCGACTTTTGCGATGGCAACCTGGAACGGATGCTCGAATTTGTGGAGGTTGTACCGGTACCGATGAGCGAGAGCCTGGGTACTGTAACCGGCAAATACCCGGCCAAGGATAAGATCACTTCATCGTCTGTGGATCTGCTCGGTGAGGAGTCGATCCAGCGTCTGCTGCATATCTCCGATACCAACAATCCCTACCGCTTCGACCTGCGTCGCGGGGCACTGGCACGGGTTGCCGGCGGCGGCATCCACTTCTCCGACGAAATATTCAAGAACAAGAAGGATCTTGTTCAGGTCTATCTGGGTGTGATCCAGAACCGGGCAATCGAGATCGACGGCTACAAGTGGCCGATCGATTCCCTGATCATTGCAACCAGCAATAACTCAGAATTCAACCGATTCCTGGCTGAGAAGGAAGAAGCGCCGATCGTCGATCGTTGCCGCATCTGCTACGTCTCCCACAATACGAACTACAGGCTCCAGTCAGGACTCACCGCGTATGCCATCGGCAGCGAGTCAAAGACCACACTGACCAAGGAGGCCCTTCATCAGGATCCAAACCTGAATTATGCCGCTTCCGTTGGCGTTGTCCTTTCCCGCTTTCCCCACTCGGAAAAGCTTACCCCTATTGAAATCATGAAACTGGCAGCCGGAGAGATTGCGGGTGAGAAGAGTATCAAGGCATTGGCGGAGGTAATCGATACTCTCGGGCAGGACCCGGATATCACCAAGCGTTTCGGCCAGAAAGGGCTGGGACATCGCAGTCTTGGCCGGGCCATTCAGCTCCTGGTGGAAAATTCCGAAACCAACGAGGGGCGCTGCATGTACGCCTACGACATCTTCAAGACCCTTGAGCGGGTTGTGCTCGATTATGTGGTTGATACCAATGATCGGGCCAAGTACCTGGAGGACCTGAAGATGGGCAAGGGTCTCTACCGCGAGCGGATCATGACCGAGATGTTCAATGCCTATATGGATGAACCGTACGCCATCCGCAAGGATGTGATGAATTACGTTAATATGATCATCGGTATCGATGCCGAAAACCTGGGTCCGGACAGGATGTGGAAGTACAAGGACCCCCAGACTGGCGAACTGAGGGCGCTTAAGGTTGACGAGCGTTATGTGAAGAGTGTGGAGGAGAGGATCGGGCTGAAGACGGAAGAACAGCGGGACTCGTTCCGCACCTCCATCCGCAAGATATACGGCCAGAAGATATCCATGGACCCCAATTATGATTTTATGGATAACCTGGAACTGGTCAAGGCGGTCACCGACGTGCGCCTGAAGTCCGATATTGCCGGTGCAGGCAGCCTGATCGGAGCGCTTGCGAACCGGACCAATGAGGAGAATCAGAAGCTCTACGACCGCATGATCACCACCATGCTGAACAAGCTTGGTTATTGCAAAACCTGCGCGCAGAAGACGATAGAGTATTTCTGTACTCAGGAAGACGAGAATTAATAGCAGTAAGGCACTGTAAGGATATATGCGAAACGATCTGCTTACATACCTGGAAGAACTGAAGGCCAAAGGGCTTGATCCCGAACGGGAAGAGCGGATGCGGGCCGAGTTGGAAACTGCCGATAACGGTCATGATCTGCCGCCGGAACTGCCGCAAAACGTCGAGCTGGCCGGATTTGACCGTAGTTTCTATTCCTTCGGCGACCTGATGGTGCTTCATCAGGCAGTGAATCCTCAATATAATTCTGCCAGTCTGGCAAAATCCCTGGATGAACTGCTGGAACGTGACAGCCAGCGGGAGCAGGACGGTTTTCCCCGTAAGATCCAGGTGGGACGGCTGGCAAAGCCGGGGCGCGGCACAAAGGGAAAGGTGGTTGTTGTGCCGACCACGGTGGAGGAAAAATTATTTCACGATTCAACCATCAAACAGCCGGATGATGACGATGCGTCAGGTGGCTCAGGAGAAGGCCAGCAAGGTGAGGTCATCGGCGAACAGCCGGTCCGCGGAGGTGGTGACCAGGGGGGAGAGGGACAAGGTCAGGGCGAAGGGGAGAAACATGAAATGGAATCCTCTGCCTTTGAGCTGGGGCGGACGTTGACTGAAAAGTTTCAGTTGCCGAACCTGAAGGAAAAGGGGAAGAAACGCTCATTTACCCGTTTCACCTACGACCTGACCGACAAACACCGGGGCTTTGGTCAGGTTATCGATAAAAAGGCAACTCTGCGCAAGATCGTAGAGACAAACATCGCCTTGGGGAACATCCCGGATTTTGCAGAAATCGATCCTACCGGATTCCTCATCGCTCCACGTGACAAGGTGTACCGCATTCTCTCCCGTGAGAAAGACTATGAGCCCCAGGCAATGGTCTTCTTTCTGCGCGATTACTCCGGGTCAATGGCTGGCCAGGTAACAGATCTGGTTGTCACCCAGCATGTACTGATCTACAGCTGGCTGCTTTATCAGTACGGGGGGCAGGTGGAATCCCGTTTTATACTTCACGATACCGAGGCCAAGGAAGTACCGGACTTCTATTCCTATTACAACTCCCGGGTTGCGGGCGGGACTCAGGTTTCCTGTGCCTATCACATGGTCAACGAGATTGTGGCAAAGGAGAATCTGGCCGCCGACTACAACATATATGTCTTTCATGGGACCGACGGTGATGATTGGGATGAAGGGGGCGAGAAGGCGGTGCCTGAGTTGAAACAGATGCTCACGTATGCGAGCCGGGTAGGGGTGACCATTGCCGAGCATGGGCAAGGCGGCTCAACCGAGGTGGCACGTTATCTCAACAGTTCAGGCCTGTTAAGGGATAAACCGGAGCTGCTCAGGATGGATATCATGCAAGGGGATGCCGACGAACCACGTCTGATAGAGGGGATCAAGAAGCTGATTTCTTGAAATTTTATGGAACTGATCAATCAACATACCAAGAAGATCATGGAAGGGTGCAAGGAGCGGGCACGCGCCGCCGGTCTGAGTTTTACCGACGAGACCCTGGAGTATCTCGTCACCAACCGGGATCTGCTTGAGCTTTCCCCCAAGGTGATGATCCCGACCTTATACGACTACTGGGTCCACGACGTCGAGGTGCTGCGGGAAAAAGGGAAGTACGAGCTTTATCCCAACAACCCTTATGAAACAGTGATCAATACCCGTCCCCCGATTTCCTTTTATAACGACAACAACCCTGACTGGCTGAATGTGATGATTTTTTACCATGTTCTGGCCCATATCGACTTCTTTCAAAACAATCTCTATTTTCGCAATACCTGGGACTATGATTTTACCGGTCAAGCGCTCTCCGACAAGCGGGTCATTGCCAAGCTTCGTGCCGAGAAGGGGCGCTGGGTTGATTATGTAATAGAATTCGCCCGGGGGATCGATAATCTGGTCGATTTTCATGGTGAGCTGTCGGAGCTGTTTACTCCGTCTGAAGCCGGATACTCCGATCGCCTCAACTATTATTTCGACCTGTTCCTCCAGTCAGTCAAGAAGGTCTCGATCAGTGACTACATCAAGGAGATCAACCGCTATAACGAGTGTCTGAAAAACTACGGTGAGCAGGGAGAGAGTACATTTTTCAGGGAGGCGGAGCGGCGTTATCCGGAACTGGAGACACATTTCTCCAGGGAAGATGATTCGCGGCCAAAGGCACGCCGCGATCTGCTCCGTTTTCTGCTGGATAATTCCGAGTTCCTGAACAGGGATGAAAATATCTGGATGAAGTCAATCCTGGAGATCGTCCGCAAGACCTCCATTTTCTTTCAGCCCCAGATCCGGACCAAAATACTTAATGAAGGCTGGGCCAGCTACTGGCATGAGAACCTTTTTCTGCAGGACGACCGGATCAAGGGGCATGAAGTGGACTTCGCCCGGGTTCATGCCGGCGTCACTGCCATGCCGCGGGTCGGGATGAATCCCTATGCCCTGGGGATGCGGTTGTTCACTTATATTGAGGATCAGGCCGACAAGGGACGCTATTCCTTTGGATTTCAGCGGCTTGCGGATAGTGCTGCCCGTAAGGCTTTTGATACGGGTGTTGCTACCGGCCGGGATTTTATCTTCAAGGCCCGGGAGAATCTGAATGATTACTTCTTTATCAAGAATTACCTGGATCAGGATTTTCTTGACCAGCACAAGCTTTTTGTTGCTGGCAAACGACTCGACCAGCAGCGGATGGTGTGGCAGTATTATGTGAAAAGCCGCAAGGCAGATGATTACCGGCAGATGGTGCTGGGGTCACTTTATCATCCGCCGACGATCTGCGTTGACATGAGCAAGGGGTTTGACGGCTCGCTTTACCTGACGCACACATTCGAGGGGAAACAGCTTGTGCGGGAATATGTAGCCAACACAATGATGGGCATAGAGTTTCTGTGGGGAGGTCCGGTATATCTGGAAACCAGTGAGGCCCAGATCGTGCCCGGCCAGTCGTTTTCAGCAGGCCGTGATGAACCTCGACAGGGTGAAATCCGCTGGCAGCGGGTCATCTATACAATGAACGAAAAGGTTCTGTCCAAAAAGACACTTTAAGTGGTGATATATGTCGAACATCGATAATGCCCTCAAACACCTCGACCGCAAAATTACCGAGCGGGAGCATAGCCAGTCCATCCCGTTTGATGAATTTCTGGAAATTCTCGCGGCCAGGCCGACGGTGGTATTGAGCAATATTTTCCAGAGTTTTCACGACATGATCCGCACCTATGTCGGCCAGGGGCAGGACGAATATCCGGACGACCCTGAATCGATCAACTACGTTAATTACGACTGCAGTCACCTTTTTACTGAAAATACGGACCGACCTTTCTTCGCTGACCGGCTCTTTGCCAACCGGCTTATCAACCACGTTGATGCGATGAAGGGGAGCGCACGCCAGAACAAGATATATATCTTCAGGGGGCCGCCCGGATCCGGCAAGAGTACCTTTCTCAACAACCTTCTGCTGAAATTCGAGGAGTATGCCAACAGTGAAGCAGGAACACGCTACGAGGTGGTCTGGAGGCTTGACCGGCGGGTGCTGGCAAAAATTAACGAGACTCAGGTAAAGCCTTTCATGGATCGCCTTTCGTCATTACTTGACGAATATGAACTGGGCCAGACCGAGCTGTTGGATAACAAAAATCCGCTGCATCGTAGCGGGGATTTCGTGGAGATATCCTGTCCCTCCCATGACAATCCGCTGCTTATGATCCCCAAGGTTGACCGGCGTTCCTTTTTCGACGATCTGTTTAAAAATGACGAGTTCAAATGGAAGCTTTTCACCGACAAGGAATACGACTGGATCTTCCGTGAAACGCCATGCACCATCTGCAGTTCTATCTTTGATGCCCTGATTCAGCGCCTTCCCAGTTCCAGGGATATCTACAAGATGATCTATGCGCGTCCGTATCATTTTAATCGACGCCTGGGAGAGGGGATTACGGTCTTCAACCCTGGCGATAAGCCGATGAAGCAGAACGTTATGACCAACGAACTTCTGCAGCGCAAGATCGATATGCTGCTTGGCGACAGCAATGAGGTCAAGTACCTCTATTCCAATTTTGCCAAGACCAACAGCGGTATCTATGCGCTTATGGATGTGAAGTCCCATAATGCCGAGCGTCTGCTTGAACTGCACAATATCATCAGCGAAGGGATTCACAAGGTTGAGGATGTGGAGGAAAACGTCAAGTCGCTCTTTATTGCCCTTATGAACCCCGAGGACGAAAAAACCGTAGAAGGTTTCCAGTCCTTCAGCGACCGGATAGAGTTTATCAATATCCCTTATGTCATGGATCTGAACACGGAGGTCGAGATCTACCGCAACACCTTTGGCAAGCATATCGACGATAATTTCCTGCCTCGGGTGCTGCACAACTTTGCCCGCGTAATCATCTCGACCCGATTGAATCCCAGCTCAGACGCACTTCTGGAATGGATCAGCGATCCTTCCAAATACCGGCTCTACTGCGATGAAAACCTTCAGATCCTCAAGATGGAGATCTATACCGGTCATATTCCTTCCTGGCTTATGGATGAGGATCGCAAGCGTCTGACTGCCAAGAGACGCAGGCGGATCATCGATGAATCAGAAAAGGAGGGGGTAACCGGTTTTTCCGGCAGAGATTCCATCAAGATCTTCAGTGACTTCTTTTCTGCCTATGCCCGCAAGGACAAGCTGATATCCATGTCCAGTCTAAGCACATTCTTTACCAAGTGGCGTAAAGAGCTCAGCGTAATGTTGCCGGAGGGGTTCATGGATTCGCTGATGCGAAACTACAACTATTCCGTATTGCAGGAGGTCAAGGAGTCCCTTTACTATTACAATGAGGAGCAGATAGCCAGGGATATCCTCAATTACATATTTGCGGTCAATTTCGAGGTAGGTTCGGTTGCTGTCTGCCGCTATACCAATGAAAAACTGGAGATTAGCGAGGATTTTCTGAAACACACCGAAGGGCGTCTGCTTGGCCTGGCTGCTGACGACGACATGCGCTTCGCGTTCCGCAGGGAGACCCAGAAGGAATACGCTTCCAGGACGCTTACCCAGGATATCCTTGCAGAAGGAAAGGATCCCAAGGATACGGGTCTGTACCAATCGCTCCATGAACGCTATGTCCACAATCTGAAGGAAAAGGTTCTGGAGCCGTTCCTTGATAATGCCAATTTCCGGCGGGCAATCAAGGATTTTGGGTCAGATGCCTTTAAAACCTACGACAAACGCATAAGAGACGATGTTACTTTTCTTATTACGAACCTGTGTGACGGCAAGTATCACTATACCAGACAGAGCGCCAAGGAAGTCTGTGTGTATGTAATCGATAACGACCTGGCCCGCAAGTTTCCCTCATGAGTATCTATTCCTGATCCTGCAGTCCAGATTGTTCCTCTCTCGGTTGTTTATCATCTAACACACCAAATCCGGCCTATACAACCTCTCTGAATATAACTAACTATAAAATCTAAAAAAATTGTAGCTGACCTGGAATAAACTCGTTGACTGTGATTAATTAAGAATGATATTATGAATGATATATTTAACTAAATATATATTAATAAATTATTTTTAATAATCAACCAGTTAAAACTATTTGTGCTTGATGCCAAAGCAGCTTTAAGGAGGATTGATTGCAGCAGATTCCAGGAGAGATTCTTGATGCGATAGAATCAATCCAAATGCCGCCCATGCCGCAGGTATTGCTACGGTTTCTGAGCGTAGTGGATGATGATCATGCATCAATGGCTGAGTTGGCAAAGCTGGTTGGACAGGATTCGGCATTGAGTGCGCGGGTTCTCACGATCTCAAATTCTCCTGCATTGCGCCGCGGGGCAGAGATCAAGTGCCTTGACCAGTGTCTGGTCGTGCTCGGCACCCGGCTTATGCGAACCCTGGCTGCCTGCCTGGCCATTCAAAGCGTTTTTGCCCGCACAGCAGGTGAACTGAGATACAATTTGACCGGTTTTTGGGGGCATTCGTTGCGGGTTGCGGAAAATGCCCGCGAAATTGCATCCCATATTAACTACCCAGATATCGAAGAAGCCTATTTGACTGGCCTGCTGCACGATGTTGGTCAACTGCTTCTGTTGGGAGGAATGGGCGAGCGTTACGGTGTCCTGCTCGACTGGAGCAGTGACGAAAGCGCCCTCCATGGCATTGAGGTGCCGTTACTCGGTACGGATCATACTGCGGTAGGTTCCTGGCTGGTAGACCAGTGGAAGCTTTCGTCTTTCATGGCGGATGCGGTTCTTTTTCACCACAAACCAGACAAGGAGATCGTTCATGCTGATATCCTGAGTCAAATCGTCTGGTCTGCACATATTCTTGCCAACCATACCAAATCAGACCTTTCACAAACCAGATCAATCGCTGATATCGCTGTAATCAAGGAAATCCTGGGTGTCGAACCAGCTGATACAATGGCCATTATGCAGTTATGCTCCGAACGAGTATCTTTGTTTGCCGCCGCGCTCGATATTTCTGAAACCGAGATTGCAAAGACCCTCCCGTATTCATCTACCCCAATCGAATGCTTCAGATCAAAACTGAGCGACAACGATTTGGCCTATTCCCGTATGGAAGCCATCGTGCGTGACATGGCCATGATGCATTCCCTGCAGCAGAATCTGACAGAACTATACAATGAATCCGAAATTCTCCTGGCCGTCCGCGAATCCTCCCGGATCCTGTTTGGAGTTGGTCGGCTTGCCTTCCTTCTGGTACAACCTGACAAACAGATTCTTTCCGGAGCAAATATCAGCGGCCAACCCACTTTGCTGCAGCAACTCGAGATCAAACTCGATTCTGACCATAGCCTTGCGGCTGCCGTTGTTACAAGAAAACAGCCGCTAGCCACGTTCGACGTGGAGCTGCCTTCGACGGTCTCGCTTGTCGATACCCAGATCGCGCGGGCGCTGGGATGCGAAGGCGTTCTATATATTCCCATGTGTGCCCGAGACAATCAGATCGGTGTCATGGTCTACGGTCTGAAGGCGACCCAATATCCCCGGATTCACTCTAAACTTGACTGGATGACAAGTTTCGCCAATCTGGCCGCCAACAGTATCGAAGCCTGGCGAGAGCTGCGCAGTCGTGAACAGATACTTGAGACAACCTTGAACAGCCGCTTTGAACAGCATGTGCGCAGAGCCGTACATGAAGCCGGTAATCCATTGGGCATCATAAAAAACTACCTGAAGATCGTCAGTCGCAAACTGCCTGACGACAGTGAAGTACAACAGGAACTGAATATCCTCAGGGAAGAGATCGATCGAGTCACTCAAATCGTTCGGCGATTAAGTGATTTGACAGAGATTCCTGTGCATACAGACACTTTCGACATCAATACCGTAATTGAAGGAATGCTGGCGCTTTATGGTGAATCCCTGTTCTCCGGTTGCGGCATATCACTCGAAAAGTCATTAGACCCAAATCTCATTCCAATAACAGGTGATCGGGACAGTTTCAAACAGATCCAGTTTAACCTCTGGAAGAACGTGTCCGAAGCAATGCCTGCAGGTGGCACTTTTGCCATCTCCACGCGCGGTAACATCATCCAGCGCTCACAAAGTTATACTGAAATTCGTTTGAGCGACTCCGGTCCCGGTCTGCCACCCGAGGTCATGCAGTGCCTGTTTAAGCCTCTGGATCCAAACAGGAAATCGGGTCATTCAGGAATCGGGCTGTCAATTGTTGCGTCACTGGTTGAACGCCACGGCGGGCAAATCAGCTGTCAGAGCGAGGCTGGAAAAGGGACAAGTTTCACTATTTTATTACCGCAATCCAAGGTGGAATGAATATGAGTTTTTTTGCCCAGGCAAAGTACAGCCCAACGCAGGAATGGCTTGATCAACCGCAGCGCATACTCGTCGTTGACGATGAACCACGGATGCGTTCCAGCTTGCAACAGCTCCTGGATGGCAAAGACCGAAGCATCTTGGAATGTGAATCCGGTGGAGCCGCAATTGACATACTCAAGGTGCAGGAGATCGCGCTTGTTTTGCTGGACATTAATCTTCCTGATATTTCCGGTCTGGATGTGATGGAATGGATCACAAAACACAAGATTCCAACCAGTGTG
>JBGSQD010000105.1:0-32684 GCA_041738275.1 Geobacterales bacterium
AGGATCTTATGTTCTTTTATGTAGATGAAAGTGGTCATACCGGGACGAATCTCTTTGATGAAGATCAGCCATTTCTCTACTATGGAGTACTATCAAGCAAGCTAAACGTTGACGTACTCGCCAGGAAAGGACTATTAGCTCTTCGATCTCGTCTCGGAGTAGAAAGACTCCATGCTGCAGAGTTAGGTAATGGCGGGATAATTCAAATAATAGATGAAGTTACGCGTCTACAAAAGAAACTAGATTTGAGGTTCGCGATTTGTCGGGTTGCCAAGGCAGATCATGCATTGATCAGTTTTTTCGACCAAGTTTTCGATAACGGTGTTAATCCGGCTATAACATGGACCGGCTACTGGTCTCCTCTGCGATATGTTCTTTTACTTAAATTGGCATCATTATTCGATGACGTTACCTTAAAAAAAGCTTGGGCTGCAAGAATAGAAGTAAAAGATTCAGTGGCAGAAAGAGGACTTGTTGAAGTTTGCGAAACTATTAGGAGTCGTGTAGTCAATCTACCAGACGAAAGATCTAGAACGTTAATTGCTGATACCCTTCAGTGGGCTGAAAATAACCCATCAGAAATCTACTACAACACGAAGAACAAGAAGGATATTTTGTCGGTCACACCTAACCTCATAGGATTTCAATCTGTCATTCACGGGATTGCTTCTACGCTAAGCTCTGGGAAGAAAGAAGCGTCATGCATTACGGTTGATCAACAGTCTCAGTTCAATAAAGCTCAAAAGACGCTTTCGGAAATCTATGCTTCAGCTAAGGGCATGGATTTTGTTACTGGCCCTGGCCTTCCGATTATGGATATGAAAAATATCCCAACTGTTCCTCTAACATTTATGTCGGGAGCCGACAGTGCTGGACTGGAGTTGGTTGATATATATTTATGGGTTTTTCAACGTTTCATGGAGCGCAAAGAACTGGCAGTAGAGTTGCACTCTTTTCTCAGACGACAAGCTTCAAAGACAAAATTCGACGAGATTTCTATAAATGCGATTACGACAAGATGGTCGGAATGGTTCAAAAATTTACCAGAGCCGACAGAAGATCAAATTATAAATGGTAAAGAAATGGTCGCTTTGGATGAGGCAAGGAGACTGGACGCAATTGCAAAAAGTCCTCAACCAGCGACGGCAGGCGGCCAAGCCGTTGCGCATTGAAAACGTTTTAAACACATAAAAGGAACCACTGAACCCATGATCGAAGACATAAAAAAAACCCTCTGGGCCACCGCTGACAAACTGCGCGCCAACATGGACGCTGCCGAATACAAGCATGTTGTGCTCGGTCTCATCTTTGTCAAATACATCTCCGATACCTTCCAGACCCGCAGTAACGAACTGACGGAGCGCTTTGCCGATCCTGAAGACGAGTATTATATTCAGGATGCAGATTCTGCTGGAATAGTAAGCGAATTGGAAGACCGGGACTACTACCGGGAAGTCAACGTCTTCTGGGTACCGGAGGCTGCGCGCTGGGAAAACCTGCGGGCGCAGGCCAAGCAGCCGGATATCGGCAAGCGTATTGATGATGCGCTGACCCTGATTGAGACGGAAAACCCCAAGCTGAAAGGTATCCTGGACAAACGCTATGCCCGCGTGCAGCTCCCCGACGGCAAGCTGGGGGAGTTGGTGGACATGGTCTCCACCATCGGCTTTGGCACCACCGGGCAGAGCGCCCGCGACCTGCTGGGCCAAGTGTATGAATATTTCCTTGGCCAGTTCGCCAGTGCCGAAGGCAAGCGAGGCGGGCAGTTCTATACCCCCGCTAGCATCGTGAAGACGTTGGTGGCGGTGCTGGCCCCGCATCATGGTCAGGTTTATGACCCCTGCTGCGGCTCGGGCGGCATGTTTGTGCAATCGGAAAAGTTCATCGAGGCCCACGGCGGCAAGATCGGCGATGTCTCCATCTATGGCCAGGAATCAAACCCAACCACTTGGCGGCTGGCGGCGATGAATTTGGCTATTCGCGGTATCGACTTCAACCTGGGCAAGGAACCTGCCGACACCTTTGTCCGCAACCAGCACCCCGACCTGCGTGCCGACTTTGTGTTGGCTAACCCACCCTTTAACATTTCCGACTGGTGGCACGCCAGCCTGGAAGGCGATCCGCGCTGGGTGTATGGCACGCCGCCGCAAGGCAACGCCAACTATGCCTGGTTGCAACATATCCTGTACCACTTAAAACCTGCAGGCAGGGGCGGTATTGTGCTGGCCAACGGCTCCATGTCCTCTAGCCAAAACTCTGAGGGTGACATCCGTCGCGCCATGGTTGAAGCCGACAAGGTGGAAGTCATGGTGGCCATGCCGGGGCAACTGTTCTTCAATACCCAGATCCCCGCCTGCCTCTGGTTTCTCGTCAAGCAAAAGAGCAGGCGCCAGGGAGAGGTGTTGTTCATCGATGCCCGCAAACTGGGCACCATGATTAGCCGGGTGCAGATCGAGTTTACCGACGCCGATATTCAGCGTATTGCCGACACCGTGCATGCCTGGCGTGGCGATGGTGAAACCGATGCCGAGTATGCCGATGTGGCCGGTTTCTGCCGCAGCGTCACGTTGACCGAGATTGCCGAACATGGCCATGTCCTGACGCCGGGGCGCTATGTGGGTGCGGAAGCGGTTGAGGATGACGACGAGGCCTTTGCCGAGAAGATGCAGCGGCTGACCGAGACGCTAGGCGAACAGATGTCCAAGGGGGCGGAACTGGATGCGTTGATCCGGCAGAAGCTGGGAGGGCTGGGGTATGAATTCTGAGTGGAAATCGGTAAACATCGCTTCACTCTGCACAGGTATATATGACGGCCCCCATGCAACTCCAAAAAAAACAGATCATGGACCAATTTTTCTTGGCATATCGTCATTAAATAAGGGGCAGCTAGATCTTTCGTCTCTGGAGTATTTATCAGAAGAAGATTATCCAAAATGGACAAAGAGAGTCGTCCCCCAAAAGGGAGATATTGTTTTTTCCTATGAAACACGATTAGGAGAAGTTGCAATAATTCCTGATGGATTACGGTGCTGTCTTGGGCGACGAATGGCTTTGATGCGAATAGATCAATCCAAGGCTATTCCAGAGTATATCCTGTATGCCTACCTTTCCCCGGCATTTCAAACAGTAATTCGTGAAAGAACAATTCACGGTAGTACGGTAGATCGAATCCCTTTAACAGAATTTGGATCTTTCCCAATAACTATTCCGCCGTTAAGTGTTCAAATAGCGATCGCTGAAACGCTAAAAGCCCTTGACGACCGCATAACCATCCTCCGCGAAACCAACAGCACCCTCGAAGCCATCTCCCAAGCTCTGTTCAAATCGTGGTTCGTGGACTTCGACCCCGTTCGCGCCAAACAGGAAGGCTGCGAACCGGAAGGGATGGACGCCGACACCGCCGCGCTCTTTCCCGACAGATTTGAGGAATCGGAACTGGGGTTGGTGCCGATGGGGTGGAGAATCCGGTCGTTGGGTAGTATTCTGACTCTTGATAAAGGATTGTCATACAAGGGAGATTTTCTGACAAACACGGGCGTGCCTATGGTTAATCTTGGCTGTTTTAAAGGTAAAGGTAGGTTTTCGGAAAATTCATACAAACCATATTCGGGTGAGTTCAAGGAACGCCATACAGTCAAACCATATGACCTTGTTTTAGCCAATACAGACATTACCCAGAAAAGAGTTGTGATTGGCAGCCCAGCTTTAATTCCTCCGCATTCGGATAGCGACTTATTCATATTCACACATCACGTTTATTCGGCACGCTTTAAAGCTGAAGAGGCTCATTGGAAACTTTATGTCTACTTTTTGCTCCTTCAAGATGGATTCAGAGAAAGAGCAATCGGTTATGCAACAGGTACGACTGTGTTATCTCTACCCCGTGATACGGTCTTAGAATTTCAAATCACTGAACCTATGCCTTTATTAAGAGATAAATTTAACTCAGTAGTTATGCCTCTTATTGAACGACAGTGGGAAAATGAGCGTAAAGCCCAAACCCTCGCCACCCTCCGAGACACCCTGCTCCCCCGCCTGATCTCCGGCCAGTTGCGCCTGCCGGATGCCGAAGCTTTGGATGTGGAGGTTTGATTTTGCAAAATATTTTTGTTGACAATCACTTTGTGTTTCTATTGTATGTCCTTTGTCCAGGGACAAGGGACATAGCTTGGAGGGCAAAATGAAAAGTCAAGATATTTTTTTATTACTGAAATTGATTTCTCTGCAACAACAGGAAAACAAAAGCCGCTTAACTTACTTGAATGAGAAAGATAGCCCAACGGGGTGGGAAGGATGGGAGATTCAGGAAGAAGATGTGGCGTTCCAACGGGAGTTGAACCTGTTGGTACCTCAAGCATTCGCTGCCAGATATTCTGCCAGGGGTCTTGAAAACGAAACAGGTGTGAGTAAGTCTGAAGTTAACCAATCTCTTAAAAGAAGTATAAAAGTCGGGCTTGCAAAGCTTGATAGAAAAACCAGCATCCCCCGCGCCAACGCAAAAGCCCTTACCGAATTTATCATTTACGGATTGAAATATGTTTTCCCGGCTCGGGTTTCGGAGTTATCGAGAGGTATTCCCACATCCTTTGCTGCCCCGGTGTTGCAAGGAAAGATCATGAGTGCTGGTGAGACCATATACATTTGGCCAGATGCCAAAGGCAGCAACAAGGGGCAAGCTGTGCAGCCACTTTATAAGACCGTTCCCATGGCGGTAAAAATGGACCCTTACCTTTACGAGTATCTTGCCTTGGTTGATGCCATCAGGCTTGGCAATGCGCGAGAGGTTGAAGTCGCAATTAACGAGCTGGAAATCAAGTTGAGGATTTCATGATATCCCCATTAAGTGCTCAAATAATGCTGCTCATGGTTGCACGGGCTTTAGGTCAGGAAATGCTGAATGAGGTCGCTTTTGTCGGAGGGTGTACAACCAGTTTGCTTGTCACTGATGAGTTCAGTAAAGAAACCGCCCGGTACACTGATGATGTGGATCTGATAATTGGAGTAATGAGTCAGATAGAGTGGCATAAGCTTGAAAGAATCCTGACTCAGAAAAAGGGTTTTAGGCGCTCTATGGAAGACAAGGTGTTATGTCGGCTTTATCTTGGTGAGCTTAAAGTCGATTTTATGCCTTATGACTGCGGCATCCTCGGATTTACCAATCGCTGGTATGAAAAAGCGCTATCAACAGCTCAGCCCTATAATCTGGCTGATGACGTAACTATTCGAGTTTTAACACCGCCGTTGTTTATTGCAACGAAGCTGGAAGCATATCGTGGCCGGGGCAATAATGATCCGATTGGAAGTAAAGATATAACTGATATTATCGCCCTGTTTGACGGTCGGCCAAGCCTGGTAGATGAGATCCAACATGCTGACCAGGACATCAGAGAATACATCTCCGGGCAGTTGGCAGAGTTGCTAAAAAATTCTGATTTTGATTATGCCGTGCAGGGATCGACCATGAGCAACAAGGAACGAGAGGATCTCATATTCCAAAGAATTGAAGACGTAATTGGCATCAATTGAAACGCCCGGAATAGATTTAAGAGCCTAGCCTGAACGTCGGAGAAACAATGACCGAAGATCAACTCGAACAGGAAACCCTTGGCTGGCTGACCGAAGCCGGTTACAGCCACCGCTACGGCCTGGACATTGCGCCGGATGGTTCCGCACCTGAACGCAGCAACTACAGCCAGGTGCTTCTGATTGGCCGTCTACGCGAGGCGATCAACCGGCTGAATCCATCGGTACCATTGGTAGCTCGGGAAGATGCTCTGCAGCAGGTGCTGAACCTGGACACTCCGGTGCTGCTGGCTGCCAATCGCGCCTTTCACCAACTTTTGGTTAATGGCGTGCCGGTCGAGTACCAGAAGGATGGCGAGACACGCGGCGACTTTGTACGGTTGATTGACTTTACCGATGTGAAGGCCAACGAGTGGTTGGCTGTGAACCAGTTTTCAGTCAAAGGGGCAAAGTACACGCGCCGCCCGGACATCATCCTGTTTATCAACGGCTTGCCGCTTGTGTTGCTGGAACTGAAGAACCCTGCTGACGAGAAGGCTGACATCTGGAAGGCATACGATCAGATCCAGACCTACAAAGAGCAGATCCCGGATGTTTTCCAATACAACGAACTGCTGGTGATCTCGGATGGTACCGAGGCTCTCATGGGTTCGCTCTCTGCCAATGTGGAACGCTTCATGGCCTGGCGCACCATTGACGGCCTGACACTTGACCCACTGGGGCAGTTCAACGAACTGGAAACCCTGGTGCGTGGCGTACTCGCCCCACCCTACCTGCTGGAGTTCTTGCGCTTCTTTGTGCTGTTTGAGGATGACGGCACCCTGGTCAAAAAGATTGCCGGTTATCACCAGTTCCATGCGGTACGTTCGGCTATTGATCAGGTGATTGCAGCCTCCCGCCCCGGTGGCAACCATAAAGGGGGCGTGGTCTGGCATACCCAGGGCTCGGGCAAGAGCATCACCATGACCTGCTTTGCGGCGCGGGTGATGCGTGAAGCGGCCATGGAGAATCCGACCATCGTGGTCATTACCGACCGCAACGATCTAGACGGGCAACTGTTTGGGGTATTCTCGCTGTCACAGGAGTTGCTGCGTGAGCAGCCGGTACAGGGTGAAACGCGGCAAGATCTGCGGGCCAAGCTGGCCAACCGGCCATCGGGCGGGATCGTCTTTGCCACAATCCAGAAGTTCATGCCGGGGGAGGATGAAGACAGCTTCCCGGTCCTGTCCGACCGCCACAATATCGTAGTGATCGCCGACGAGGCACACCGCACCCAGTATGGCTTTGAAGCCAAATTCAAGGGGGATGCCAAGGGATATCAGGTGGGCTATGCCCAGCATCTGCGCGATGCGCTGCCTAATGCAACCTTTGTAGCCTTTACCGGCACCCCGGTAGCATCCGAAGACCGCGACACCAGGGCCGTGTTCGGGGATTACATCAGCATCTACGACATGCAACAGTCCCGCGATGATGGGGCTACGGTAGCGATTTATTTTGAATCGCGCCTGGCCAAACTGGGTCTGAAGGAAGATATGCTGGCGGACATTGACGCCGAGGTAGACGAACTGGCGGAGGATGAAGAAGACGATCAGCTGGCCCGGCTTAAAAGCCAATGGACTGCACTGGAAAAAGTAGTCGGTGCCGAACCGCGTATCAAACAAGTGGCGGCTGATCTGGTGGCTCACTTTGAAGAACGCAACCAGGCACAGAGCGGCAAGGCGATGGTGGTTGCCATGAGTCGTGACATCTGCGTGCATCTTTACAACGCCATCATCACCCTGCGTCCGGAGTGGCACGACGAGGACCCGGAAAAGGGTGCTATCAAAATTGTTATGACTGGATCAGCCAGCGACAAGCCGTTGTTGCGGCCGCATATCTATTCCAAGCAGGTCAAGAAGCGCCTGGAAAAACGCTTCAAAGATCCGGATGATCCGATGCAGCTGGTGATCGTGCGGGATATGTGGCTGACCGGCTTCGATGCACCCTGTGTGCATACCATGTACGTGGACAAGCCGATGAAGGGGCACAACCTGATGCAGGCCATCGCCCGCGTCAACCGTGTGTTCCGCGACAAGCAAGGCGGGCTGGTGGTGGATTACATCGGCATTGCCAATGACCTGAAACAGGCACTCAAGGAATATACCAACAGCAAGGGTCGTGGCCGACCGACCGTCGATGCCCACGAAGCGTATGCGGTGCTGGAAGAGAAGCTGGATATTCTGCGTGGCATGCTGCATGACTTTGATTACAGCGGCTTTCTCACCGGTGGCCACGGCATCCTGGCCAAAACCGCCAACCATGTGCTGGGCATCAAGGACGGCAAGAAGCGCTTTGGAGATACTGCGCTGGCCATGTCCAAGGCATTTACCCTTTGCTGTACCCTGGATGAAGCCAAGGCCGTGCGCGAAGAGGTGGCCTTCTTCCAGGCGGTGAAGGTGCTGCTGACCAAGAGAGAACTCAGTAAAGCTAAACTCAAGAATGAAGAGCGAGAGCTGGCCATCCGCCAGATTATCGGCTCTGCGCTGGTGTCGGATGAAGTGGTGGATATTTTCCAGGCGGTGGGTCTGGATAAACCGAATATCGGCATTCTGGACGATGACTTTCTGGACGACGTACGCAACCTGCCGGAACGTAACCTGGCGGTGGAACTGCTGGAGCGGTTGCTGGAAGGGGAGATCAGGACACGCTTTGCCACCAATGTGGTACAGCAAGTCAAGTTTTCGGAATTGCTCGCTGATGTAATCAAGCGCTATCAGAACCGGGCCATCGAAACCGCGCAGGTGATTGAAGAGTTGATTGCAATGGCGAAGAAGTTTAAGGAAGCCATTGGCCGGGGTGAAGAACTGGGCCTCAATAACGATGAACTGGCTTTCTATGATGCCCTGGCCAACAACGAAGAAGCGGTGCGCGAGATGGGTGACGAGATATTGAAGAAGATTGCCCACGAATTGGCTGAGAGCCTACGCCAGAATGTCAGTGTGGATTGGTCTGTGCGTGACAACGTGCGGGCCAAGCTGCGGTTGATGGTGAAGCGGATTCTGCGCAAATACAAATATCCGCCGGATCAGCAGGAAGCAGCGGTGCAGCTGGTGCTGGATCAGGCAGAAACGTTGAGTGCGGAGTGGGGGTAGCCCTTTGCCCAAGAGGATAGCGAGATCAGAGAAGTGGTGGTTTTTGTAATCAAGTAATTGTGAATTTCAAAACTATGCTTGAGAAAGAACTATCTGGAGAATATTTATGTTTAAAATGTCTAAATCAGACTGGAAGCTATTTTTATCCATTCTCATCGTTGTTTTCATAATAGTTTTGGTCGTTCTAAAGTACTGGCAATCTTTACTGACGGGTTTTTTCATAATTATGTTGATATATTTCGTAGCAACTGGAGATAATAAATCTTCGTCAAAAAGAAGCAGTAATTCTTCAAGAGCATCAAAGCCAAAAACTAACAGTAAATCTTCAAAGAGCAATTCTAGAGAGTCTAAAGAATCAGATCGCCTAACTACCTTTTTGATGGAAAGGAAGTTTTGTGCCACATGCCGTCGTTGGGAGGGAATACGCAAAATAATTAATCAGGGTCATGCAGTCAGTGTACAAAGAGATGCAGCGCTATGTCAATTAAGCAAGCTTTCCACTCATCCTCGAACTGGAGTTGTCCGGGTAGTGTCTCCAACAAATAAAATACCTAATGCCACATGCTCCGACTGGGAGATTTGTATTTAACCCCCTTTATCTGTTTAGTTAGAAGATTAGCATATAAACAAGCTGAGGATTAATAGATGCCAGAGGTAATTGAGCGATGGCCAGTTAGTTATATTCCACCGTTATGGCTTCCTGACTGGAAAATTGCTGATGAATACGAATATCTTACCAAAACCACAAAGCATGAATTGGAGCTTAAACCGTTTGATATTGAATATTCTGATAGACACTCCCATGAACTATGTAAAAGAATTGAAAAAACACCTATAGTTAAAAGCACAACAATTCCCACTCAAAAGCAGGCCTTTGCGTGGGAATTTTTACGTCGGAATCCGCTTTATCAGGCCGACTATGAAAAAATAAAACTACTTGCCGAATCAGAAAAGGTTACAACCTCCTACAAAAAACCACTGGGATTTAACATATTTGATCTTTGTTACCGTGATCAAGACCCACCATCTATGCCTTTTCATACCGAACTTTATACGATACTTGAGAAATGGGAGCTTGGTTACTATCTACTCGACCCTGCCAAAGACCTTCATAATACAGGAAGTATAAACGCCGTCACAAGATTGGGTAACGATTGTTATCCGGCTACTAAAGTACATCAACCGCAAGGACAGAAGCCTATTCCAATTGATGGCGGAATCATTCCTGATGATAATCAAGGTTGGTGGCTATTTGATTCCAGTTTGCCAATCGGACCACAGATCAAGAAAGCTGAATCATTTCTAAAGGATTATCAAAAGCGGAAATTCGGGAGAAATTTTTCCGCTTCAGGAACAGAAGATCGTCTATACCCTCTTTTTTTACGACTTTTGGATGCCGACGCTCACAAAGTAGATACAGACGAAATCCTTCCAATCCTTTATGCCGACCGTGAGCTCATCGCATACAGCCAACCACTAAATCATCATTGGAGCCCGGCGCGGAAAGAAATGAGTACTCACCGCAAAACCGCCTACTATCTTCGCGACTCGGGTTACAAACTCCTCCTCTAAAACCATCAGCCATAAGTTACATTTGATCCCTGAGAAGTTTTCATTCAGGGCTTTTTTTTCGCGAGTATTTTTGAAAATATTTCCTAACGACATCTAATTGCCATGCCTTTTTATTTCATGTAAACACAAGCCATCGTTGGCCGCGAAATAAATCAAGGCAGGACATTATGAAACTAATCAACTTCAAAAAATTGTCTGAAAAATTAGGTAACAGGAGTAGATCATCAGTTCATCGCGATATGCGGGATCGAGGATTTCCCTCGCCAATTTCCTTTGGTGGATCTGTGGCATGGGACGAAGCAGCTGTAGACTCATGGTTAGAAAATCTGGCGGCCACTCCATATGAGCCAAAAACCGTTGCACCTGGCATCAAAAAAGGCCGCCCTCGAAAAGTGAAGGGAGTTTAGCGCCATGAACAGACGGTTATATACGCAGTATGTCGCCGATTTCCTCGTCGAGTTTTTGTATGACCTCGATACTTTTGTCGGCACTCGCGACACCACCCCTGTTCAACTAGTGATTTTGGATTTAATAGTAGCGATTTCCCAGTTCGATCTGAAGGAGGATGGTCATGATGGCATATGACGAGTTCCCATTTCACGACCTTAAGGCAATTGCGACTGCCCGTTGTATCCGCTTTGATGAAAATATTAACAAGCCCGAACTGCTTCGCTTGATAGCAAATCCTCCTACTGTTGATTACACATCCGCAATAACTCCGGCGGATGAGCATGAGCTAGCTCCAGATACAGAACAGTTACCTGTAGAACAGCGTCGTTTTGCTCCACGACCGTTTCCATTCGAGATATTCACTGAGCCCTTCAACGTTCTCGCAAAGGAATACGCTACAGCACTACAGGTGCAACTCGAAATAATAACGATGTACATGATGACGGTGGCCAGTGCCACAATTGGCAACAGCATCGTTCTACAGCTCAAACTTGGATGGAATACACCGCCATTCCTTTGGACTGCGATCATAGGCGACACCGGCAGCGGCAAGAGTCATTCCGGTGAGGCTATCATGCAGCCGGTGAAGGAACAACAGGGTCAAGAAGCCACCAGGCACAAAAAGTTGATGGACGAGTACAATAATGAACTTGCGGCGTATAAGGCTGACAAGAAAAACAATAACATGCCCAAAGCGCCGGAACCAATGAAGCACTTCTACACTACAAATTTTACAATTGAATCACTCATACCGATGTACCAAGCCGACTCAAGGGGCTTGATAATCCATGTCGATGAACTGGCGGGACTATTCCGTGGGCTCAACCAATATAAATCCAGTGGTAACGATCAAGAACAGTTGCTAAGCCTGTTCAATGCCGGAGACATCAAAGCTGACAGAAAGAGTGGCGGCGGTTATGTGCGTAATTCAGGCGCAGCGGCAGTCGGCGGTATTCAGCACGGCATTATGTCACAGGTTTTTGGTGAATCAGATTATGTCAACGGAATGGTGTATCGCATCCTGCCTGTAGTGATGGACTCTTCACCGCCACGATTCACAACGGACTGTATCAGCAAAGAGGCAACTGACACCTGGCGGAGTTTTATCGACTGGACGTATCAAATCCCCCTCGAAACAGATCCGGAGAGCGGGAAAATCAAACCGCTCAAGTTGACACTCGAACCTGATGCACTGCAAGCTTGGCGGATATTCCATGACCGCTATGCTGAGTCAGAACCATTTGTCTCTACCAAGTTCCGAGGGTACCTCCCCAAGCTACGAACCTACTGCCTCAAATTTATGACCATACTGCACGTCATGGAGTGTTACCGGCACGACACCCTTGCAACAATTGTATCTCTTGAGACAGTGAACAAGTCTGTCTTGTTAACAGAATACTTTGCAGGGCAGGCGCTACAGCTAATCCGAGGCGCAGCCGAGGAACGTAACCCCTATCTTGTAATGTTGCTCAAGGCACTTGAATCCCTCCAGGGTGAAGTAACTGGCGGCAGGTTGCTTTTGTCCCGAATCCGCGAGCGGATGAATGAACTGCTGCCAGTGGATATGCAGATGCAGGAACCCGGAGGCAACAAGCAGGTTGCAGCATGGTTACGTGAGATGAAGTTGACCGTTACCACAGGGGCAGGCAACAAATCTTTTCTGGTCTGGGAATCAGAAAAAATATTTTCGTGATTCACGCTAACTTGCCTAACTTCCCTAACTCAAAAGACCGTCACAGGTTAGCCAGGTTAGGGAAGTTAGGGAGTGCATAGAAGGTAAAAATGAAAATATCTCATGGAACAATTACGCAGGCAACTACATTTCTATTTAATCAGCAAGCAGCGCTTGATCTTATCCGTCAGACTCAAGCAGAACTTGATCAAACCGGGCCGTGGCCGGATAATCTAACATCATGGTTGCAGGAGAACCACCCAGCAGTTTCAAGGACAATCAGGTTGACGGCAAAAGTCATTAATTCAGCATGTCAAAACCAGGACATAACAGGACTTGCTAGAGCACTTTCCGAGAACAAGTCAGCATGGCTTGAAGGGCTTGAACTATGGCGGGAGCAGCAGTAATGACTTGCTGATATTATTGATAATATTTATGAAAATTACTGATTTTGACTAACATTTCCTAACGTTTTTTACGTAAAAGGAGACTCTTGAATGAACACCTACACTGATTTCAAAAAATAACAAATTAATTAGGATTGTCATGCCGCGTGCCAATGCGCCGTTTGTGGGGAATTCTTACGCTTTACAATTCGATCAGATCTAAAGGGCGGGGCTCACATACTTTTGGAAGAACATGATTGCGGTGAAGCACGGTGCAAATGCAGGGAAGATGGCAGTCATTACACAATTGGTAACAATAGGTAATGTTTTTGATGGGGAAAATAATTCACAATCATAATGATGGACTAAATACCGGAAGCCATAACTGGAAATCCGGTATTTGTGTATGGCATAACATCGTGACATTTACTGAACTAAGCTGGCCTTGTTAAGTTTTACGCTGATATTGCTAATAAATGCTAACATTTTGAAGAAATACGGAGAATAATGACGACATTTGGAGACGTTTTATGGGCGTTGTTGCTTAATAAATATTTTAACAGATTTCAGTGTATTTCAATTGGGTAGCGAATCACAAAAGTACAACTAAAGTACAACTCAAATCGTAAAACAAAAAAGGCACCTGCAAAATATACCTGCAAGTGCCTGTTTTTATTGGCGTCCCCGAGACGATTCGAACGTCCGGCCCCTTCCTTAGGAGGGAAGTGCTCTATCCTGCTGAGCTACGGGGACAGGTCATGTAAAGCCGCACAGTTATAACAGAGTTGCGGCATTGATTCAACCCCATTTCGGCGTGCCTTCTCAGAAGGTGAGCAACGAGAACACCTTGCCGGCCGGCAGCTTTTTGCGGCCTTCCAGAAAATCCAGCTCTGCCATGAAACAGCACTCGACAATTTCCCCACCCATACTCTGCACCATGTCAACCACTGCAGTCATGGTCCCGCCGGTTGCCAGCAGGTCGTCGGCAATCAAAATCCGCTCGCCAGGCTTGATGGCATCCCTGTGAATCTCCAGGGTGTCAGTGCCGTATTCCAGGTCATAGGTCTTGCTGAAGGTTTCGGAGGGGAGTTTTCCCGGCTTGCGTACCAGGACAATGCCTGCGCCGAGCTTGTAGGCAAGAGCCGAGCCTATGATGAATCCGCGTGCCTCTACACCCACGACCTTGTCGATGCGCTTGCCGATGTAGCGATGCGACAGCAAGTCAACCATCCGCTGATAGGACACGGCATCCTGAAGCAATGTGGTGATGTCCTTGAAGATTATGCCTTTTTTAGGGAAGTCCGGGATGTCTCGAATAATGTTTTTCAGATCGTCCATCAGTTAAAACTCCTTTAGTTGATGTTTCTGATTATGGGTTTGCTCTGAGAGCTTGCGCAGCTTTTCAAGTGACTTGGCCTCAATTTGTCGGATACGCTCTCGCGTAACACCAAAGCTCTGGCCGATGGTGTCCAGTGTCTGGGGTTCCTTGTCATCCAGCCCGAAACGCAGAGTGAGTATCCTCTGTTCGCTCTCACTCAACTCGTCGAAATGTTCGGAAATCATCTCGTACCGGTTGACATTTTCCAGTAATTCCGAGGGCGATACCATTGTAACATCCTCGATGGTGTCCATCAGGGAAAAGTCATTGCCGTCGCCAATGGGTGTTTCTATGGAACAGGTACGACGCAGCAGGGTCATCAGCCGGCGTACGTAGTGAACCTTGCCGTTCATGGCATCAGCTATTTCCTGAACGCTCGGTTCCCGCTGCAGCGTCTGAGACAGGATACGGACATTCTTCAGCATGCGGTTGATATCGTCGGAGACATGTACCGGCAAACGGATTGTCCGGGACTGGTTGACCAGGGCCCGCTCAATGGACTGTCGTATCCACCATGTGGCATAGGTGGAGAAACGGCACTCCTTGGCCAGGCTGAAACGCTCCACCGCCTTGATCAGTCCCAGGTTCCCCTCCTCGATCAGGTCAAGAAACGGTAGTCCGCGGTTGATATAACGTTTGGCAATCTTGACAACCAATCGCAGGTTGGATTCTATCATCTTGTTGCGGGCTGCCTTATCGCCCTTCTCGATCGCACGGGCGCACTCTTTTTCCAACTCGGCGGTTAAAAGCGGGGTACGCTGGATATCCCGCAGGTAAATCTTTATGGCGTCATCAAAACTCTCCAACTCGGCCAGGGGCAGTTTCTCATCATCAATATCCTCGTCCTTATCCTGATCATCGAGGAACACCAGTGGTTCTTCCGCCTCAACAAGCGCCAGGGCGGAATCGGCCAGCGGCACATCCTCGATAAATCCATTATCCAATAGTTCATCTTTTTTCATGGTATGTCGCAGCCTCCCGGAAACTTACACCCTGATTCTACCAACCCTGTTTGCCGACAAGCGGAACAAAACGGCAATTGGCAGCAGAAAACGATTCCAGTGAACCGTCGTCCTGCTTGACAATCTTCATCAATCGCTGGTCCTGCTCACTACCCACCGGAATCACCAAACGCCCACCAAGGGCAAGCTGGTCAATAAGCACATCAGGGACATCAGGAGCTCCGGCGGTGACGATGATGGCATCAAAAGGAGCCTCTTCCTCCCAACCAACAGGGCTGCCTTCGCTGTCGTTGATCCTGAGCATGACATTGAACAGCTTAAGTGAATCCAGGCACTTCCTGGCCCGCAAGGCCAGCGGCCGAATACGTTCCGCTGTGTAGACCCGATCGCTAAGGGTGGCTAATATGGCGGTTTGATAGCCGGAACCGGTGCCTATTTCCAACACCTTTTCCCTGCCGGTCAAGGCGAGCAGTTCAGTCATCAACGCCACCATATAGGGTTGGGAGATTGTCTGTTTCTCGCCGATGGGCAGTGATGAATCGCTATATGCCTGGGCAGCCATAGCCTCTTGGACGAAGATATGCCGCGGCACCTTGAGCATGGTATCCAGCACCCGACGGTCAGTAACGCCCCTGGCAACGATCTGTTCCTGAACCATTTTTTTTCTGGCAAACTCAAAATTCATTAAAACTCCGTAAATGGATCAAAATATATCAGACACCAGTTCACATGTCCAGACGGTCCATCTTACATATTCCAACCACTGATAATCTTCATGGATTCATAATTGGTCAAATCGAGATGCAGCGGGGTGATGGAGACATGCTTACGGTTGATGGCGTAAAAATCGGTCCCCTCGTAGTCATTGAAGTCCGGCTCTTCGCTGCCGATCCAGTAGTATTTGCGGCCGCGGGGATCGGTCTTGTGAACAACCGTGCCCACAAAGGAACGCCGCCCCTGGCGGGTAACCAGAGTTGGATTCATCTGCTCTGCCGGACAATTCGGGACATTAACATTGAGAAAGGTATCCACCGGCAGACCGTTGGCGTGAACCTGGCGGGCGATCCCCACGGCGACCTGTGCAGCGGCATGGAAATGATCGCTCGCTTCAAAGGTGGCCAGCGAAACAGCAATGGCCGGGATACCCATCAGCGTGGCTTCCATGGCGGCAGCAACAGTACCGGAATAGGTGATATCATCCCCCAGATTGGCACCATGGTTGATGCCGGAGACCACCAGGTCGGGACGAAAGGGTAGCAGACTATGAATGCCCATATTGACGCAATCGGTGGGTGTGCCGTCCACGGCAAAGAAACCTTCCCGCAATTTGAATGCCCGCAGTGGGGAGTGCAGGGTCAGGGAGTGCCCGGCAGCGCTGCGCTCCCGGTCGGGAGCAACCACCGTGACCTCGCCCAAATCCCGCAGAGCTTCAGCCAAAGCCAGGATTCCCGGGGCGTTAATGCCGTCGTCGTTGGTAACCATGATGTGCATAGGATGCCTTGTTGCCTTAATGTTGAAAATACGGTCTTTTATGGCAGAAATCAGAGCATAAATCAAGGCAGGCGTTGATAATGGATTTTGTGTTTACAAAAAGCATCGTTCTAGGTACATTCTTGGTTCAAACACGGTTCTAGCATGCTTATCTTGTTTATCGAAGCTGTTATTAAACTGACACTCATCAGGAGGTTACAACTATGAAGGCAGTGTTGATGGAAGGTTTTGGCGGGGTTGAGGTGCTCAAGGTTGGAGAGGCCGAGCGGCCCGCAGCTGGTGAAGGCCAGGTACTGGTCAAGGTGT
Source organism: Geobacterales bacterium (assembly GCA_041738275.1). Taxonomy (GTDB): domain Bacteria; phylum Desulfobacterota; class Desulfuromonadia; order Geobacterales; family Pseudopelobacteraceae; genus JACPFJ01. The sequence continues at coordinate 16,872 of JBGSQD010000105.1, forward strand.
TTGCAACAACTGTGAACCGTCCCGATCTGGTCCAGCGCGAAGGGAAATATCCGCCTCCGCCGGGCGACTCAGAGATTCTGGGCCTGGAAGTAGCCGGCGTTATCGAAGAACTGGGACCAGACGTCACCGGCTGGCAGGTTGGCGAGCGGGTCATGACGCTGGTTGGGGGTGGCGGCTATGCCGAGTACGCAGTGGCTTATGCCGGACATCTGATGAAGATTCCTGAAAGCATGAGTTTTGAGGAAGCGGCCTGTGTCTGCGAATCCTACATCACCGCCTTCCTGAACGTCTTTATGATCGGTGAGCTCAAGGACGGTCAGACCGCCATCCTGCACGGCGGCGGCGGCGGGGTAAATACCGCGGCGATCCAGCTCAGCAAGGCGCTGACACCGAAAGTCAAGCTGATCGTCACCGCTGCCCCGGAAAAGATGGAGCGCGTCAAGCAGGTCGGCGCCGACTTCCTGATCAACTTCCGCGAGACACCAGACTTCACGGAAACGGTAAAGGAATTCACCAACAAGAAGGGTGTTGATCTGATCCTCGACCATATAGGCGCCAAATACCTGGCCCCCAACATGAACTCCCTTGCCTACAAGGGCCGCTTGGTCATTATCGGCGTCACCAGCGGCATCAAGGCGGAACTGAACCTGGCCCTGATGATGGTCAAGCGCCAGCAGATCATCGGCTCCGTGCTCCGCTCGCGTCCGGTTCCGGAAAAAGCCGAGATCGTGGCCGAATTCACCCGCCGCGCCCTGCCCAAATTCGCCGACCGCACCATCGTGCCGATCATCGAGAAGGTCTTCAGTATCGACCAGGTGGTTGAGGCGCACCGCATGATGGAAGCGGATAAACACTTCGGCAAGATCGTGCTGAAGATCCAATAGCACTGACACGACACACACGAAAAAACCGGCTCGGGATTAAGTCCCCGGCCGGTTTTTTTTTATGATCCATGCCAATAATAAATATCTGTTGCAGAAGGATGATGCCGGTAATAACGGTGAAATACCGCAACCCTGGTTACACCGCAACCATGGTGACATCAGTGCTTCCGCCATAATAAGCAATCACAATACCCTGCAATTTTAGTATGTTAAGCACAATCTCTCCGTGTTATCCCGCCTTGGCACACTTCGATTAACCAGGGGCGCTGCAACTCCGGTTGCCCCCCTTCCCCGATTGTCCCCACACTCATATTAATAAAAGTACATTGTTATCAATGAATTAACAAAATGCCATTGTTTCGGCATCACTTTTGCTTTTCTAAAACATATAAAAGGCTTCAGGAGGTACTGCCATGCACGCAAAATTTCCGTTCTACTCCTTAGCGCTGATGTTCGCCTTCAGCAAGAATGTGCCGTTGTCGATCATGATCGGAGACGACAATTACTATTGGGTCGTAGACCGTCACATAGACTGGCAATTTTTGGATAATGGTGGTGTACTGCTCAACACCATGAACTGATCATCCAAACAGTCCCTTTCGTAGCCTTTCCTTAGGCTCCAAACTGTACATGCAAGCAGGCGCACCCAAAGACCCCACCCCCAAGTTGCATTCTGATTATTCGGGTTGTCAGTTAAACAGCCGCAGAGATTTTTCGGGCAATTGATCCTCCGGCAACCCATCAGGAACAACACTATTAAGCTTTTGTACCTTCCTGTTAACCCACCCCAGCATGTCGGAATAGTTGAACGGCTTTGTAAAAACAGCATCAATTTTTACATGATTGGCATTCCAGCGAATATTACTGAAATTTTCGCCGGTACAGAGGGCAATCAGCATTCTTGGGGCGAGCGACTTTGCTTTATCAGCCAGTTCGATCCCATTCATGCTAGGCATATTAAAATCTGTAATCATGCAGCTGAATGTATGTGTACCCATTTTCTGAAGGGCTTCTTCGCCATTTTTTGCACAACTGGCCTCTATACCTGATTTTTCAAACAGCTTCTTCATTAATATGCGCTGGATTTTATCGTCGTCAACAATCAGCACCATCGGGTTTTCAGCCATGATTTTCCTCGTGGTCAGGCGTCAAAAAAGATTCAGCCCGTTTTCTATTCTCTGTCTTTGGTTTTTGCTGTTATGCGGCGGAACCATTCCGGTCCCGCCGCATCTGTAATACCGTTGCTACTTGAAGAAAACCAGACCGCCTGTGCCATCGGCCACATAGATTCGACCGTTGGAGATAACCACGTCGGATGCTTCTGCCGTGGTATCCTGGCGCGCCACGAGAACCGGTGCGCCAGGATTGGTGAAATCTATTTTCAACAATCCGGCTGACCCGAAGGCAACATAAAGGTAAAGCTTCCCATTCTGCTGGACATAGTCCATCCGGACTGCCCCGCCATCTACTGTCTCATAGCCAGGCACGTACTGGAGCTTGAACTGGCTCAGAGCTGCCGGACGGTAGTCATAAACTACTGTTCCCGAAATGCTCTTGAGGAAGATATCGGTCGGCTCAACGCCGATCGGCAGGGGAGCTATGAGATCCGCCATGCTGTAGCAGACAACTCCGAATGAGTCGTAGGAGAAGTAGGCCTTGTCGCCGATGACTTCCACGTCAATGGCCTGGCCGTCGGCAACGCCGATGTCCCCGTCTTCAATCTTGATCGGTTCGAATACCTTGACAATCTTCATTGCGGCCGGGTCGTTAATATCAACAACACCGACGCCGTAGGGGCCAGCCGCGATGATGGCGTAGAGTTTGCCATCTGCCGGGTTCTGCCACAACTCGATACCAGAGGTTGTGCCAAGAAGCGGCTCCCCTTTGTTGGCACCGACATTTCCGGCAAAATAGCCGGAGGTTCTGATTGAGGGGTCCTTGGTTACATCATAGATCGTGATGCCGTTGACTCCGTCGGCAACGTATGCATAATTGCCGCGGAACTCGACATCATATGCCTTGTCCTGGAAATTAAGCTCTTTGATGGTGAACTCTTCGGCATTGTGCTCGAAGAGGTCGTTGCGCTGCAGTTTCATGAGCAGCGGTGCGCCAACCTGTCCCATCCCTGCTTCGATCTGATCGATGGGAACGCCGCGCATGCCGTTGCCCACGCACTGAGCCCAAGTGGTGCCGCGGGTGAAGTCAATAACATTACGCACAGTGTGCGAGGCCGGATAGATCAGCTCACCATTGATGAGCATCGGATATTCGTCCTGCAGGGTGTTGCCGACGATATGGACGCTATCGGTAGGATAGCCGAGGGCATCGATGAGGTTAAAGGCCATGACGCCGTGGGGGCCGTCTGAAACATACAGGTAGCCGCCCGAAGCTTCGATTCCGGAAGCGTGGCCGAGCGAGATTGCCTGTGTTGCACTGCCGTCGGGTGCGGCCCCGACTTCATCGGTGGTCGGGAAGTAAACACTGATGGTAAAGCGGTCGTCCATTACCGGGGCTGCAAGATTTTTCACATCCACAAAAACAAAGCCGCCTGCGCCTGAGGCTTCGAGAACATCAATGTTCCCTGTGGTTGACAATGCTATTGGTTCATTGAGAAGCAGGGTATAGCCGTGGCCGTTGAGCTCCTTGGTTGCCAGCAGGCACGGAGCCTGATAGAAGGCCCATGGCAGAGACTCGTTGTCCAGCGGGTTCCAGGGGCTCATATCGTAGGAGGTAATATCTTCGAAGTCGGGGACGTTGTTGTCGGCAATGCCGTCGGTGTTGTTGCCGTAGGGAACTACCGGACCATGCCAGTCGATATCAGGGGTTGCCGCTTTGTCGAGAATCACGAGTCCGGCAAAATGGTCGGTAAGGAATACCTTGTCGCCGCTTACGGCAACACTAGTGACGCCGGACTCTTTCAACATTCCAGCCCCTTCGTACGGCAGGATGCTGGAAGGTAGTGAGTTGGTTTCGTAAGGGCCGTTTACCGGCACGGCCGGGAAGTAAGCAAGATAGGTGGGGCTGGCCGGGTTGGTTATATCAACCGCAACCACTCCGCCCAGCGAGTAGGCCACATAAGCGATCGTTCGGGCCCCCTGGACGGAGATGGCCACATCCTGGGCCTTGTAATACCATTTGCCGTTACGCTCGAAATCGGCCCATGGTGTAGCCCCTGCTCCCGTAGCCTTCATCACGACCAGGATTTCATACTGTACCTGGCGGTAGTCGGGCATGCCGGTAAAGTCGTCGAGAAAGAGGTCGCCGGATGCTGAATCGCTGCCGACTGTTGTGGCAAGGTTCATGGAGCCGAAGTAGTCTTCGGTGCGGGCCGTGTCGGTGTACAGGTTGTAACGGCTGAACCAGGTTAAAGTCGTGGCATCATACACATTCAGGCCCAGGCCGCCGAGGCTCGCGTACAGATTGCCGTTATAGAGTTTCAGGTCGATAGGGCCGCCCCAGGGGTTTTCACCGGCATACTGCAGCGTATAAACCTCTGCATCGATCAGCAGGGTGCCGTCAGCTTCCAGGACACCATTGATCAGATTGGCAAGGGCGGTTTTGTGAATGCCGAAACCAAAATCGGCGATCCACAGTGTTGTACCGTCGGTTTCGACTGCATCGATCGGAGCGGTTGTGGAGGAGATGGTGTTATTGGTCCAGATTGTGCCCCCGCCATCGGTGAAGGTAACGCCGGTTTGATAATAGTTGACTGGAACCGTGCGGACCAGGACGGGCAGTGTTGGATTCGTGATATCGATGACCGCTATGCCGGCGTTGCCGCAGGATGCGAGGGCATAGACAGCTGCGCCGTAATTGACGACGTCGAGGTCATAGACAAAGCCGGGGAGTACAAGAGAGTAGACCGTTCCCTTGGTCATCCCCACAGGTGTGGTCTTGAAAATGTTTCCCACATTGAAAGCGCTCCAGGTGGCACCGCTGTAAGTGAACTTGGCAATGGCGGTGGTGGCGCCGCCGATCTGGACATTGGCACCCAGGAACGGGACCATGTCAACCGGTTGTACGGCAACGGTCACATCCTTGGTGGTCGGGATGCCGTCTGCGCCGGTTACGGTCAGACGGAAGGTCATATCGGCTTCCGCGGCTACCTCAAGGGTGGTCACATCAGCAGAAGCAGCTGTTGCGCTGGTGGTGGTAAGCGGAACTTTGGGTCCGGCCACCTGGCTCCACTGATAGCTGACCGGTGTGCCGGTGATGGTCGCAGACATGGTGACGCTGGTAGCCGCATGCTCGGCAAAAGTTGACGGAGTTGCAGTCAGGGTATTGATGACCACCCCTGAGGAGGCCATATTGAAGTTGAGGGTTGTTGTAATGTTTGAGGTAATGGTGGCGGATTTAGTCTGGGTCGTGTAGCCGTTAGCGTTGCAGTTGACGTTGTAGGTGCCTGCTGTAATACCGGCAATAATATACTTTCCGAGGCTGTCTGTAGTGGCGCTATAGCCGCCGGTAGCAGTGGCAACAGTTGCTCCTGCGACTACCGCGCCGCCTGAATTAGTAACTGTGCCGGTCAGGGTGCCGGTGGTGACGGTTGCTTTGAGAAGGGCAAAATTGAGAGTTGTTCTCGTTCCTGCCTTGACGATTGCCGATGTGGTCTTGGTGCTGTAACCGGTGGCTGTACAGGTTACGGTGTAGGTGGCCGGCAACAGTGTCAGCGTGTAGGTTCCGGTGGAACCGGACACCGCCGTGAAGGTGCCGGTGCTGCCGACTGCCTTGATGGTTGCTCCGGCAATGGCGGTCTTGGTTCCGGAGATCGTGACCTTGCCCGTCAGTGTGCCGGTTGTTGACGATGGCGCTGCATGCACTGTGTTGCTCATCAAGAAAACCGAGCAGACGAGATACATGACGAGGGTTATCCATTTAAAAACTTTGTTCATTCAATCCTCCTGTTGAAGTTACACCTACTATTCAAGTGACTGATGATTTAGAAATAAGGGAAACGCTTCCGGTACGGGAAGGACTTTGAACCACCTCCTTTATATTGAATTTTACCGTCTGATTTTTTTACTAGTCTGTATAGTGTCAAGCTGAGGACGGTACCGGTAAAAAGCAGAGGGAGGCGCCTAATGGCGCCTCCCCATATAAGTTTGGACACATTTTATTTAAAGAACAGCATGCCTCCGCCGCCATCGGCAACATACAACCTGCCGTTGCTGATAGTTACCGAAGTACACTCACCAATTGTCGGGGCAATTCCGGCCAATACAGGTGCTGCCGGATTTGTCCAGTCAATTTTAAGAACGCCTGCCTCGGCAAAAGCAACGTAGAAGACCAGTTTGCCGTTGACCAGGGTGTAGTCCATTTTTACCGCTCCGCCGGACCAGGCTTCATAACCTGGAACCAATTGCAGCTTGAAACGGCTTGCCGCCACCGGGCGGTGGTCATAGATAAGGGTGCCGGTGTTGCTTTTTTTCCAGGTATCGGTTGGGTCAATTCCAACTGGTAGTGGCGCAATCAGATCGGCCAAGCTGTAGCAAACCACACCAAAGCTGTCATAGGTGAAGTAGGCATGATTGCCGACAACCTTGACGTCCACGGACTGGCCGTCTGCTGCACCAACCTTGCCATCTTCGAGCTTGATCGGTTCAAATACCTTCACAAGTTTCATGTTCAGCACATCGGTGGTATCCACCACACCAACGCCACGGGGTCCGCTGGCCACAAAGGCATAGGACTTGCCATCAGCCGGGTTGGTCCAGAGGGCAATGCCGGAGGCGGTGCCGAGCGGTGGTTTTTCATTGATCATTGCTCCTACGTTGGAGACAACAAAGCCGCTGTTCATGACCGTCGGGTCTTTGGTCATGTCATAAACCGTGACGCCGTTGCTGCCGTCGGCGGTGTAGGCGTAGTTGCCCTTGATCTCTACATCGTAGGAGTGATCCTGGTACTGGAGAGTCTTGACGGTGCCGAATTCGCCGTTGTGTTCAAACAGGTCAGTAGTTTTGAGCGGCAGGAGCAGGGGAGCGCCGATGGCGCCAAGACCTGCTTCAACCTTTGAGATATCAACCCGGCGCAGACCGTTGCTGGAACAGCTGGCCCAGGCTACCTGGTGGACCGGGTCGAAGACCACGTTAGCGGCGTGTGAAGGCGGATAGATGGTGACGCCGTTGTAGGTTTCCGGATATTCGTCCTGCAGGGTGTTGGCCACCAGATGGATGTTGTCGGTGGGGTAGCCGGCGGCATCGACGATACTCCAGGCGGAAAGGCCGTGGGGACCGTCGGCGTGGTACACATACTTGTCGGAAGAGGCAATACCAACGGCGTGGCCGATGGAGATGGTCTGGCCGGGTGTTGTGTCCACTTTGGCACCGATTTCCTCGGTAGTGGGGAAGTAGACCGGAATACTGTAACGGTCTGCCATGAGAGGAGCTGAAAGGTTGACGATGTCGATAAAGTTGAAACCGCCGGCGCCAACACAGGCAAGGAGGTCAACTTCACCTGCGGCACTGATGTTCATGGTGTCCATAAGAAGGATGCGGTTCCCGTGGCCGCCGATTTCTGCGGTTGTCAGGAGGCAGGGGGCCTGGTACATCCACTTGGGCATGGATTCATTGTCCAGGGGATCATAGGCTGCCATGTCATAGGAGGTTACGAACTCGGTATCCGGGAAGTGGTTGCCGGGAATGCCGTCGGTGTCGTTGTTGTATTGCCCGTTGGGGCCTTTCCAACCGGTGGCCGGGATGTGGGCGTTGTCAACAATGACCAGGCCGGCAAAGTGATCGGTCATGTAGGCGTAGTTGCCCCTGATCTTGACGTCGATGACCCCGGAATCCTTCAGCATGCCTGCTCCGTAATAGGGGAGAATGCTCTGGGACTTGGTTCCTGTGATTTTGTCAGGGCCGTTGGCCGGTACTGCCGGTACATAGCCCAGGTAGGTGCCGCTGAGGAACGTTGCTGCGGTTGCTGTTTGATAACCGGTGATATCAACGGCTACCAGGCCGCCGAGGGAGTAGGCGATATAAGCGATGGTGCGACCGTTGAATTCAGCGATGTCAACGTTCTGGGCCTTGTAGTAGAACTTGCCGTAGCGGTCGAAATCAGCCCACGGGGTGGGGGCGACTACATCGTTGCGCATGACTTGGAGCAGTTCGAAGCTTGTCTGGCGATAATCGGGCATGCCGGTGTACGCATCGACGAACGGTTCACTGGTGACCGGGTCTTTCTGGACGGTCACGCGGACATCCATATTCATGAACCAGTCTTCCGTCATGGTTGTGTCGGTATACAGGTTATAACGACCGATCTGCTCCAGGGTCGCCGGATCGAAGATTCCCATGCCCAACTCTTTCATGCTGACAAACAGTTTGCCGCCGTACAACTTCAGGTCTATCGGGCCGCCCCAGGGGTTTTCCCCGGCATACTGCAGGGTGTATTTCTCCTGGTCGATCAGGAGCGTACCATCGGCTTCCAGTACCGGTCCGGTTGCGCCGAGCAGGTTGGACAGGGCGGTTTTGTGGATGCCATACTCGCTGTCGGCAATGAACAGGGTGACGCCGTCAGTTTCCAGTGCCGCTATTGGCGCCTGGATACTGGAGATTTCGTTGCCGGTCAGGATTGCACCGCCGCCTTCTGCAAAGGTGACGTTATCCTGGTAGTAGTTGATATGCACATTGCTGACCTGGGCCATTGCTGTGGGGACAGTGATGTCAACAACGACAATCCCAGCGCTCCCGACGGAGAGCAGGGCATAGTTGACTCCGTTATAGGTAACCAGGTCGATTTCGTTGATAAAACCTGGGGCATAGATGGAGTAAACCGCCCCTTTGGTGGTGCCGATTTGTGTTACGCACAATCTGCTGCCGATGTTGAAGACCGTCCATTCAGCACCGTTGTAAATGAATTTCTTGACGGCCGTGGTGGAACCGCCGATTTCAATATTGGCGCCTAGAATCGGATACATATCTGCGGGCTGGACATAAACGCTAACATCTTTACTGGTGGTTGTCTGAATAATGTCTGTGACTGTGAGACGGAAGACCAGCTCCGTGTCAACCGCAACGCTGAGGGTGCTGACATCTGCGGAGGCTGCGGTGGCGCTGGTTGCAGTCAATGGAACTTTGGGTCCTTTAACCTGGGTCCATTGATAGGAAGAGACGGTACCTGTCGTCGCGGCTGAGATGGCGACGGTGCCGGCTGTTGCTTCGGTGAAGGAGTTGGGTGTAGCGGTCAGGGAAGTAATGGACGAAGCAAGGGGTGCCAGGGCAACGTTGCTGGTGGTGGTGCCGGCGCTGATAGTTACCTGCCTGCTGGCGGTGGCAAAACCGGTCTTGGATATGGTTTCGGTGTAGGTGCCGGCCGTGACGTTGGCGATGGTGTACTTGCCGGCTGTGTCGGTCAGTGCGGAGTAGGTGCCGGGAGTCAGACTGACCGAGGCGGCCGAAAGTACGGCACCCGACGCACTGTTGGTTACGGTGCCGGTTATTGTGCCGGTGGTAACAGTTACCTTTTTAAGGGCAAAATTAACTGTTGTTTTGACGCCGCTCTTGACAACGGCAGACGCCGTGGCGATCTGGTATCCCGCTGCTGCGCAGGAAACCGCGTAGGTCGCGGGGGGGAGCGAGATGTTATAGGTACCAGAGTTGGACGATGTTGCCGTGTAGGTTCCCGGAGCGCCGACAACGGTGATCGCTGCTCCCTTGATTGTTGTCGATGTGCCTGAGACCGTGACCTTGCCGGCCAGGGTTCCATTTGCAGCAAAGGCTGTCCCGGCACTGAGACAAAGCCCGAGCGTGATGCTGATGACCAGTTTGAGCCATCGAGTAATCGTATGCATAAAATTCTCCTTTGAAATTTGTGCCGCGTTTTAGTCACATGCCCCGATCTGTTCACCTCCTTACGCTGGGGCTAATATCTGATTTTATGAACCTTTAATGTAAGGTTGATGGCAATTATCCGACTGACGAATTCACTTTTCATGGTGCAAAGAAGCGGCCATAAAATTTGATTAATTTAATTTGTTAGTATTATTAGGTTTTTTAATAATTATGAGGAAATACCGAAAGTGAAGGGGTGCAACTCCGGTTGCGGCCTTGATGGGGAGCGAAAATATCCTGGGGAGGGCATACGTGTGCAGCTAGAAGTGGGTGGAGGGGGATTCCATTCTTTCATCGTCATGGCCGAACTGACCCGGCACAGAGTCCTGTACGCAAAACCGGGGAATGCAACCATAGTTTACAAGGCAACTATGGTTGCAGGTATTCATCCAGTCCGCATTTTTTCAGACGTTTCGCCAGTCCCTGACGGGTGATGCCAAGCATGTTGGCTGCGAGCGTCTGGTTACCGTTGGCGCGGCGCATCGCCTCCGTCACCACCTGGCACCCCGCTTCTTCCAGACTAGGTAACCGGTCCGGGAAATGCATCTGGACCGCCGGACCAGTAACCGCTGTCTCAGACTTGGGAACAGCTGTTTCCTCTGACAATCCGAGCTTCTCCTTGAAGCTGTCCAGGGAGAGCACATGGCTCCGGTGCTGGCTCACTGCATTGAAGATCATGGCACGCAGTTCCCGGATATTTCCGGGAAAATCATAAATGGAGAGTAGCGTGGCAAGCTCCTTCGGCGCTGTGGGGGTCTTTTTGCCGAATGACCGGGCTGCCTCTTCAAGAAACTCTTCGATCAGGAGAGGCAGATCGTCCAAACGCTCCCGCAAGGAGGGTACATGTACCTGATGGGCGCTGAGACGATAGTACAAATCCTTGCGAAACTTGCCGGTTTCAACATTACAGACAAGGTTGTGGTTTGTGGCAAAGATCAGCTTTGCCTTAAGCTTGCGGGGAACGTCGGAACCAAGGGGAAAGTATTCACCCTCCTGGAGCAGACGGAGCAGCTTGACTTGGGAAAAACAGCTCAAATCACCTATTTCATCAAGGAACAATGTCCCGCCGCTGGCCTCCTCTATCATTCCCCGCCGATCCCGGTCGGCACCGGTAAAAGCTCCCTTGGTGTGACCAAACAGGGTATCGGAAAAGACATTGTCGTCCAGTCCCGCCACATTCACCGCCACCCATGGACTATCCGGACAACGGATATTACGGATGGCGCGCGCAATAAGTTCCTTGCCGATCCCGCTTTCGCCGGTAACGAGAATAGGCTCGCTGCTTTGGGCAACTGCTTCACAATACTGCATGATCGCGCGCATTTTTTTATTGCGGGTGGTGATTTTTGCAAATGCCTCCGGGTGTTCAAGATTGTCGTCCAGCACCCTGGATTTCAAAAGCTGATTTTCATTACGCACATCCTGCATGGAAAATGCGCGCTGGATGCCGGCAATCAGCTGGCCCATTTCCACAGTCTTGACAAAATAGTCACAGGCGCCCAGCTGCATGCAGCGAACCGCAGTATCGATCTGATTAAGACCACTGAGCACAATAACGGGAATGCCGGGATGATCCTTGGTGATCATACGGAGCAGGTCCTGTCCGGAAAAATACGGCATTGTGAGGTCGAGCAGGATCATACTGACCTCGGTCTTATGCAGAATAGGGAGAACATCGCGGCTATTTGAACACTTTATTACGTTGGTGATGCCGGCAGTTTCGCGCAGGGTGAGGGATAGACTGCGCAGCCACGGCGCTTCATCATCAACCAGCATAATCGGCTTGGCGGGGTAGAGTTCTTCTTTCATGGCTCGACAACCTCCTGTTTGACCGGCAGATAAAGATAGACCGTTGTACCTTTATTCAACTCCGAATGAAATTCGAGGTAACCCCCATAGTTCTTGACGATACGCATCGACACCGACAAGCCGAGACCGGTGCCGCCGTTCTGCCGTTTTGTGGTAAAGAACGGGTCGGTTATGTGGGGTATATTCTCCTTACTGATCCCGATCCCCTCGTCGCGTACCATAATGACACATGACTTCCGTTCCGGCTGAAACCACGTAGCGATGTGAATCCCCTTTTCTTTGTCCGGCAGGGCCTGACAAGCATTCATGATCAGATTTACCACCACCTGCTCAATATGCTGCAGGTTGCCGGTAAGGCTGGGCAAGTTTTCTGCCAGGTCAACAGTCAGCTTGTTGGTCGCAGTTTTTATGGCATTGCCTACCAGACGGATAGCAGCTTCCACCCCTTGATTAAGGTCGATAGTTTCGTTCAGGTTCGGGGCATCGGCACGGGCAAAGTCGGTGAGATCACTGACGATGCGTTTGATACGCTCAGCGCTTTCGAACATTTCTGCGAACAGATGCGGCATTTCGCAATGCATTTCCGAATATGGCAGTCCTGCCAACTGAAAATCTCCTACATCATCATAGTATCGCTGCAGGATCGGGGCTGCGTCGCCGCACGCCTTTTTCACCAGCGCCGCATTGAGCAGGATCAACGCGTTCGGGTTGTTGATCTCATGGGCTACCCCGGCCGCCAGTTCTCCCAGCGCAACCAGTCGCCGGGTGCGGATCACTTCCTCAAGCAGCCGGTTCTTTTCAGTAATGTCGCTGGCCAGCATGATTACGTAAGAAATCTCTTCAGTACCGTCTCTCACCGGGAAGGCCTTTACCTCCAGGGTCCTGTCGTCAGGGGTGGTAATTATGGATTCTTCGGCAGTGCCAGTTTGAAAGGCCTTGATTGCCGGGCAGTTGTCGCAGATGGAGGTCCGATTATAAAGCAGGTTGCAGCAGTCTTTCTCAGGGATGGCCCCAAGGTTTTCGGCAAAGTAGTTGTCCGCCCCCTTGTTTGACCAGACAACCTTCATGTCCTTCGAGATCAGGGTAATACTGTCGGGGATGCCGTCCAGAACTATCTGGAAATGCTGCGAAAGATCCCGGTATTTTTTCTCGCTCTCCCGAAGTTCCATTTCAGCCCGGCGCCGCTGCATGATATTCCATGTCAGCAGCAGGATAATAGAAGAAAGGCCGAACAGAGCGGCAACCGATACCCAGAAGTAGGGCTTGGCTACCTGGTATGATGATGGCGGGGCATTTATCAGCAGATGTTTCTGTGGTAATTGTTGCAGAGGAATGTCCAGGTGTTTCAGCTCGTGGTAGTCGAAAGCAGGAGGATCCTGCACCGGCTTTACTATGGGGATGGAGCTGGCCGACTCGCCCTGCAGAACCCGCCAGGCAATTTCTGCGGCGGCAACCCCTTGATTCCTGGCACTTACAAGCGGGCCGCCAACGATCCCCGCACCGAGATAGACGTCCCAGAAGCTGTAGACCGGAGCCGTTGTTGCCTGCTTTATCAGACGGATCTGTTCGTTGAATGCAAGCAGGTTGCCGCTGTTATCGCGAATCGATCCATTGATAATAACAATAGTCCCTTTGTCAAGAGTGGCCAGACGCGAACCAAGGATATCGGCCGACAGATCGTTCCAGAAATCAATGACCGTTCCCGGTGCAATCGTATCCGCCAGCGACTGCAAACGCTTCAGGTTGATGCGGTCCGTAAGATCGCTGGTACTGCCGATGACAACGATCCGCTCTGTGCCGGGATGAAAGGCAAGGGCCTGACGGATGACTCCGGAGAAATTCGGGTTTCCGCACACCCCCGTGACATTTCCTACCTTCTTAGCAATTGCGGGAGCGCCGTTGTTGACACCGCAGAATACGATGGGGGTGCGGCGGAACAGGTCATAACGGTGACCCAGGGCGAAGTTGAGCGCTTCGTTATCTGAAACCAGCACCAGATCATATGAACGGTCTTTGAATTTGTAGTGGAGGATAGTGTCGAGAATATGGGAGAAGTAGGCCGAATCCCTATGGCGCTTTGTATCCAGGTATTCCACATCTACATTGATATTCCGGTCCGGCTGCCCCAGGACCGACTGAATCCCGGACATGATATTGTCTGTCCAAGGCAACCCGGGGTGATAAGAGTGGAGAATTAGCACATGCCGAGGAATCTTGACAGGCGTTACTTCTGCTGAGACAAAACCGGGAATCAGGTACATGAATAAATAAACGGCAATGAACAATACAAGATGCCCGAGGTATAACCCCTTATTGTCAGTGGTATTTTTCATACTTTGGCCCGTTAGAATAAATGTGCTTTTTTGCAGATTCCGGCCAAATCCCCGACTGTACGGTATTTGACGGAATCGGCTTATTGAGCACGCGCAACGGAAATACCGGGATCACGAACATAAAATGTCCCAATACAGGCCACAGCGGCTACTTACATATTGCTAATGAGGAACAAACCTTGTCTTGATAATATTTTAATATGTATTTATTTAGATTGATGCACGTTTTACGCCAATTTACAGCTTTATTAGCGACCGACATATTAAAAAATGCTTATAATTATGCCAGTTTGCGTCAGCTCCACGGCATCATACGAAAAGTGCTGCTCGCTTTCAGGGCAGTGGGGCTGTCAAGAGGAGGATAATACTCAAATCCTGATTGTATCCTGCTAAAAGTGATTGTCTTTTCGAACGGGACATTGTACATCTCAGAGAACGGCCGGGAGCCGGCTTTTACGGAGATTCAGATGCAGACTGTTTTCATGATAGCCATCTTCGGCGCACTGGGGTGTGTAACCCGCTATTACCTGTCCGGATGGACCTACTCGAAACTTGGGTGGGGTTTCCCGTGGGGGACGCTCGCGGTCAACGTGGTGGGAGCCTTCTTCATCGGCCTGATCATGGAACTGGGACTGCGTAACGCCAACATACCGGCAAACCTGCGCATCGGCCTGACCATCGGTTTCATGGGTGGCCTGACGACCTTCTCAACCTTCAGCTACGAAACCTTCAAACTCCTAGAAACCGGCCGGATCATGGTCGCCTTCAGCAACGTCATCATCAGCGTCACAGTCTGCCTGCTATTTACCTGGCTGGGGATTGTCGTGGCAAAGATACTCTAAAATTAACGGCGAAGCGGCATTACCCCTCGCTCTGCGCCTTTAACGCCTCCATCTGGTAATGGGCACGAAGAGCATCGGCAATCTCGCCAATGTCCCCGGTCATGATCGAGTCCAGACGATAAAGCGTAAGCCCTATGCGGTGATCAGTCATGCGCCCCTGGGGAAAGTTGTAGGTACGGATGCGCTCACTGCGGTCGCCGGAGCCGACCTGCTGCTTGCGGTCGGCAGCCAGCCTGGAGTCCTGGGCCTGCTGGATGGTGTCCAGGATGCGGGTCTTGAGGACCTTCATGGCCTTGGCGCGGTTCTTGATCTGGCTGCGTTCTTCCTGGCAGGCCACGACCGTGCCTGTGGGAAGGTGGGTGATGCGCACGGCCGAGTCGGTGGTGTTTACGTGCTGACCGCCTGCGCCTGATGAACGGTACACATCGATCTTCAGGTCATCAGGTCGGATGTCGATATCCACATCCTCTGCTTCAGGCATGATTGCCACTGTACAGGCGCTGGTGTGGATACGCCCCTGAGCTTCGGTTTCGGGTACGCGCTGTACGCGGTGGGTGCCTGATTCGTATTTGAGCTTGGCAAAGACCCCCTCCCCTTCAACCGAGGCGATGACCTCTTTGAAACCACCCCGCTCCGACTCGGAACACGAGATCATCTCCACCTTCCAGCGATTGGTATCGGCAAAGCGTGAGTACATGCGAAACAGGTCACCCGCGAACAGCGCCGATTCATCTCCCCCGGTGCCGGCACGAATCTCCAGGATGACGCTCTTGTTGTCATTAGGGTCTTTGGGCAACAGCAGCAACTGGATGTCGGCCTCCAGCTTATCCCGTTCCTCTTCCAGACTCTTCAGCTCCTCTTCGGCCATCTCCTTCATGTCCGGTTCGGACAGCAGTTCACGGTTTTCCGTGATCTCCTCCATCACCTTGCGCCAGCGGCGATAAGCTGCCACCAGACTGCTCAGATCGGAGTGTTCACGGGAAAACTTGCGGAATTCCGGCTGATTGGAAATGACCGTCGGGTCGGACAGCAACGCTTCCAGTTCCTGGTAGCGCCGTTCCAGTTCTTCTATCTTGTCAAACATCTTTAATACTCAGAATCAAATCATTATTTGTTT
>JBGSQD010000113.1:0-6906 GCA_041738275.1 Geobacterales bacterium
CCTGTTGCTGCACCTGCAGCGCAAGGAAGCCTTCAAGGCGGAGGAAGGGGCCAAGGTGGCGCCCAAGATAAAGTTCTGACAACGTCAATATCACTTGGGGCTCCTGAATGGACCTGTTTCTGATACTCAAACGCATACTCATACTGGCCATACTGGTTCTTATGCCACTGCCGGTGCTGGCCTTAGACGTTCCAGGGCTGACAGGACGCGTCAACGACTACGCCAGGCTGCTTTCTCCCGGAGTTGCCACCAGTCTGGAGCAGAAACTGGCCGGTTTCGAACAAGAAACATCGACACAGATCGTTGTGCTGACCATTCCTTCCCTGCAAGGTGACAACATCGAGCAGTTCGCCATTCGGGTGGTCGATCAGTGGAAGATCGGCCAAAAAGGCAAAGACAACGGCGTGCTGCTGGTACTGGCCCAGGCCGAACGGAAAGTCCGTATCGAGGTCGGCATGGGTCTTCAGGGAGTTCTGCCGGACATAACCGCCGGCCAGATCATCCGTGATGTGATGGCCCCTCTCCTCAAGGCCAACAATTTCGACCAGGCCATGAGCGAAGGAACAGATGCCATCATGTCCGCAACCAAGGGCGAGTTTACAGCCTCTCCCCAAGATCACAGAAGGCCTCAGAAAAAATCCACCTCATCGCTTACCCTCTTCCTGCTGGCAGCAGTTTCCGCCGTCATATTGGGTTCCTATTCCCGTTTTCTGGGGGGCGTTGCCGGGGCAGCCGGCCTTCCTCTGGCAGCCTTTTTTGCCTTGCCCGACGTCGGCATGATGATGCTGCTCATCCTTGCTGCGGCAGGCTTTGCGGGAGGATTACTGCTAAGCGCCCTTTTTTCAAACTCGGTCGGCGGCAGCGGAGGAGGCGGTGGAGGTGGAGGTTTCTACATTGGAGGAGGAGGATTCGGCGGTGGCGGGTTCTCATCAGGCGGCGACAGCGGGTTCTCCGGCGGTGGCGGCGGTTTCGACGGCGGCGGCGCATCCGGCGATTGGTGACAGACATGGCTCCTAACATCAACAAATATCTTTCTACGGATCAGCAGGCGACTATTCAGGCGGCAGTCATGGAGGCTGAGTCCCGCACTTCAGGCGAGATAGTTCCCATGCTGGTGCCGCAAAGCGACGATTACCGTGAGGCTGCCATCCAGGCAGCAGTTATTATGGCCGCTGCCGTGTCTTTGGTCGTATCTCTCGCAATACAGGACACCTCGGTCCGGTTCTTCCTTCCCACGGCCTTGGCGCTTTATTTCCCATTCCTGGCCGTGATACAACGCCTGCCGCTGTTCAAGCTTGCCCTTACGCCAGCCGGAAGAGTCAGCGAGATCGTTCGCCTGCGAGCTATCCGTGCCTTTTACGAGCAAGGGCTCCACCACACCCGTGAGGAGAACGGCATCATCATCTTTATCTCCCTGCTGGAGCGCAAGGTATGGATACTGGGTGACCGCGGCATCAACGCCGTCATCCCGGCCGAGCGCTGGACCGCCCTTGCCTCAGGCCTCACTGCCGGCATCCGTGACGGCCGCATGGCAGAAGCATTGGTTACCACCATCTCCGAGGTAGGCGACATCCTCCGTCAGCACTTCCCTCACAGGACCGAGGACACCAACGAGCTTCCCGACCTTCTGGGAGAATAACGGGGATACAAAAAAGCGGGGCAGCAATATGCCGCACCCGCTTGTCCCAAATACAAACTCCCATCTGAATCCTACTTCATCAAAACCTTCAGCGCCTGTTTGAGCATATCCTCCACAGCTCCCCCCTGCGAGGCATCCAGCCCGCCCAGTGCCTTGCGTACCTGCGGCTCCTTGTAACCCAGATTGAGAAGGGCCGAGGCCACATCATCCATGACATCACCGGTAGGCAACTCCCGCTGCTCTGCTGCCGGCACGGTGCTTAGGTCAAGACGGCACACCTTTTCCTTCAACTCCAGAATCAGCCGTTCTGCGGTCTTCTTGCCAATGCCCGGTATAGCCGACAACTTGTGGATGTCCCCCTGACTAAGTGCCTGGGCCAAGGCTGCCGGCTGGATATTTGAAAGGATATCCCGGCCCATTTTAGGACCAATCCCAGAGACAGAGATAAGCAGCTGAAAGAATGATTTTTCCAGCCTGGTGCGGAATCCATACAGTTGAATCGCATCCTCCCGCACACTGGTGTGAATATGCAAGGACGCGGATCCGCCCTCTTCAGGAAGCTCGTAGTAGGTGGAAAAAGGGATCAGTACCCGGTAGCCGACACCGTTCACATCAAGGATTATATGATCCGGGGATTTGTGGGCAATCTTGCCCGTAAGCATGGCAATCATGGTTTGAAGTTCCTCCAGGAGGTGGCCCGTTTGGACGGGGCCGGACCGGTCTTCTGCTTGAGTCCGTGGGAATTTATGTGGCAGATGGCAATCGCCAGTGCATCGGAAGCGTCTTCCTGGGCTATCTCAGGCAGGCTCAACAGCGCCTTGACCATCTGCTGCACCTGTCCCTTCCCTGCCTTGCCCTGCCCCACCACCGCCTGCTTGACCTGCAAGGCGGTGTATTCGGCAACCAGCAGTCCGGCATGAACGGCCGCCACTATAGCTGCCCCCCGCGCCTGCCCCAACTTGAGTGCACTCTGCGCATTGGTGGAAAAGAAGATGTTTTCCACCGCCACTTCATCGGGCTGGTACTGGGTGATAACATCGGAGATACCGTCAAAAATCCTCTTTAACCTGCCAGGAAAATCCACGGCGCTATCGGTGAAGATGGCGCCATTATCCACATGGACCAAATGGTTGCCGACCTGCTCAACGATGCCGTAACCGGTAGTGCGCGAACCTGGGTCAATGCCGAGAACTCTCATTTAAAATCCGCAACCGCCGCCATGCTTGAGATGATATTTCTGATGAAATTCTTCCGCCTCCCAGAAAATGTCAATGGGGACGACCTCCGTTACGATCCTACTCCTCAGTCTGCCTGAGTGGTCAAGTCGTTCCAGAGATTCCTGAGCCAGTCGGCGCTGCTCGTCCGTATGATAAAAGATGGCCGAACGATACTGGCTGCCCACATCCGCCCCTGGCGGTTAAGCTGAGTAGGGTCATGGGACTGCCAGAAGATATCAAGCAACTGACCATAGGATACCTTTTCAGGGTCGAAGGTAACCTCGACCGCTTCGGCATGACCTGTGTCTCCCTTACAGACATCCAGGTAGCCAGGATTGCCGGTATGCCCACCGGTATAGCCCACCCTCGTGGCAATCACACCCGCTGCTTCACGGAATTCATCCTCCACACCCCAAAAGCAGCCGGCAGCAAAGGTAGCGGTCTCCATTTTGCCCCCTAAACCCTGACAAACAGGATAAGAACTAATTCCAATTTCAAATCAAAGATGAAATCAAGGCGGCGAGGATTGAGGCGACGATGGCCCTCACCCGGCCTTTGGCCACCCTCTCCCAGCGGGAGAGGGTAACTGAATCCTCTCTCCCTCTGGGAGAGAGATAGAGTGAGGGGTACGTTGAGGAGCCGAAGACGAGCCAACGAAGATAGCGCTTTGATTTGGAATTGGTATAACAAAAAAGGGAGCCGAAGCTCCCTTATGTTTCTCTACATCATCTTTTCCATATCATCCGCCGAGATATCGAAATTGGCGTAGACATTCTGGACATCATCGTTGTCCTCCAATCTATCCATCAATTTGAGCATACTCTCGGCCTGCTTACCCTCCAGCACCACCATGGTTTGCGGTATCATGGTGATCTCGGCGTTGGCAAACTTGAAACCTTTGGCCGCCAGCGCCTCACGCACCTCGATGAAATTCGAAGGGTCGGTCAGCACTTCAAACTGTTCATCCTCTTCAACAACATCATCGGCACCAGCCTCAATAGCCGCCTCAAAGAGCTGTTCAAAGTCAATTCCCTTGTCGAAGGCAATCAACCCCTTCTTGCTGAACATCCATGAAACGCAGCCGGCCTCGCCCATATTACCGTTACATTTGGTGAAGATGCTGCGAATATCGGACACGGAACGGTTACGGTTATCGGTCAAAACCTCAACCAGCACTGCTGCGCCTCCAGGTCCGTACCCCTCGTAGACGATCTCCTCGTAAGTCACACCCTCCAACCCGCCAGCGCCTTTCTTGATAGCCCGTTCGATATTATCCTTGGGCATATTCTCGGCCTTGGCCTTGTCCACCGCTGTTCTCAATCGCGGATTAGCAGCCGGGTCAGCGCCGCCGAGCTTGGCAGCAACCGAGATCTCCTTGATAATCTTGGTAAAGACCTTTCCACGTTTTGCGTCTGCAGCGCCCTTTTTGTGCTTGATTGTACTCCATTTATTATGACCTGACATCTTTCCCGCTCCTTTGAGAAAATATGATAAAGAATGTGTTTTCTTGTTGCCTTAAAAAGCGGCAGATATTAGCATGGTGTAAGCCCTCTGTCCAGAGGGAAATTGATGCAGGCCAAAGGATAGACCAACTATGCAGACTCTAAAGTATACGGTTGCGATTATTTCGCTTTCGCTCCTGTTGATGTTTGAGGCGGGATGCAGCGCAACAAATCCAAACACCCCTCCCCCTCGCGACCCGCCACCAATCCTGGCACAGGACGAACTCCTGCGTCCATACACCAAGCTGGGCAGGATTCAGATAACCCGGGAAATATACGGCATACTCGATTACAAGCTGAATCCTGACATTCTCGAATGGGGCTATGCTGCAATCCGCGCAGAAGCTGCTAAAATGGATGCCGACGCGGTTATTCTGCCCGAAGTCACCGGGACCACCACAACCTACCTTGTAGTACCTTCCACTGAATACCGCGCCACCGGTATTGCCATTAAATTCAAATAGAGATTGACATGACCATGATAAATTTTATATAAGAAATGTTCACACAACAAATGGCGGCGTAGCCAAGTGGTAAGGCAGAGGTCTGCAAAACCTTTATTCAGCGGTTCAAATCCGCTCGCCGCCTCCAACAAAAAATAACGGGTTAGCCCTTGCATGGGCTAGCCCGTTTTTGTTTTGTCCAGTATCTCCATTACCACTAAGCCCTCCACTTTTCCTGGATCGCAGATATTTTCCTGGAATACAGGAAACCCTTCCAGCCCCCTACTGTGCTCACAAACAAGCATAAATGAACGTTTAAAAGGATATTTGGCATTTATCACAGTTCCGTTCATCGTTAATCCGTTTTTGTAGGATCGATTCAAAAACACTTCTTTAACAAATTGTAACATACTGTTTTACTTATTTGTTTAGCGTATATCGTTTTATTAATTGGATATCCATCCCTGTTGGCACCTTGATTGCTTATAAATAATTATCAATTAAACAATTTCAATAGTAGAGGAGATTGTCATGGAACCCAACAAACTGAAAAGCAAGACACAAAAGGTAGCCAATGCGATGATTATAGGCATGGTCATAGTTGGAACCGTTATCTTTGCGGTCATCAACCAGGTGTCATCCGGTGCCGAATTAATGCCCAAGCTCTTTCTGATCTTTTTCGGCGCCATCATCACTGTCCAGGTAATCCCAGGTCTGATACTGCTGGCCTCCATGTTCAAGGGAGCAGTCAATATCGGCCAGAAAAAAGAAGAGCCGGCTAAAGCATCTGCAAACGACCAACACAGGTAGATCCGGTTATATTTCCAGCGACAAGTGAGGCACGGCCATGGAAAATCAAGGCATATTGGTTGCAGACAAGGATACAGCATTGCTGAAAGAGGTGACTGATCACTTCTCTGATGCCGGTTACCACGTTGAGACAACAAATTCGGCGGTCCGTGTCATCAGCAATATATTGCAGAAACAGACTCCGGTTGTTCTTTTGGGAAGCGATTTTGACAAGAAAATAGACCTTCTGGAGATGGTAAAGGTATTGAAGAAGTGTAACCGCAACCTGGCGGTTATTCTGGTGTCAGATGAGGAATCATTTCCAGCAGTCAAGAGAATCAGGAATGATGAAGTTTTCTATTACGCAATGCGATCAGGGACTCCTGACGAACTAGACGGAATCGAATGTGAGCTGATAGCGGCATAACAACAGGTATAGATTCTGCCGATCATCAAACCAAGAACAACGAATCAAACTAAAGGTTGGAGGAACAAGCCATGTTAACAGCAGCAACAAGAATAAGAATAACAATGATTTCAAGCATCCTGGCAACAACCGCCCTACCGGCTTTTGCGGCCACGGAGGGGAGAAGTAATCCGACAGATCTTATTGTCTGGGGATTCATCGGATTCTGCGCTCTTATCGTAATTGCACAGATAACTCCGCAGATCCGCAACCTTAACAAGCAGTCCAAGATTGCTGCAGAACAGGCTATCGATAGTAAACAGCAGTTGTAATGTACCGGACAGATCTTCATCATAAAGGAGGTTTCGCCGTGAAACACGGGAACAGTTCGCTTCGAGCAAAGTTCGGCAGTTTAATGGTTGTGTTTGTTGCGGCTTTAATTGCAACAGGATATCAGGCTCATGCTGCTGATTTTTCTTTTGGTGACAGCACCGGTAAAAACGAAGCCTGCATAGCATGCCACGGTAATCAGGCAACTGTCGGCACAAAAAGCTATATTGATCCGACAAACTTCGGCCAAACCACTCACGCCAAGTTCGGCTGCACAACCTGCCACGATACATTGGCCAGCAACCATCCTGCCGGTAAATCGACTGTCCGTACAACCAATTGCACCGATTGCCACGGTGATATTGTAACCCAGTACTCTGGCAGCATCCATGCCAAAAACGCGTCCTGCAATGGTTGCCACAACCCACATAAGGTTTACAAGCCTGATGAAATCTCCGGTGTCGAGTTAAACAAACAGTGCGCCAATTGCCACGACAACATCAAGATAACCGCATCCCACTCAAAATGGCTTCCTCAGGCCGGGCTGCATCTTGGAGCGATCGCCTGTATCACCTGCCAC
>JBGSQD010000166.1:0-7027 GCA_041738275.1 Geobacterales bacterium
CAAAACCCTACGCGTTGTTTATCAACTTTACAAAGGCCAATACATTTTTGGCGGGCCTGATTGGTGGATCACTGCTGTCACTGGGAACGCACGGCACGGATCAGATGATGGTGCAGCGATATTTGTGTACTCGCAGTCAGCGTGGAGCGGCGAAGGCTGTTGTTTTGAGCGGTCTTGTTGTCTTTGTACAGTTTGCACTGTTTCTTGTGCTGGGGATCGCGTTGGCGGCCTACTATTCCAGACAGACAAATAGCCCGACCTTCGCTCGCAGCGACGAAGTCTTCGCGACTTTCATTGTTCAAAAGATGCCAATCGGATTGGTGGGACTGATGCTGGCGGCCGTGTTTTCGGCTGCAATGTCGACACTTAGCAGTTCGCTGAATTCATCCGCTCAACAGCCGCCGCCAGAATCCTGACAAAAAACGGGAACCTGCCTGTTACCATGAAATAGGGAGTTCAGGAATGTATGACAAAAAAGGTATAATCAGCACAACCACCTGGATTGCCGGAGTTGTAGCGGTTGCCGTGGCACTGATTCTCCCGCTTGGTTACTTTGCGGTTTCCTATCAGTACCTTGTGGGCAGTCTGGAGGCAGAAGCGGAAATGACCAGCCACATCGTCACGAATCTGATCAATGCCAATCCGGAACTGTGGCAGTTCGAGCAGATTCGGCTGGAGGAACTGCTGGCCCGGAGGACCTTGAACAGACCTGATAAATCGAGACGTATCCTCGACCTGCAAAATAAACTGGTTGCAGAGAACACCGCCGTGTTGAAGCCGCCCTTGATAACACGCGGCTTCAACTTGATGGACGCAGGGACAACCGTTGGCAGGCTCGAAACCACCATGTCCATGTATCCGCTGCTGCTGCGTTCCGGTCTGGCAGCGCTGGTCGGGATTTCCTGCGGACTGGTGATATTCATTACGTTGCGCATATTGCCGTTACGTGCGGTGGCCCAGGCGGAGAAATACCTGCTGGAAAGTGAGGAGCGCTACCGTCTGCTGGTGGAAAATGCACCGGATGCCATTCTTGTCTACGGCAATGAACAGATATTCTATGCAAATAGCGCCGCGTTCCGTCTGTTTAACGCAGAAAGATCCGAACAACTCGTTGGTCAGCCGTTCATATCACTTATTCACCCCGATAATAGGGAACAGACCGAAGAACATATTCAGATGGCAGAACAGGAGGAGTTCTCCAGCACGAATCTGGACCTCCGATTGACGCGTTTCGATGGGACGCCTATCGATGTATCAGCAGTAGGGATTCGCATTATTTACAATGGGAAAACGGCCGTACAGGTGATACTCCACGACATAACCGAGCGCAAGTTGTTTCAGGATGAGTTGGCGGACAAGGTTGGGCAATTGCAGGCGGCCCTTGACAAGGTGAAGCAGCTTGAAGGGATTATTCCAATATGCATGTACTGCAAGAAGATACGGGACGACGAGGAAAGCTGGCAACAACTGGAATCCTACATAACCCAGCATTCCGAGGCACTGTTCAGCCACGGTATCTGTCCGGAATGCTTCGGGAAAGTATACGGTGAGGCCGAGAAGGAGCTCGAAAGCATAAGAAAGAGCTGACACAATGGCCATACTCAACAGAATCGGCGTGCGAGCTGTAATCAGGGCTGTACCTGAACAGTGCCGACAAGGGGGATGAGATTATGATGTTACAAGGTATTAGTCAGTGAGAAATACTTTATTGCGCTGATACATCCTGATGTTGTCTTCAGTTATGCGCCAGCTTCTGTGCCTCCTTGGCATTGGCCTGGAACAGGTTGGCGGTCTCGAACACCAGGTTCAGCGTGCCGCGATATCCCACCCACACCTTTTGATGGGCACCCAGGCGGTCAAAGACCGGCAGGCCGGCCCGCAGATGGGCGCCGATCTTGAGCTTGGCCGCTGCCTGCCGGCCATTGGAATTGGCCACGATCAGATCTGCGCCATTGGCTGCTTCCTCCAGATCCTCCAGATCCCCCACAAAGACATTGTCGCAGGGTAACGAGTCCAGTCCCCTGGTGCGGGTGGCGGACAGCGCTGCCTGGATTTCGCAACCCATCCCGGCCAGAAAGCCGGTCAGGGTCTTGAGGTTATCCGACTCCAGGGCGATGGCCACCTTTTTGGTGCCGAACTGGTAGTGAGAGTCCACCATGGCGTCCATCAGGCGCGAGCGCCAGCGACGATGCTTTTCCGGGATCGGACGGCCGCTGATGGCGGAAAGCGTCTCCATGAAACAATCAGTCTGGGCCAGACCGGTCAGCGAGGTGAAGCCGTAGGAAGGGATGCCGAACTGTTCCTGCAGCTTGAGGCTGGCCTTGGCCAGCGAATCTCCGACATATAATGTCGCAACGGAGCGCCCGGCCTTTCTGATGTCCTCGATCGAAATACCACCGGTTGATAGCGGCGAGACGACCTCATCAATATGTCCATCCATGGCATTGGAGATGTCCGGGATCGTCAGCACGTTCAGGCCGAAGGATTCCACCAGCTCCTTCAACTCCTCCACATCGGCAGGGGTGAGATGCGCGCCGGGCAGCAGGTTGACCTGATCCGTTACGGTTGCGCCACCCTCCGGCAGACTGGCGACAATCGCCTCCACCGCAGCGGCATAACCCTCCTGCAACGATCCGCAATAATCCGGCGTTGCGGCATGGATGATCGGAACGTGCGCAACCCCGGGATTCTCCTGGCGGAAGTGCACTATGGCGCTGGCCACATCATCACCCATGGTCTCGGTCAGGCCTGAGGTCATGACACCAACCACAGCTGGCTGAAACTTCTCGATTACCCTGCCGATCCCCTTTTTCAGGTTATCCCAGCCGCCGAAGATGGCACTGTCCTCGCTCATGGCGGTCGCATTCAGGGCAATGGACTCCTTGTAGTGCCGCGACAGCTGCAGGCGGATAAAGGTCGAGCACCCCTGCGCGCCGTGCAGCAGCCCCAGCATGTTGTCGATCCCCAGGTAGGCCATGGTGGCACCCAGGGCCGGTGAGTTTTTCTGCGGGTTGACCGTGGCGCATTTCGATGACACTTTGACCCGCGAAGCAGAGATATCTTCGCCCAGAAAGGCCTCGGCATGGCCGCTCGCAGCTGCCAGACCTGCAGCCAGTTGCTCTTCGCTCTTCTCCCAGGGCGCCGGGGCATTAAGGACCGCCCAGATCGGGTTGTTGACGGTCATGTCCAGCTGCCGGGCAAAGGTCACCATTCCCTCATACCCGGCATAGGGATGGGAACGGCCGTGGTTGATATCCAGGAAGGGGGTCTTGGTTTTCAGCGCCAGGAACTTGGTCTTGCCGCCCGCCACGATCAGGTCGGGCAGCTTTTCGGCCATGACCGCCAGCAGTCCGGCTGTGGAGGTGTCCTCGATAATCTTGGCATCCTTGTGCATCAGACCCTTCATGCGGTAAAAATCCTCCAGGGTCGAATTCTGCGTGCCGGCCGCCAGGATCTCCACCCCCAGCTCGCGCAGGGCATTGACCATGGACCAGGTTTTGACCCCCCCGGTGAACAGCACTGCGGTCTTGCCTTCCAGCCTGGCCCGGTAGGGGGCAATGGCTGTGCGGCATTTGACCTCTTCCTCTGTCAGCAACCTTTCCACACGATCCTGCATGACCCGTTTTTCCAGCCCGTTGACGATGTTGTCCAGTTCGCGGGCGATATCGCGCAGCGCCTTGGCCGTATCGGTCATGCCGTAGAAGGATTCCTCCAGATAGGGCATGCCGTAGTTTTTCTGCATTTTCTTGGCCAGATTGGTCAATGACTTGGAACAGATGATGATATTGAGCTTGGCCCGGTGGGCGTAGCGCAGCTCCTCGAACTTGGCATCACCGCTGAAGCAGGACAGGATCTGGATTCCCAATCTGTCAAAGAGCGGCAGCATGCCCCACAGATCGCCTGCAATGTTGTATTCGCCGATCAGGTTGATAGGGTATTCGCCAAGAACCGGCGGCTCAGTCGTGCCGATCACGTATTTGAAGAGGATCTCACCGGCCAGGCGGTTGCCGATATTCTTGTCGCCGATAAAGCCGGGGGTATTGACCGGTATGACCGGGATGGAGACCTTTTCCGCGGCAGCCGTGCAGACCGCCTCCACATCGTCGCCGGTCATGGCGGTTACGCAGGTGGCATACACGAAGATCGCCCGAGCCTGATCCTTATAACGGTCCGCAAGATCGAGGATCGCCTTGTACAGTTTCTTCTCGCCGCCGAAGATGACATCGTTCTCCAGCATCTCGGTGGTGAATCCGCGCCGGTAGAGCTGGGAATCGGAGGAGCGGGCGCCGCGGTTGTCCCAGGAGTTGCCGGCGCAGGCAATGGGGCCGTGCACCAGATGGATCACGTCGGTGATCGGCATCAGCACCACCCGCGCCCCATCATAGGCGCAGGAACGCTCGGTCCCTTCACCAGGTTCGGATTTCTTGCAGAACTTGGGCGCACCCTTGTCATTGGTTTCGCAGTCGGTTACATCGTAATAATCTGGTTTAGCCATGATTTACCTCACCTGACCCTGATAAACAGGATTATGCATTAGCGAAAACTGTTATGTTGTCTCTTAAGAGCATTTGGCGTGCCAACGTTGTCCATTGACCCAACTTGCAGTAATTAAATGATTTTTTAAAACGGGCCGATCTGCTGATTACAGTAATGCCTATTTATAGGGCAGACTTTGCATTGTCAGCACCAAGCTCGATGGCCGGATTCCCATCCAGTTATTATTTGTGATGAAAATTTCGATATGATACAAAAAGTTCACGGCGTAGTGTTTTGCCATGGCTCGGCAATGAATCCGGTTGCAATGAATATCAGGGGAGGGGCTGCATGAAAGATCAGGGACAAACTACCACTGTACGGGTTTTGGGCCTGCCGGTAATCGTAGCGGCGCTCGGTTACTTCGTGGACATCTACGATCTGGTGCTCTTCAGCATTGTCCGGGTTCCCAGCCTCAAGGCCCTGGGGCTGCAAGGCCAGGAACTGATCGACAAGGGGGTGTTTCTGCTCAACATGCAGATGGCCGGCATGCTGATCGGTGGTGTGATCTGGGGGGTGCTGGGTGATCGCAAGGGGCGTCTCAAGATCATGTTCGGATCGATCTTCCTCTATTCGCTGGCCAACCTGGCTAACGGCATGGTTACGTCCCTGCCGATGTACGCCCTGCTGCGCTTTATTGCCGGAGTGGGCTTGGCCGGGGAATTGGGGGCCGGGATTACCCTGGTCAGCGAGGTGCTGCACAAAAGCGTGCGGGGCTATGGCACCATGATCGTCGCCTCGGTCGGCGTGTCCGGTGCCATCCTGGCCAACATCGTGGCCAAGGGTTTCGACTGGCGCACAGCATTTTACATCGGGGGGGTGCTGGGACTGATGCTGCTCCTGCTGCGGTTGAGCGTGGCAGAGTCAGGCATGTTCAAGGGGATGGAGAACAGCACGATCTCCCGCGGCAATTTCCTGTCGCTTTTTACCTCTCGTGACCGCTTCGGCAGGTTCCTGCACACCATCATGATCGGGCTCCCCTCCTGGTTCGTGGTGGGTGTGTTGATCACCTTTTCGCCTGAATTTGCCAGGGTGTTGAATGTCCAGGGCACGATCAGCGCCGGCAATGCCGTCATGTACTGCTATCTCGGCCTGGTGGCGGGCGATCTGGCCAGCGGAATGTTAAGCCAGCTGCTGCAGAGCCGCAAGAAGGTGGTGCTCATCTTCCTGCTCATTACCGTGGCGACTGTAGCTGCCTATTTTTTGGCCTCCGGTGTGAGTGCCGCGACTTTTTACATTATCTGCGGCATGCTCGGCT
Organism: Geobacterales bacterium; assembly: GCA_041738275.1. Lineage (GTDB taxonomy): Bacteria > Desulfobacterota > Desulfuromonadia > Geobacterales > Pseudopelobacteraceae > JACPFJ01. The sequence goes on from JBGSQD010000166.1 coordinate 5,792, forward strand.
TTGGAATCGGCTATTGGGCGATCTTCGTCACCATTGCCGCCGAGCAGTTCGGCACCAACCTGCGGGCCACCGTGGCCACGGCCGTTCCCAACTTCGTGCGTGGCATGACGGTGCCGATCACCATGCTCTTCCAGATAGCCCGCAAACCCCTGGGCATAGAGACCGGCGCCCTGGCGGTCGGCGTGCTATGCCTCGTCATCGCCCTCTTCTCCCTGTCGCGTCTGCAGGAAACATTTCATAAGGATCTGGATTATTTTGAGGAGTTTCTTTGATGGCATGATGGCAAAGCTGCAAGCGATATAAATCACGTTACGATAAAGTTCCATTTCGGTACTGCCTTTACAAACATGCTGCTGTCGGTTATAAATTAACCAATTGAAATTTTAAAAGGAGGAATATCGCATGGCCGAGATCAAGGGAACAAAGACGGAGCAGAACCTGAAGGAAGCGTTTGCCGGGGAATCACAGGCCCGCAACAAGTATACCTACTTCGCCTCTGTGGCGAAAAAGGAAGGGTACGAAAAGATCGCCGCCATCTTTATGGAGACGGCCGATAACGAGAAGGAGCATGCCAAGCTTCATTTCAAGCATCTGTGCGGCATCGGCACAACCGCCGACAACCTGAGGGCAGCTGCTGCCGGTGAACTCGAAGAAAGCATCGACATGTATCCGCGCATGGCGCGTGAGGCAAAAGAAGAAGGCTTCGCCGATATCGCATTCATGTTCGAAGCCATCGGCAGGATTGAAAAACATCACAAGGAACGTTACCAGAGATTGCTGGAAGAGCTGGAAGCGGGGACCATCTTCTCAAAGGATGAGACGGTCAGCTGGAAATGCATGAACTGCGGCCACATCCACGAAGGTAAGGAAGCACTCAAGATCTGCCCGGTCTGCAAGCACCCCCAGGCCTATTTCGAGATGCTTTGATGATCGTACCCATAAGATGAAAAGGCAGGCCGGAAGGATTTACCTTCCGGCCTCTCTTTTATCTCGGTTTGAGCACCTTTTGTATCTCCTGTTTAAGTATCGACAACTTGTACGGTTTCTGGATGAACCCTGCCAGCCCCTTACCCACGAACCTCCGGGTGACCTCCTGCTCGTTATAGCCGCTGGACATGATCACCTTGACATTCGGTTTTAGTTGCCGCAACTCCTGAAAACATTGCTCGCCATCCAGGTGCGGCATGGTCAGGTCAAGGATTACCAGAGCAATGTCAGGGGTGGCCTTGAAGATCT
>JBGSQD010000170.1:0-7294 GCA_041738275.1 Geobacterales bacterium
ATATACCGGTATCCCCACCAACCTCCTGTTCTTCGACCGCTCCGGGCCGACCAAAGAGGTCTGGTACTATGAACAGCCATTGCCGGAAGGGCGGAAGAACTACACCAAAACCCAGCCGGTCCAGTTCGAGGAATTTGCCGATTGCCTGTCATGGTGGAACAACAGGGAGGAGAACGAGCACGCCTGGCGCGTGCCGGTGGAACGGATCATCGAGAACGGCTACAACCTGGACATCAAGAATCCCACCGGCAAAGATGACTTCGAACATCTGCCGCCCGAGCAGTTGGTGGAGGATATTGTAAGGAAAGAGCAGCGGATACTGGAAATTATGGGTGAGATACGGCAGGTTCTGGCAGGAGTGGGACAATGAGTGCTGCGTGGCCGCTGGTGGCGCTTGGGGAAGTGCTGACCCACTGTAAAGAGTTTATCCAGATCAACGATTTGGAGAAATACAAGCGGTGTCGTGTGAAGCTTCATGCCCAGGGCATTGTACTTCGTGATGCGGTTACTGGCGCGGAAATCAAGACCAAGAAACAGCAGGTTTGCAAGGCTGGAGAATTCCTGGTTGCGGAAATAGATGCCAAGGTGGGCGGCTTCGGAATTGTGCCGGATGATTTGAACGGCTCCATCGTTAGCAGCCATTATTTCCTGTTTGGGATAGATGATACTAAGTTGAACAGGCGTTTTCTGGACTTTTACAGCCGAACACCGGCATTTCGTGATCAGGTGGCAGCGCAAGGCTCGACAAATTATGCTGCAATCCGACCTATTGATGTTTTCGGATATACTATCCCCCTCCCACCGTTTGTCGAACAGCGGCGGATCGTGGAGTGGATCAAAGTGCTGGCCGCGAAGATTGAGGAGGCGCGAGTGCTCAGACGGCAGTCGATGGATGAGGCGGAGTTTTTGTGCCGATCTCTTGTTTTCGGTGACAAAAATTCAGTTCTTACGCCGATGCATGAGTTGGTCCGGCCACGAGGCCATACCGTAAACGTGAAAGCCGATGAAACATACCATTTCGCGGGTGTTTATTGTTTTGGAAGGGGTGTTTTTAGAGGTCAGAAAAAATCAGGAATGGACTTCGCATATAAGCAGCTCGGTCAGTTGAAGGCTGGAAATTTTGTCTATCCAAAACTTATGGCATGGGAAGGGGCGCTTGGCATAGTTCCGCAGGAATGTGACGGCCTTTATGTATCACCAGAATTCCCGATTTTTGAGGTCATGGAAGATCTCGTATTGCCAGAGACCCTTGATGTATATTTTCGGACTCCTTCTGTCTGGCCACAGATCGCGGGTGAAAGCACCGGTACGAATGTTAGAAGACGTCGGCTTAATCCCAAAGACTTTCTTTCCTACAGAATCCCGTTGCCATCCATGCAGAGTCAACTCCGACTTCGACAGGTAATGCAACAAGTTGATGGTCTCAGGCGCCTCCAAGCCGAAACCGCGGCCGAGCTGAATGCCATGCTGCCATCGATCCTTGATAAGGCATTTAAGGGGGAATTGTGAAGCAGCCGAAAAAAAGTCGTGCAGCTATGCCGGAGTATACTCAAGGCGCGATAGTTCCCATTTCCGGTGAATTTTGACGTCCTTGATGTCTTTTACGCTCTTGAAGTACAAGATGTTTATCCTGACAAATCGAGAACTGATATGGCCATAACCCGCAAGAGAATATTTATCAGCAGCGTCCAGAAAGAATTTGCCCAGGTTCGCCGGGATCTTAAGGCGTTTCTCCTGGGAGATGCGGTTCTGCGCCGCTTTGTTTCCGACGTCTTTCTGTTCGAGGAACTTCCGGCACGGGACCAGCGTGCTGACACGGTCTATCTGGAAGAGGTCGAACGGTGCGACATCTATTTGGGCATCTTCGGCTATGAGTACGGTTTTGAAGATTCAGACGGTGTTTCTCCGACAGAGAATGAATATGATCATGCTGGCCGTCATGGTAAACCCCGTCTGGTGTATGTATGGGGCTCCGACGATAAACAGCGTCACCCCAAGATGCGGCAGCTTGTCAGTAAGGCTAGCAATGAGTTGATCCGCCGCCGTATAGAAGATGCAAGCGCTTTGACTGCCGAGGTCTATGCAAGTTTCGTGGACTATCTCGATACTTGCGGTGCGCTGCGGGTGCCCCCCTTCGACACATCTCCCTGTGAGCAGGCAACCCTGAAAGACATATCCCGCAAGCGGGTGGAATGGTTTCTGGATACCGCTCGCCGTGAACGCGGATTTCCGTTGAAATCAAACACCAGCACCCAGGCGCTGTTGACCCACCTTAACCTCGTTCATGAGCACAAGCCGACTAATGCAGCGATCATGCTCTTCGGTAGCAATCCGCAAAAATTCCACCGGACTGCTGAAACCAAGTGCATGCATTGTCGAGGCACGGAATATCGGCGACCATTTGTTTCGATGCAGGTCTATGGCGGTGATCTTTTCGATCAGGTTAATCTTGCCCGCGATTTTGTTCTCGACCGGATTGATCGCGCTGTTGGCGTCAGGGATGTCAGCATCACTGCACCTGCGACCTATGAACTCCCACCTGACGCCGTAGGCGAAGCCATCGTCAATGCTATTGCTCACCGGGACTATCACAGCAATGCCTCTGTCGAGGTGCGACTTTTTGCTGACAGGCTCGAAATCTGGAATCCCGGTTCGTTGCCTGGTACCCTTACCATGGACAGTCTCCGGCATGATCATCCGTCAGTGCCATATAACCCGCTTCTGGCCGAGTCGCTCTACTTGGCCCGCTACATCGAGCGGGTCGGTTCCGGTACCCAAACCATGATTGAACTATGCCGGGAAGCCGGACTACCAGAACCAAAATTCGAGCAACGGGAAGGATTTTTCGTTTCAACCATCTGGCGTGACTGGCTGACTCCGGAAATTCTGGCTGGAATGAACCTGAATGAGCGGCAGGTGAAGGCTGTGGCTCATATAAAGGGATCGGGGCGGATCACTAACTCGGAATTCCAGGAGCTTACAGGCTGTGCTCGCAAAACTGCTGCCCGTGACCTTGATGATCTTGTACAAAAGAGTGTTATTGTGCGTGTAGGTGAAAAGCGGGGAAGCTACTACATTTTCACAGGGAAGAAATGAGACATGTTTGGGACATATGGGACGTTTTGAGTTGCTGAGTGGCGTTTCTTGCTTATGGGACATTTATGAGACATATGAGACATTCCCGATTTACGCCATAAATACTCGGGTTGAACCAGCGAGTGTGAACACTAAAGGGATCGTATCCAGTATTACAACATAGTATGTCTAAATTATATGGACATACTATGCTGACAAATGTTAAATTGCACCATCACACAGGAGATGGTGATCATGACAAACAGCCTGCTTATCAAAAGCATTCCCTATGAGGAGTTTGACTACCAGACTCTGCTGGACTCCGTCCACGGATATGCACAGCCACGGATGAAGATATCCGGCATGCTGGCCAAAGGGGATATAATCCGTGTCAAGAAGGGACTCTACATCCTCGGCGAGACTCTGCGTCGTCGGCCCTTCTGTCGCGAACTGCTAGCCAATCTGATCTACGGTCCGTCCTATGTTTCCCTCGAATATGCGTTGCACTATCACGGCCTCACACCCGAACGGGTTGAGACGGTAACATCGGTAACCTGTGGCCGCTCCCGGACTTTCGATTCGCCGGTTGGCACTTTCTCCTATCGAATGATACCAATGGAAGCATTTCGCACCGGTATGGACCAGGTCGAATTGGATGATGGTCGTTCTTTTCTGATCGCTATTCCGGAAAAGGCCCTGGCAGACCGGATCGTTGCCGACCGGGGCGCCGGCATCTCGACTCAGAAGGAGTTGCACGACTATCTGTTGTCCAGTCTCCGCATCGATCCAGCCGGTCTCCGCGGTCTAGATCCTGCCAGGCTTGCGGAAATCGCCCAACACTACCGATCTCGCAGAGTGAAACTGCTGGCTGACATGATCAGAAGAAAATTATGAATTGTGAATTATGAATTATGAGATTACGGCCTTTTTTCATCCTTCATCCTTATCTTTAAATTTCATCCTTCATCCTTAAAAAGGAGTTTCCATGCATGAGGCGGTAACCCGCATGCTTGCCAAATACGAACCGAAGAGTGTTGACGATTCGGTCAGGGCGCTACGGGAGATTATTCAGGAAGTGGCGCTGCTCGGGCTCTGGCGCGCAAAGTTTTTTGAGCACGCAGCGTTTTACGGTGGAACGGCCCTGCGTATTCTCTACGGGCTTGACCGGTTTTCCGAGGATCTGGATTTCTCGCTCCTGACACCATCCCCCGACTTTAACCTGGCTCGGTATACTGCATCGCTTGAAGAGGAATTGCAGGCATTCGGTTTCAACGTCCGGGTGGAGATGGTTGACAAGGCGGTGGAATCGGCGGTGCAGTCTGCTTTCCTCAAGGCGAACACTCGTAATGAACTCCTGGTCATTGAAGCTGGTGAGGAACTTATGGGGCAGGTTGCCGCCGGCCAGGTGCTGAAGGTTAAGATCGAGGTGGACACGGACCCGCCCCCGGGATTTTCCACCCAGACTCGCTATCTGCTGCAACCGATTCCGTTTGCCGTCCGGTGCTATTCGCTCCCGGATCTCTTTGCCGGCAAGATGCATGCAATCCTTTTCCGTAAGTGGAAGAACCGGGTCAAGGGTCGTGATTGGTATGATTTGGTCTGGTATGCCGCCAACCATCCACACCTGAACCTTGCCCATCTTGAGCAGCGGATGCGTCAGACCGGCCACTGGTACGGTGATATAAGTCTTTCACCGGTAGCGTTTACTGATCTGCTGTTCGATGCAATCGACCGGCTCGATGTGAATCAGGCCCGTAAAGACGTGGCGCCGTTCGTCAAGGATCAACAGATGCTCGCTCTTTGGTCACATGATTTTTTTAATGATGTGGCAAGCCGGATTCAGACTGAAGGATAACAACAAATGGAGGTTTCTGTAATGTTCAATGAAGACCTGCTGGCAGCACTTCAGGAGTTGCTGGATGCATCCGCTGCCATGACCAGTGGCCAGTTACCAAGTGCGACCCAACTGGAACGATACCTGCGTGCTCGCGAATGGGCGCAACGACTCCTTGATCGCGAGGATAAGGTTAAAAGTTCTCGTTTGTCTCCGTAAGTCATTCTCGTTGCATATTGCTTTAGTGTCAGTACATTCCTAAGCTTTCATTGAATTTTCAATAAATTCCGCAAAAGGTTTTATTTCTCCCCGCGAACTCGCCGCTTCAAGCGCTGCCATATAATCACTCCGCTGTTCAATTCGGATTACCGTCCACGGATACCCGCCAGACGCCAGCATGGTATTCATCAGGAACCGGCCCAATCTGCCGTTACCGTCAAAATACGGATGGATGTACACAAAGAGAAAATGTCCCAGAACGGCTCGTACGGCTGCATTGGGTTCAGCCTCCAACAGGTCACACAGTTCCGGCATCATGTCGCGGACTGCATCCTGGGAAGGGGGAACATGGGTTGCCCCCCTGATAAAAACCTTGTCAGTCCTGTATCCGGCCAGATCCGCCGCTTTGAGGAAACCGGCATCAACGTTTGGCGAGAAAAGGTTGCGATACCACGAAGCGTGATCCTGGCGGAAAGCGGCGCCAGGGTTTTTCCCTGTCAAAATGCTTCTGATCGTGGCCTTGACCTCATTGTGAGCGAGCCAGTACCCGTGTGCCGCCATGGCGTTTTTCATTTCCGCATCAGAATCATTACTATCCGGATTCCAGTCACCGGTAGCGACCTTTTGAATAAGTTCCGGAGTGACTCGATACCCCTCAATGGAGAGAGAGTGATAGGCATCGGTTTTGTAGTTTTCTTCAACTACATTCATGAACTTCTCAATGTCAGACGGGATGCCAGGTTCATGTGGAAAATAGTCGAATATGGTCTCTCGCATGGCTTGCCACATTAAACGCATCCGCAGGACATAGGGCGATTGCGCTCTGGTGAATGCCAGAGTCGGCGGTGCAACACTGAATGGATTTGTCTCGTTGACCACATGTCCTGCTGCTCTCATGGTTGCCAGTACATTATCCGCCAGTTCGTCGCGCCCCGATGCCCGCAAGGCCCCAGCGAGACGCCCTGCGACACTGCTATGTCCCCCTTCGAGTAGCTCCCTGTTGAGATCCGACGAATCCCGCAACTGATGAAGAGCAATATGGGCATCCTGAGCATAGGTAGTAAAAAATGCTTCCGGCACTCGGATAAGAGCAACTGGAAGTGTCAGAACTCGGATTCGCTCCACCATCTGGATTTTAGCTGCAGGAACAAAATCCTTTGCCTTGTAGTCTAGGATCGAGCAATTGTCAGGCAGCTTCAATAAGCCGTTTTGTCCAAGCGGAGAATGAATAACAACCTGCTGCGGCGTAATGGTCTTTCCCGAATGCAGAAATAATGAGTATTCAGCTGACACATGCCATTGTTCACCAAACCGCTCTGTGCAATAGCCCTGGATGAAGTCACGCATCGCCGCATACCAGGGTGTGCTGTCACCGGTCTCTTCGCCGGGCCTGCATGGCATGTACCACCCCTTGACAATCGGTCGCAGGAAGCCATTCTTGACAAGACTTTCCCGCTGCATTCGAGTCAGGTCACCCGACTTTATGGCGGTTTTCTCGTCATCCTGCAATCTCTTCAAGGCTGTTAGAGCATCGGCAAGCCTGCGTTGTGCTGGAGTTGTAGCCATTGCAATCCCTCTTTCATCGCTAGATTATTCTGTCTCACTGTAGCTAGGTTATTCAGTGTTGTCAACGCTAGATTATTGTGTCATGTCATCGCTAGATTATTGTGTATGACAAAATAAAAATAGGCGACCACAAGGGCCGCCTCTATCCAGGCCGGACGGGTATGTCCGGCCTGAAGACTTTATAGGGTTTCACTCCTGTATCAACGCAACTGCCAGAATGATCGTACCTATCATTTTCGTATTCCTCTCTGATGGGTTATGATTTCCTCAATGACCGGCAGGACCTCCGGGCTGAAAAGCTCGCCCAGGTTCCCCCGCTTGGCCAGCAGCCTGGCGACATCGGGAATTGTTTTTGCCATGTACACGAACCCGTTCTCCAGCCGCTCAAGGCGATGGAGATTCTGCATCATGGAGTTCATTTCAATGCCGGACTGCTTCAGGTAGTCGAAGCCGGACATGGTGACGAGATCTTCCGTTTTACCGCCATCCTTGTAGAAAGAGTCAGGGTCCTGGCCTTCCGGGAAGATGAAGACACTTGCCTTCATCTCTTCCTTTACCGCCAGCAGGATGCCTTTCTGGAGTGCCTTTCTGCCGGCGACG
>JBGSQD010000183.1:0-6944 GCA_041738275.1 Geobacterales bacterium
CAGTAGGGTGTCGATTGCGGCGTTTAGGTCTTTGTTCTTGGTCACGTGAGCTCCTTAGGGCAGTTTGGTTTACCCCGTAATGACCATTTACACAAACCTTTTTACACCCCCGTCAGGATTCCTGGCTTTCGTCAGTTTTGTTGATGTAGCGGTAGAACATTGGGAAACCGACGAAGAAGGCTACACAGATCAGATATTCCACTCCTTTGATATACTGGTAATAATCTACCAGGGTGAACACTTCCTTGATTTCTCCTACTGAGCTGAATAATTCCATGACCTGACTCCTTTCAGTATATTTTGTGGTGGTTTATTTAGTTAACTCTGCTTTGCAGTGGCTGCTTCTTTTTCCTTGCTGCTGGCAGCACCGGTGATCATGGCATAAAGGGTGATTATGGCCGGGATGCACTGGATAACAACGACCATGGCGCAGAAGCCTAAAAACAGGAGGATCAGGGGACCGCTTATGAAAACCTTGTTGGTGGCGCCGGATGATGCGAGGGCTGCGGTACTGGTAACGAGGCTGAGACCAACTGCGCTGCATACTGCTGTCAAAGTCTGATTTGCTTTCATGGCGATCTCCTTTTATTTGATGATATCTGCTTTGTTCCGGATGAAGTGTCTTGCTTTGGTATATTGCATCGGCTGTGCCAAAATAATTATTTAATGTAAATATGATTGTAATATGCTGTAATTGCGGTTGTTTTTAAATTGGATGGTTGTTTGGGAGTTTGTGGGCCGGGTAAGCTGGAAGGGGAATAGTATAGGAGATATATACTATCAACGGATAAGAAAAATGAACTCTTGCGGTGCTTTTGGTCAATAATAGCAGCCAATTAGGTGATGGTGGCATGGATCTTTATGCATGTATGATTAAAACATACATGCATAAAGATCGTGAAAACCAAGTTCAGTCAGCCAACAGGATCCCTGTTACATGATCCAGCACAGCCGAATCATCATGCAGTTGAACATGATTCAATCCGGAAAATGTTGCAGCAGTAATTCCTGCCTTTGGGGCCGAGTTCCATGAACCATTGCTGAAGGTATTGAACAGGGCGCTTCTGTTAGCAACTATACCGTCATTGTCGTAGATGACATCGTTGTTTATTGATTCATAAGAGGTAAAAAACTCAGCAAATGATTTGATCGCGAATGTAATTTCCGGATTAACCCCGGCAATGACATTGTATTTTGACAATGTAGTATTATCCAAGCTGTTCATCTTGACTCTATTAACGTAAAGATATTTATCAGTTTCCACATAATTTCCGTCTGATCCGTCCCAATGCAAGTCCTTTGCCCCTCTTGAAAGAGCGCCATTATTGTATAAGGGGATGAATATATCCAGTGGAACAGGCATCAGTTGTTCCAGGTAATGAACTGCCTGGCTGCCGTGAAATGGTGTGCCCAAGGCGATAAATTTTACAAGATTATTACTGCCTCCATTCATAATGTAATCGTTTGCAATCAATCCACCCATTGAATGGGCAACAATCGTAACATTTGGTGATTCGGTGAAGATTCGATCAATTTCGTTTTTCAGCCTCAAGGAATTGTCGGCTATTGAATCAAATGTATTGTACCTGAAGGTATAGAGATCATATTTGTCAGACAGTGCGGCATTGGCAAAAAAATGATTGATAAAAACCGACCAGGTCTCTTTATAGGCATTACTTATTGATGTTGTGCTGCCAGGCAGCACATCCATTAACTGTATCCCGTGAATCAGTATTAGCGGCGTTTTGCTGCTTGAAATTGTTTGTTGAGCTTTACTGAAACTGGTTATGTTAGCGGCGTGATATATGGCGATATCAGTTGATGCAGTCGGTTGTAATGCCTGTGGGATGTTGTCAAGCGAGTATAAGGTCGCGCTTATGGTCTGCCTGGTTGAGCCCAGCAGTATTGGCGGGATGCTGAATTTGACCTTGCCGTTACCCAGGGAGAAAATCCCGGCCATTTGCGAAACATTAACACCATTGTCGATTTTGACGCCAACATACCGGTAATTATTGGCTGAACCCAGGGAAGAGACGTCAAGGGGGATTTCCACGGTGATGTAATTTTTGGTCAAGTCAAACAGGTGCAGTGAATTCAGGAAGCCGGTGAGAAGGCTCTCGAAAAATACCAGGGATGAAATTTTCCCTGCCGGGACCGTTACCTGGTATGTGTTGCTGATGGCCCTGCTGCCGCTGATAGGACCTGGTTCACTGCTTAGTTTTTTGAAAGTGATATCTGCAATACTGGATAGGGCAAAGGATGAAAAGGTGACTTTAGCGGTATCACTTAATTCAGCTGTTCCTCCTCCTGTTCCAAATGATTTTAAGATTGTAGATGTATTTGCCGTTGTGGATGATTCGCCTTCGCTGCCAACTCCTCCACAGCCATTAAGTGATATAAAAGCTAAAAACAGCATATATAATAGATGCTTCCTCATTGTTGCCTCCCACAGCCAAGATTACCCGTCGGGTCTCAATTTCGACTATTATATACCATAGTACGATAGATAAAGCCGCAAAAGAAACCTGTCCGGTTCCTTATAAAGGTTCGCGATGCCCTGTTCTTCATCCGCGAACCATATTGACAGTGTCGGGGATGGTACGGGTTGAACCGGGAATAAGCTGTGCCAGCTCCATGGCGTTTGCAAGGGAAAAACCCTCTGCATCGTTATTGAAGTAGATGAACACTTCTCTGCCGCCATCCAGGTATCCTGTTATTTTCCCGGCATCGGCCGATAGTTCATCGTGAGAGTAGCAACCGGTATGGTTTCCGCCACGCCCATGACGCCTCAGGTAGACAAAATCTGCAGTTAGTGGCGGTTCATTGATAAATTCAGGCCAGTCAGCCATGCAGATGACTACGCGGGACTTGCGGCAAAGAGAAAAGACCTCTTCGCATAACCAGCTTTCGTCCCTGAATTCCAGTGCGTTTCGGACCGGATACCGGGACAGTTGTTTGAGAAAATGTTCCAGAAGGCCAACATTACAGGCAAAACCTGGAGGAAATTGCCAAAGGATTACCCGGAGCTTTTTGCCGAGCTGAAGGACCCCTTCAAAGAAACGGGCAAGCGGCTTTTCCGGGTTGGCAAGCCTTTTGATATGGGTTATGAAACGGCTTCCCTTGGCGCTGAAGGCAAAGCCGGGTGGTGATTCAAGCCGCAAGCGGGCAAAGATCTCCGGCTTCAGTGTCCTGTAGAAGGTGACATTAAGTTCTACACTGCCGAAGGTTTCGCAGTAATACCCGAACCATTGCTTCGGTGGGAGATTTTCCGGGTAAAAACAGCCGCGCCAGTGCGGGTAGCTAAAACCGCTGCAGCCTATGGACAATTCGGGCATTACATCTCTCCGCTTTCTGCCGGGGCGTTCAAGCCGCCGGCTGCACCGCAAGGACGCCGGCGCCTGTTATTTTTCCGGCTCGCAGGGCTTCCAGCGCCTCGTTTGCCTGTTCCAGTGGAAATATCTCCACCTCGGTGCGGATCGGCACGGAGGGGGCGAGCGCCAGGAACTCCTCGCCGTCCCGGCGGGTAAGGTTGGCAACCGAGCGGAGCGACCGTTCCCCCCAGAGGAGATCGTAGGGAAACGACGGGATGCTGCTCATGTGGATGCCGCCGCATACCACTGTCCCCCCCTTGCCAACGGACCGCAACGCCATTGGGACCAGTTCCCCTGCCGGGGCGAAGATGATGGCAGCGTCCAACTCTCCGGGAGGGCATTCATCGGCAGCACCTGCCCAGACAGCCCCCATCTTCAGGGCGAATTCCTGCCCCTCCCGATCACCGGCACGGGTAAAGGCGTAAACCGATCTTCCCTGCCATGAGGCCAGCTGTGTGACGATATGGGCTGCGGCGCCAAAGCCGTAAAGACCAAGACGCCTCCCTTCTCCGGCCATTACAAGTGAGCGGTAGCCAATGAGTCCGGCGCAGAGCAGCGGTGCAACCTGCAGATCGGGGTAACCTTCGGGTAGTGGAAAACAGTAATGATGGTCGGCCACAGTGTAGTCGGCGAAACCTCCGTCCAGGTGATAACCGGTGAAGCGGGCATGGTCGCAGAGGTTTTCCCTGCCGGAGGCGCAGTGGTGGCAAGTGCCGCAGGTGGTTCCAAGCCAGGGGACGCCCACCCGGTCCCCAACCTTGAACCCAGTGGTGTCGCTGCCAAGGGCAACCACCCGGCCGACGATCTGGTGGCCGAGGATGAGGGGCAGCTTCGGGTCGCTCAATTCGCCGTCAATAATGTGCAGATCGGTGCGGCAGATGCCGCAGGCGTGGACCCGCAGGAGGAGCTGGCCGGATCCGGGTAACGGGACTTGTCTGGTTTCAAGCCGGAGAGGTGCTCCCGGTCGGGTGAACACCATGGCGCGCATCTGCATCTTGGTTTCTCCTGAAAAAATCTGAAATTTCAATGAACCCTGGTGTTATCTACATTCAACTTTGTGCTCCGACTCCACTGTGCTTCTTAAATCGCCTGTTGATTTGTGTGGAGAAAACAGCGGTCCAGCAGGATATTGCGGGTAAACCAGCTGCTGGAGAGCAGTCTTGCCCCGAGAAAGCGCATGATCCCTGAAGAAATGGGTGAGGGGGGGATATCCATGCCGCTGTTGCCAAAATGGCTGGTCAGCCTTATCGTATACGGCTCCAGATTTTCGCGGCGATAATCGCCATTTGCCGTAAGGATGGTATCCGAGGCCAGCAGGGCCGACTCGATCGCCGGGAGGATGCCTTCACCACTCTGGGGATGCGACAGTCCTGCCGAGTCACCGATCAGCAGCGCGCCGTCACTTACGCAGTTGCGTCCTCCCTGGCGCTCGAACAACCGATAGGCATGCCCCTGGAACCGGACGCTAAAGCCGGAACCCAGATACCCCTTCTGTGCGAAAAACGAGCAAATCTCCTGCATGTGGCGGCTTAGATGCTCCCTGTCTATTCGCCCCAGGCCGACATTGAGAAACCGTCCTTTGCGAAAGAGCCAGCCATACCCTTTCATATCCCGGCTGAAAAACAGACCGGGCGTATCAGCGGGAATCCGGCACAGGCGCTCCTGGTCCCGGTTCATGGCAAACTCCGCTGTCTGGGCAACGATAACATCTTCACTGCCTATTTTTGCCCCCAGCAGGCGTGCCACAGGACAGAAATGACCTCCCGCGCCTACCACGAGCCGGGCCCTGATGCGACCGTTGGCGAGCCACCAGTTATCGTGCCGGGTCAGCGTGGCAAGCGGCTCACCCAGCAACTGGCGCACGGCACTGCGCTGCAGCAGATAATGATCGAATTCGCAGCGCCGGATGCCGTAGCTGACGGTCTTGCCGTAGCGGGTAACTACCTCCGGACCGTTCATGAGGCCGGTGCGGAAGCCGTTGATCTCCTGGAGCACCCGTCCCCGGCTATACTCCTCACGATCGATCTTCAGCTCTGACAGCACCGCCGGCGTTATCCAGCCGGCACAGGGCTTGGACCGTGGAAATATTTCCTTGTCCAGCAGCATGACATCAAGCCCTGCCTCCCTCAGCTTCCCGGCACAGGTTGATCCTGCCGGGCCGCCGCCGACAATAAGCACATCGCAGGAATTCATCAGGTTTTCCCCCTTGGGGTAGTAAGATGAGATCGTGTCCAGGGAACCAGGAAAGAGTTGCCGATGTCATAGTGGTGATGGATGTTCCGGCGGGACCCGGAGAGGGAATTCAGGTTTGGCTGATTGCGGCGGTACGCGTCAGGATCGGAATTACGCCGGAATCTGGGTGTCTTGCCCATTGCCCGGTAAACGGTTTCCATGAACGCCACCAAGCCGCCTTCAATCTCGATCCGGCCGACGCTGTAATCGTCGCCGAAGTGGAGGAGGGGATTGGTTAACAGCCGCCAGAGAGTTGTCCGATCGTGGATCACCATACCGACAGCAGGCCTGGTGTTGGCAGGAGCTATTTCGTGACCATCCCACAGAATGATCCGTAATGCGGGCTCACCTATGGCCTGAAGGAATTTGTCAACCAGCCATCTGTCAACCGCAAAGACCCTGCTGCCAATGTTAGTGTTGTGATTTCTGCTGAATAGCTGAGCTGCTAGCGTGTTTGCCTTGGGAATATTCATAGAATTTACCCCGACATAATTAATACCAACTAATTATGTCGGCAGCCACGCAATATGTCAAGTGGGCTGGGTCGAATTTACTTCAGGTGTCAAAAATATCTTGCGTGAATGCTGTGCTAAATGGAATTTTAAAAAAAAGAAACTGAAAATTGAAACTTTTAGGATGTGCGTTACACTTTAAAATGGGCAATCAGATATATCGGAGGAATCGAATCATGACGCTCAACGAAATCAAGGATATTGCCAGGATTCACAACATCAAGGCCGGCAAGGTAAAAAAGTCCGAACTGGTACGGAGTATTCAACATGCCGAGGGAAATGAACAGTGCTTTGAAAGCGGCAAGGCTTCACACTGCGGCCAGGATAGCTGCCTCTGGCGTGCAGACTGCACCTGATTGTACAGATATTGCAAATAGCCGCCCTACCTGCCTGGAGAAGAGGTTGGAGCTATCGGTGAGTTAAGTACACAGTATTATCCACTAAATGGGTCAATGATCATGTCAGATTACACGGAGCTGTTGACCGTCTTCGTTATACAGCTCTTCATAATTGTCGATCCACTTACCGGCATCCCGATCTTCCTTGCCATCACTCCGGGCAAAACAAGGAGTGAGAGACGGTCCATAGTGCGGCGAAGCTGCATCATTGCGTTCCTTGTCATTGTCTTCTTTCTTGTGGCAGGTCCCACAATCCTTGATTATTTCGGCATAACAACCTCAGCCGTTCGAATTTGCGGCGGCATTCTCCTTTTCATCATCTCACTTGAGCTTCTCTACGGCAGAGCCACCGGGACGGAAACGAGCAGCCGGGAGGAGCGACTTGCCGAAGAAAAGGAGGATGTATCGGTAACTCCACTTGCGATTCCGCT
>JBGSQD010000244.1:0-9426 GCA_041738275.1 Geobacterales bacterium
TTCCAGGTAGCGGGCCTTGCTGGAACTCACCTGCTGCTGCCGGCGCAGGCCTGAGCCGAACAGTGATTCTTTTCCGAATACCAGGCGTGCCCGTGAGGTAATGCTGGTGTGATATCCTCGGCTCCAGGCCCGGCGGACATAATCCTTCAGGCACCATTCGCCGCCATCCATCCCTTCGTCAAAGCCGCCCATCAGCATATGCATCTCACCCTTGAGCAACAGGGCGGCAAAAGAGAGGTCAAAGGTTTCCATCAGCGAACAGCCGGCTGTGATCTTGGGAAGCTGGGGGGCATCGCTGCCGCTGAACACCGGTGAGATAATACCGGCCTGGGGTGACTGGGCCGCGTCCAAAAGACCGGAAAGCCAGTCGCGAGTCACCTGGATGTGCGGACGAAGGATAACGGCAAAATCGCTGTCCGATCTGGCCAGCCCGATATTGATGGCTGGAACAATGCCGACGTTGCGTTCGGATTTGATAAACAGTCCGCGTTCGCCAAGTGACTCGGAAAACTCTTCCAGCATCAACTCGGTTTCACGGCTGCTGCCGTTGTCAACGATGATCAGGCGTGCATCGGGGGAGTATTCAAGGATAGCGGCCAGGCAGGCGCGGGTTTCAAAGGGGCTGTTCCAGACAGGGACGATTATGTCGACGGTGGGGGCGTTCATATCAGCAGGGAAAAATAAGCGGTGGAATTTTTACCACGGAGGCACGGAGGTCACAGGGGAAAACAGAAATAAATAAGAAATGCAGAGTTGTTTTGCTGATCATGCACATATCCTGTTTATCCTCACAACGTTCTGCTTTTCGATAGTGATGTCTCCGTGTCTCCGTGTGAATAATGCCTTACGATGTGATCGACACGCGGCGCAGCAGGTCGAGTTCATCAAGCACCTTGCCGGAGCCGAGCACAACGCAGTCCAGGGGATTTTCGGCGATCAGTACCGGCACCTTGGTTACCTCACGCAGCAACATGTCCAGATTGCGCAGCAAAGCGCCGCCGCCGGCCAGGAAGATGCCCTTGTCGACGATATCGGCCGCTAGTTCGGGCGGGGTCTTTTCCAGGCAGATACGGACCGTATCGACAATGGAGTTGACCGCTTCCTTGAGCGCCTCACGGATCTCGTCCGAATTGACCTCAATGGTCTTGGGGATGCCCGAGACCAGGTCGCGCCCCTTGACCAGTTTTGTCAATACCTCGGGGCCGGGGTATGCTTCGCCGATGTCGATCTTGATCGATTCGGCCATGCGCTCACCGATCTGCAGGTTGTATTTCTTGCGGATGAACTGAACAATGGCTTCGTCCATCTTGTCGCCTCCCATGCGGGTGGACTGGGCATAGACAATGCCGGCCAGGGAGATGACCGCCACCTCGGTGGTGCCGCCGCCGATGTCAACGACCATGTTGCCTGATGCTTCCGTGATGGGCAGGCCGGCTCCGATAGCGGCAGCCATAGGCTCCTCAATCAGGTAGACTTCCCGGGCGCCGGCCGACTCGGCCGATTCCTTGACGGCGCGCTTTTCCACCTGGGTGATGCCTGAAGGGACACAGATCACGATGCGCGGACGCACCAGGGTCTTGCGGTTGTGTACCTTGTGGATGAAGTAGCGCAGCATCTCCTCGGTGATGTCAAAATCGGCGATGACGCCGTCTTTCATGGGGCGTATGGCTGTGATGGAACCTGGTGTGCGACCCAGCATCTGCTTTGCCTCCATGCCGACCTTGAGTACCTTCTGCTGGCCGTTGGGCATCTTCTGTACGGCTACGACCGATGGTTCGCGCACCACGATCCCCTTACCCTTCAGGTAGACCAGGGTGTTGGCGGTTCCCAGGTCAATGGCCAGGTCATTGGAAAATATACCAAACAGGTAATCGAATATTTTCAACATATTTGTGTGATCCTTTCAGCAATTCTTTGAATGGTCAGGTGTGGATTTTCAAGGGTCAAAAACATTAGCAGAGTAGGGTGTCAAATGCAAGGGAGAATGTGGCGTTTCAGAGCTCGATTACGAACTCTGCCCCACCATCAAAGTTGCGGGCGGTGAGACGGCCGTCCATGTTCTGTTCCATGATCACCTTGGACATGTACAGGCCGATCCCGGTACCTTTACCGGTTTCCTTGGTGGTGAAGTAAGGGTCGAAGATCCTGGGCAGAACAGCATCAGCGATGCCGCCGCCGTTATCACGGACAGTCACCACTGATCGCCCGTCTTCGCCGGTCAGCTGAATGCTGATGCATGGTTCAGGTACCCCCCGCTCTACCAGCACCTCGCGGGCATTGGCCAGAATGTTGAGCAGCACCTGGGCATACTCGTTCTGATAGCCGACGGCAGTAATATCCTTCTCACCAGTCAAATCAACCCGGATGTTTTCGTTCGTAAGGGTAGCGGCAACCAGCTTGAGACACTGGTCCACAACCTTGTTGACAGAGAACTCCTGCTTCTCCTTGTCCTGCCGGAAAAAGTTGCGGAAGTCGTCAATGGTGCGCGACATGTGCAAAATAATTTCCATGGCGCTGGCAACTTCTTTGTCCAGGTCACGGATGCTCAGTTCGCCGGATTCCAGGGAAAACGGCAGGTTTTGCACGATCAGCCCGATATTGTTGAGTGGCTGGCGCCACTGGTGGGCAATGTTGCTGATCATCTCGCCCATGGAGGCGAGGCGGTTCTGCTGGATCAGCATCATGTCTTTCCGCCGCAGTTCGGCCACAGCCTCATTGATGCGCTGCTCCAGAGAGCAGTTCATCTTTTCAAGTTGCTGCTGTTTCAGCGCCAGTTCTGTTTCCGCCTGCCTTTTGGCGGTGATGTCCCGAAAGCTTTCTATGACGGCAATGACATCGCCCTGTTCATCGCGCAGAGGCGAGGATACTATCTCAAGATACTGTGTACCGGCTGGGTCGTCCAAGGTCGTGATAGCCATGTGTGACTGGCCGTCACGGAAGGTTGCCTCCACGAGGCACCCCTTGCATACCGCCTCTTTCTGCTGATAGGCCTGGTAGCAATAGGAACCCTGATGGGCGCCAAAAATCTCTATCAAACGAGGATTTTGATACAGAATCCGAAAGTCCCGGTCCTGGATACTGATGCCGTCCTGGATGCTTTCCAGGATGGCCTCGCTGCGCGCCCGCTCACGATCGGCAACCAAGGCGAGATGCCGGGAAATGTCCTCGCTCTGGAGCAGATTCTGGCGGGAGTCCTCAAGATTCTTGAGCGTCTGCCCCAATCTCCGGTTCAGGCGGAGTATGGTCAGGTGCCGCCAGTAGCCCATGCCAAGGGCGCAGAGTGCCAGCGCAATGGCCACGGCCCAGGTGACCTTCCTGGTTGTCCAGTATTGCCTGGGCTTGCCCCACCACTTGGAATATAGCGTACGGTATTCAGGCGTTCCCACGAACTGGTCAATAGCGGCATTGAGGCGTTCCAGCAGTTCTGTATCAGCCGGGCGTAGCGCCATGGCGCGGATGCCTCCAAGCACCGGTGGTTCCAGTACGCGCAGGTGGTCTTCGATGCCGGAATCCTTTGCCAGCTTCAGTACGCTTGGTGCGGGTGCCACAATAATGTCGAGATGACCAGCCAGCAGTTCAATGAGCAGCTTTTGCAGGCTGTTGCCAGGGACGATTGAAATGTCCTGACCTTGTTGCAGAAAGGTGTGGGCGATACTCCCCCGCATGACCCCTGCCCGCATGCCGCTCTTCAGGCCGGTAATCCGGCTATTATCCCGGATTATGTATGATACCGGCAGGGTTTCCACCGGATTGGTAAAGGCAAAGTGCTTTTTGCGGGTTTCATCAATGGACAGGGAAGGTATGATATCAGCCTTGCCGCTCAGGACCATCTTCTGGCTTTCTTCCGAGGTGCTGGAAACGACATATTCGACGTTGATACCTGCCCGTCGGGCCACTTCGTTCAGCAGGTCAATGGCAAAACCCTGTGGTTTACGGGTTGCCGGATCAATGGAGTAGGTGGGGGGGAAGTCGGACTGGACAGCGGCAATTATTTTTCCGGGTGCAGCCGCTGCCGTATTGGCCGGCGCCATGGATGGGGCCAGGCAGAAAAGAAGTGCGCAGATGACAAGAAATGGAATGCAGGGCATGTTCTGTCTCCTGAATTAAGCCTGTTCTTATACCATAGATGTTTGTTGCGTGCCAGCAAAAGAACATTGCGAAAGCCGCGTCATGCAGTGCGGCAAAACCGGCTTTTCTTGACTTATGCAGAGGTTTTTAGTATTTTTAATGGATTTTGAACCTGGATACCCTGGAGGAACCCCATGGAATATAAAGACACCCTTAACCTGCCCTGTACCAACTTTCCCATGAAGGCCAACCTGAATCAGCGCGAGCCGGAAATGCTCGCCACATGGCAGGCAAACGGCCTTTACGCCCAAATGGAAGCGGAAGGTACGACCAAGCCGCTCTACATACTGCACGACGGACCTCCCTACGCCAATGGCCACATCCATATCGGCCATGCCCTCAACAAGATTCTCAAGGACTTTGTCCTCAAGGTCAAACGGATGGAGGGCTATCATGCCCCTTACGTACCGGGCTGGGATTGCCACGGCCTGCCGATCGAACTGCAGGTGGAAAAAAACCTCGGTTCCAAGAAAAACCAGGTCTCCAAGCTGGAGATGCGCAAGCTGTGCCGCGAGTACGCCGCCAAGTTCGTGGATATCCAGCGCGACGAGTTCAAACGCCTTGGGGTACTGGGCGACTGGGACAACCCTTACTTGACCATGAATTACGAGTATGAGGGGCTGACCGCGGCCGAGCTGGCCAAGTTTGCCCATAATGGCGGGCTGTACCGAGGCCGCAAGCCGGTTCACTGGTGCTCGTCATGCGTTACCGCCCTGGCCGAGGCCGAGGTGGAATACGCCGATCACAGTTCACCCTCCATCTATGTCCGTTTTGCGCTGCAGGACGACATCTCCGCCAGCCTGCCGCAACTGGCGGGCAAGCAGGCCTATGTGGTGATCTGGACCACGACCCCCTGGACCATCCCGGCCAACCTGGCCGTGGCGCTGCATCCGGAGTTCGACTATGTTGCCCTGGATACGGAAAAGGGGGTGCTGATCGTGGCCGAGGGGCTTAAAGACGCCTTTCTGCAGGCCGTTGGCCTGACAGGAAACGTCCTGGCGACCTTCAAGGCGAATCTGCTGGAGCGCAAACGCTGCAAACACCCCTTCTATGACCGCGAATCCATCATCCTGCTTGGTGAGCATGTTACCCTGGAGGCCGGCACCGGCTGCGTCCACACCGCCCCCGGCCATGGCCAGGAGGACTATGAACTGGCCCTTAAGGAAGGGCTGGAGATCTATAACCCGGTGGACAATCACGGCAAATATATCACCACCTTGGAGTTCTTCGGCGGCCAGCAGGTCTTTGCCGCCAACAAGACTGTGATCGACAAGCTGATCGAGGTGGAGGCGCTGCTGCAAACCTCCATGATCAACCACTCGTACCCCCATTGCT
Source organism: Geobacterales bacterium (assembly GCA_041738275.1). GTDB lineage: Bacteria > Desulfobacterota > Desulfuromonadia > Geobacterales > Pseudopelobacteraceae > JACPFJ01. The sequence continues at coordinate 5,464 of JBGSQD010000244.1, forward strand.
GGCGCTGCAAGAAGCCGATCATCTTCCGTGCCACCGAGCAGTGGTTCATCGGGATGAAACAGAACGATCTGCGGGAAAAGGCGCTGGAGGCGATCGACCAGGTCCAGTGGATTCCCAAATGGGGCCGCGAGCGGATCTACGGCATGATCGAGAACCGCCCGGATTGGTGTGTGTCCCGCCAGCGTTCCTGGGGGGTGCCGATCACCGCCTTTTCCTGCACCGCCTGCGGCGAGTACATCGCTGACGGCGCCATCATGGACCATGTGGCTGAAATCTTCAAAGTGCACAGCTCCGATGTCTGGTTCGACTGGGATGCGGACAGGCTCCTGCCAACAGGAACAAAATGCCCGCAGTGCGGCGCCGCGTCCTTTGAAAAGGAAAACGATATCCTTGACGTCTGGTTCGATTCCGGCGTTTCCCACGCTGCCGTGCTGGAACCAAACCCCAAACTGGGCTCGCCGGCCGACCTGTACCTGGAGGGTAGCGACCAGCACCGCGGTTGGTTCCACTCATCGCTGCTGGAGAGTGTCGGTTCCAGGGGGCGCGCACCCTACAAAAGCGTTCTTACCCATGGCTTCGTGCTGGATGGCCAGGGTCGCAAGATGAGCAAGTCCACCGGCAACGTGGTTGCCCCGGAGGATGTCATCAAGAAATTTGGGGCCGATGTCCTGCGCCTGTGGTGCGCTGCCCAGGATTACCGCGACGACACCCGCATCTCCGAGGTGATCCTGACCCGCGTTTCCGAGGCCTATCGCCGCATTCGCAATACCTGCCGTTACATCCTCGGCAACATCCACGACTTTGATCCGGCTGCACATATGGTGGACTGCAGCCATATGTCGGAGATCGATCGCTGGGCCCTGCACCAGCTGGAAATGCTCAAGGAGCGGGTGCTGAACGCCTACCGCAATTTTGAGTTTCATGTCATCTACCAGGATGTCAACTCCTTCTGCACGGTGGAGATGAGCGCCTTCTACCTGGATATCCTCAAGGACCGCATGTACACCAGCAAGGGTGATTCGCTGGAGCGCCGCAGCGGCCAGACCGTCATGTACCTCATCCTGGACACACTGGTGCGTCTGATGGCGCCGGTGCTCTCTTTCACCAGCGATGAGGTCTGGCGCTGCATGCCGGGGCGCGAGAAGGAAAGCGCCCATCTGGCCCTGTTCCCTGTCCTTAACCCGGAGTGGAAGGATGACACCCTGGTAGGGCGCTGGGACCGCATCATGAAGGTGCGCACCGATGTCTCCAAGGCACTGGAACTGGCCAGGGTGGCCAAGACCGTCGGCCTTTCCCTGGATGCGGCCGTGACCATCGCCGCACCTGCTGAATTGCTTGGTTTCCTGCGCGAGTACGGTGCGGAACTGCCGAGCATCTTCATCGTATCGAAGGTAGTCCTGTCGGATGAGATCACGGGCGAATGCTGGGCCTCGGAGAACATTGAGGGGCTCAAGGTCCAGGTGATGGCCGCTCCTGGGGGCAAGTGCGAGCGTTGCTGGTGCTACAGTGAGCAGCTCGGTTCTGACGCCGATCATCCCGCCATCTGCCCCAAGTGTACCGCGGCGGTTAAATAGATATGCTGCGCTGGATTATTTTTGGCACTATTGCCGCTTTCGGGCTGATCATTGATCAGATCACCAAGGTCTATATTGACCGCACGATGCAGCTTTTTCAGTCCATCCCGGTGGTGGACAACTTCTTCCATATCACCTATGTCCGCAACCGCGGGGCCGCCTTCAGCTTCCTGTCCCATGCCAGCTGGCGGCTCCCCTTCTTCATCGGTGTTTCCCTGGTTGCCGCTATTGTCATCATCATCGCCTACAACAAGCTGCGGGAGGATCAGAGGCTGGCCCAGGTCTCTCTGGCCATGATCTTCTCGGGCGCTGTCGGCAACCTGATCGACCGGATACGGCTGGGAGAGGTGATCGACTTTCTGGATGCCCATTGGTACCAGCACCACTGGCCGGCCTTCAATGTGGCTGACTCACTGATCTGCGTCGGGGTCTTCCTGTTGGCGTTCGATATGCTGCGTGAGGAAAAACGGCTGAAGCAAGGGTGAGGTGAGTATGGATCCAGAGACAGGGGCTGTTGCGGAAAAGGATTTCCAGCGGGCACTTCAGGAGCTTCGTGACGGGAATGTGCTGGCGGCCCTTGCCTGTCTGGAAAGGGCGCTGAAGATCTGGGATGATCCGGGCTGGTATTCAAGTCTCGGGTATTGCATCGCCAAAGAGCGCGGTCACGTCACACAAGGCTTCGAACTCTGCCACCAGGCAATCAAGCATGAGCCGGAAAATCCTGTCCATTATCTGTATCTGGGCAAGATCCACCTGCTTGCCGGACATAAGATCGAGGCGCTTGAGACCTTGCGTCAAGGGATGAGCAAAGGGTCCAGCCCAGATATCGAACGGCTGCTCGTTGCCATAGGGACCAGGAAGCCTTCGGTGCTCCCCTTTCTTTCCAGGGACAATCCGGTGAACAAATATCTGGGGATAATCTTGAGCCGGCTGGGGCTGAGGTAGGCAGGGTCAAGGGCAGATTGCCCTTGACCCTGTTTATTGTCTGTTACGCTCTGGGTTGAATGTTGGCCTTTACCCAGGCAACGATCTCCTCGGTGGATGTGCCGGGGGTGAACACCTCGCAGATACCGGCAGCCTTGAGGCCGGGGATATCATCCTCGGGGATGACGCCGCCGCAAAAGACCTTGATGTCGCTGGCCCCCTTCTCGTTGAACAGCTGGCAGACCCGCGGCAGCAAGGTGTTATGGGCGCCGGAAAGTATCGACAGGCCGACGCAGTCCACGTCCTCCTGGATGGCAGCGGAGACGATCTGTTCCGGGGTCTGGTGCAGACCGGTGTAGATGACCTCAAAGCCTGCATCCCGGAAGGCACGGGCGATGATTTTTGCTCCACGGTCGTGACCGTCAAGGCCCGGTTTGCCGACAAGTGCTCGTAACGTTCTTTCTGCCATTTTACTTCCTCCTTCTGTATTGTTTAATTGCAAACGTAAATATCAACTAATCACATCTCGATGCCGGTGCGCGCCGGCACCCCTGCCTTGTAATAATGCTTGATCTCCCTCATCTCGGTCACCAGGTCAGCCGCTTCGATCACCCGCTCATGGGCATTGCGTCCGGTCAGCACCAATTCCACCTGCTCCGGTTTCAGGCTGATAAGTTCCAGCACCTGCTCTACGTCGATCAGGCCGAACCCGACGGCGCCATTGATCTCATCACAGATGAACAGGTCAAACTCACCGGAGGTCAGCAGCTCTCTGGCCTTGGTGAACGCTTCCTGAGCCACGGTGCGGTCGGCGGTGATATCCTTGGTGTTGACCCACCCTGGCCGTCCGGTCTGGATGATGGTAAGCAGCGGCGCCAGTTTCTCGGCGATCAGGTGTTCGCCGTATGGTCCGCCCCCCTTGATGAACTGGAGTATGCACACCTTGAGGCCGCGCCCAACAGCCCGCAGAGCCAGTCCCAGGGCGGCAGTTGTCTTGCCTTTGCCGTTACCGGTATAGACCTGTACGCAGCCCCGTTCCAGCATCATGCCCTGTTTACCCTCCTGAATACAGTGTTATAAAACAAGCGGTGGCGACTATAGCAATTCAACTGCGCAGGGTCAAGCAATGAGATTTAGTATGGCTAAATGGATTAGATTGTTGTATGGAGAGCGTTGGTTGGATGATCTGCAGGAGGCTGACATTTTTTTAGCCTTGATGAACATGGTTGCGGTTCAGTTGTCCTGATTGTCAGGACTTGAGTTCGTCAAGGTGATTTTTGAAAAACAGGAGTTGCTTCTCGGTTTATTGTCGAGTTCCTCAAACCAACACTGCAAAATACGGGAGATGTTTGAATGCATAAGTAAGAGTTGAGGTGGAAGCCTCCGGTGGTATTGAATAGCTTGTATGAGCAAGCGGTCGGACCGGCAATGCCGTCCGAAATCAACTACCACCAGGAGGCCCCCA
>JBGSQD010000261.1:0-6021 GCA_041738275.1 Geobacterales bacterium
GATCTGTATTACCGCTTGAACGTGATCACCATCAACCTGCCGCCGCTCCGGGAGCGGCCCGAGGATGTGGAACCTCTGGCGCTGCACTTCCTGCGGCGCTTCAGCTTAAGCATGTCCAAGGAGATCCACCATATCGAGCCCGAGGCGCTGGCGGCCCTGCAAGGCTATTCCTGGCCCGGCAACGTGCGTGAGCTGGAAAACGTCATGGAAAGGGCCGTCATACTGACGAACGGCACATCAATCACTCCTGCCGTCATCCCTCTGCATGCAACCATCAAGAGTGCACCGGCCGTGCCGGTGACGGCAAAGGCCGAGATGGTGGCCCTGGAGGAGATGGAGCGCCAGCATATTGAGTCGGTTCTCAAGGGGACCGGTTATCACAAAAGCCGCACCGCCGAGATCCTGGGGATCTCCCGAAGAACCCTGGACCGGAGGATTGCGGATTTTGGTTTGATGGAGGAGTGAAAGGCACTGCATGAAGTCTAAAGGGTGAATTATGGGGGCATAGCAGGGAGAGCTGAAAATAGGCACTATGAAATTCAAAAGGCGGCTTATTGGCCGCCTTTTGCTGTATGTGAACGAAATTTGCGGCACACCGGAACAGATATCTCAGCCCCCATCATTTGGCTTTACGTTCCCATTCTTGGTATATTTTTTCCATATGAACCCAAATACTGGCACAAGAACGGCCCCCCAGGCCCACTTCAGATATTCCCAGTTGCTTTTTACAACGTCTACACCTTGATCTACTTTTGATATGGTGATGCTAATTTCCTTATTCAAAGTGTGGAGAACATAAACGCCTTCATCTAATGTCGTACTGACATCAAGATGCAATTTTCCAACCATCGTTTTTTCTACCTTTTTTGGTTTTATGGTCCATTCCCATGTAAAAACTTTTCCAGACGAAACTAACTGTGGATTTTTTGATTGCAAGATCACATCGAAATCTGAACTACTTAAAGTCGCCTCTACATTATTTGAAATTTCAATAGTCCCGCTTTCAGCCTGCTCTGTTTCTTTTGCTCCTATTACTTTGCGGATCTCTTCTTTGCTCAACTTACTTGATATTTCCAGGGTTACAGTTGCAGGTGGGTCTCTAATATCCATTGATAACGGCGCTTTAAATGCAAAACTTCCCTGTTCAAATCCGTCTACAATTTTATCAATCTGTTTAGTGGAATATTTGGAAGAAGTTAGAGCTTTGGGCTTTTCAGGGCTCTTTGTTGTTGAAGATTCATCAAGGGTAATCGGTGCTTGATGATACTCGGGAACAGATTCAACATGCAATTTTTTCATGGTTACTTCTCTTACAGGTTCTTTAGATGGGGGAGGTGCTGCTTTAACTGGATATTCTTTAATCGGAGGAGATGGTTCTGATAGATTTGCGGCGGCTACAGGTACGGCTGGATGCTTATTTGCACAGCCACAAATAGCAACAATAAAAGAGGCTACAAGTAACGCGATGCAACCTTTCCTATTCATTCAATCACCTCCTTGGCCCACTCTTAGGGACCTTCGGTGTCAGACCTTCGGTGTTCAGGCTTTGGACTTTGCCCCGTTATCGAAATCAAAATATCCGAAAGTCCAGCCTGACACCACTGGTACAACGACTGTTAGTGAGTAACTGACTGATTTCGGAGCATATCAGCCACTTGTGAGATGTCGATGGTGTTTCCGTTACCAAATCGAATCGCGGACATAATAAACAACCTGTCGTCCAATCCACGTCCGCCAGTACCGCCAACCGAGACCTGAAACCATAAGTTGTCGAGCATCGGCAGCTTGAATTCCGGTGCCAATGAAACACGATACGCATCTTGTACTTTGGTGCCCTTGGGTGCGATTCGCCAATAGGAACCTTCAAATGATACGTGCAGGTTAGGTTTTCCTAGCCGTAATTGTGCGCCAAGCAGCGCGGTATCTTGCTGCACATATCTGCCTGCGTTTTTAAGGTCGGGGGTCTGATTGTTGAGTTCGTAGCGAAAACCTAGGACCAGTTGGGATGTTTCCTTCAAAGTGGAAAAGTGCTCGAAACCATACGCGTAGGATGTCCAGAAGGTTGCCCCGCCCCACTTGGTCTGGTCCTTTGAACCTTCCTTTTGGATCCATGTTGGTGCAGCGCCCAATTCCCACGCGCTGGCATTCCAGTAAAGCTTTTCGTGTTTTTCGCGACATACTTGCGCAGCCTGCTGCACTTGAGTCTTAAACGCTCCCTCGTTGTATTTATTTTCACGCTCCTTCAGATCCTCACCTTGTTTCGGCGCTTGTGGTAACTGGATCGTTGCGAAGCAACTATCTAGTTCGCGATTCTGTCGAGGGTCCCCCAAATCGTACGGGACGATGCGAAATCCAAGTGCGGCACGCACGGCTTTATCATCGCTATCGGTACCCTTCGTTGTCGCGACCGACAGTTGGGTACGCGCTGCAAGGCGAATCCAACTAAAATCCTCGTTCTTTCGATACTCATTGATTGTCAGCCGATCACCAGCGAAGAGGAGGTACGGAGCCGTGGCAAGTGCAATGCCGGTCTGGAAATTGCCGCTCTTGTCCACGCCATTCAGGAGATCCAGCACCAGAGCTCGCGGTGATGCGGGTCGCGATACCGATTCCGGAGTTAAGCCGAGTGCGTAGATGGCTGGCGTTTCGGGTAGGGCCAGATCAAGGTTTGCATCGGCGGCGGGTAGTGACCCCAGCGTGATTTCGGCATAAGCGAAGGGCACGACAAGGAATTGAATGATGATCCACAGCAAGATGGCTTTAAGATGTTTCAGATTCACAAATAACCTCCTATCGTTTAAACTGCAAACAATCTAACCGCGCCGAAAAATGGCTTTGCGCCACCATCCAGGGCTCCGGGGTCGGGAATGTAGCCATCGGGTACTACTTGTCCTGCCTGCTTGACCTCAATGATGATACTATAATTCTGCCCCGGCCCATTTCCGTACGATGTTACAAACCCTTCCCACTGTAGTATTTTTCGATTTACATCACTAGGTGAGCCGAGATCAACGAAGTCAGGAATGTTGTCAACGTTGGTTTGCTCAGTTAGCACCTGTGGGTTGCGGCCTGTTTCATCCCACAATATCAGCCGGAACTTTCCGAACTGCGCCTGACCAATAGTGACGTTGACGAAGGCGTTCGGGCCACTTAGCGACAATTGGGCTGGTTTATCTTGCATGTGTATTTCCTCCGAGTGGGCAGCGGGTTACAGTTAAACGGTCTGTCGATTATTGGCGACCGTGCTCTCACCTGGGTGTTGAGTGTGCCCAACCACAGTACCTGTGCAGAGCTAAATTCATTTTTGCCAAGAATATAGAGACGATTTGTCAAGGTTGTGTGTGTAAAACGTGGGAGACGTTGCCTGCTGTTTTCAATAGTCCATAAACTTTCCTCCTTCCTTTGTAATCAGAAGTAGCCTATCCCTGTTTAAATCTCTGCTTGCAGGACAGGATGTTCCCTGAGCCTGACTCTGCTTGGTAGCCTGAGGGGAAGTTTGGATGGCTGGCCGGACCGAAAGATGCAACGCAAACGGTGCTTGCTCCGATAATCCGGCCAACTTGGGAGGGGGAAAATAGTGGAGGTGGTAAGGATAGAGGAAGTGGAACCCAAGTTCCGTGGACTTTCCGTCCCCTGATCGCTCAGGGTTTGGCAAAAATAACATTAAGTAAAACTTATAAAACGCGGTTGTCAAGGAGTCTTGTAAAATAAATATGACAATGATTACAGCACTATTGCCGATAATAGTTTTCATGAAAAGAATTAATCCTTAAAAATCTGACGATTAACTATATATGCGGCAGGGAATGTGGAAGAGGTGAATTCACCTTGCAGGGCGTATTATTGACATTGATCTGGAAACAGCTCTGTGCTTGAGGCGGCTGTAGGGAGAGTCTGAACAGCAGGGGGAAAGGTTGCCGGTGATAGATTCACTGATTGCGGCCACAGCCATGGCACAGGGATTGATTGTGGTTACGCAACATCAAGGATATAGAAAGATGCCGGGTCAGGGTTTGTAACCCGTGGAGGGAATTGTAGGGTAACTGAAAATATGAACTGTGAAATGCAAAAGGCGGCTTATTGGCCGCCTTTTGCTGTATCCGAAGGGCGTGGGGGACATTGTCAGCTAATCATCCAACTTCCGTTCCCGTCAATTCTAACCTGGGTGCTCTGGGGTCTTACCCTTCGACGGATCTTCTCGCAGCTGGGAAGAAAAGCGAAGAGCTTTAAGAATCCGAATCCGGCGGCTTGACAAACCAGCCCACATAGGTGAGCCAGAGTCCGGCCAGGACAAGGACGGAGAAGCCTGCCCGCACGGCCGGCAAAAACTTCAATGCGGCGTCGGCACCACTGGCGATCAACTGTGGGACCGCCAGGAGCGCCAGGCCGCGAAACGCCAGGAACCAGCCGAACAGAGAGATTGTAATCGCCGCAGCTCCGGACCAGTACTGGTGCTGGGCGATGATCAGCAGGCCGCAGAACAGCAGGAATGCGCCAGCGAACCACACGATCACATCGTTTGCGAAGAATGAATGGAGAATCGACTGAATGTCGGGTGCCCGCACAATGATGATGCCGGGCACAAGGACGATAAACGGGCCGATGACGCGCGCGAATGCGCGGGTGCGGATTTTGGATTCCGTTGTTGCAGGCATGTGTATTTCCTTTTCCTCAAGTCAATCCGGCTCTCGCGGATCCAAAACCAGTTTGATACCATTTAGTATTTCTGTCACTCGTTTTGAAGATAGTTAGAGTAGGGAACAGGTTTTACTCTGCTCCCCAGGATTCTGTCCAAAACCGTCAAGGAAGTCGCTACAGAGACCGGATGACTGTGAACGAATCATACCCTGTCTCAATATATTAAGGTCCCCTAAATGGCAAAAGGCCGTCTGGTTCACCAGCCTTAAACAATTCCATTCTGCCCACGCTAGTGCTTGCACCGATGCCAATGGTAAAGCCGGTTTCGATTGGTAGAGGATTAGGTACAGTCAGTACCCCCGACGGCAACCCCATGAAGTTGATGTAGTTCTTGCTTCGGGAGCCAGCTCCCCCAGAGGTGAACCTCGCAGCTCCGGAGAACTCATTTGCACCGATGGCTTTGGTGACTACCATCTCATTCCACGGACCTTTCAACGTTGCTGACAGCCATACCGGCAACACCCCCTTGGATATACCACCCGCCCAGTATGTGTAGAAGGATGACAGCTTCGCTTTCTCATCCCATATCTCAAAAATGCAGAAGTCAGCAGCCGCGACCACCGCAACGTTGATATTGGCATGCATCCTGATCTTAAACCTCGTGTTGTTTGATCTGATGATGACGGGAACACCCAGTTCGACAGTGCCAAGGTGCGGTATCGCGACCTTCTCCCCACCTCCAAACATGTAGTTGAACCCGTCCCGCGTGGTCTTGCGACATAGGAAGCGCTTGTGATGGAACAGATACCAGTTCACAATGTCAGGGTTGATGCGTCCGTTTTGCACAGCCCCAGGGAAGTTAAACTCTATGAGTCTCGTTACAGGAACTCCATGCTCCGTCGCGATGGTCTGAAAGTTCTCCTTCTGCCCGTCTTTGACGATGTGCCAGGCCGAAACCAACTCCTCCTTCGGGCTGTGGCTAAGAGTAACATCCATGCTGAGCTTTGCATATGGCGGTTCCATCATCTTGACCATGCGTTTCCTCCTTTTCGACTAAGGTCTTTTGATTATTTCCCAAAGGCATGAGTTTGACAACCACTAGTAGCACCTAGGAAGCAATAGTTAATTAGTTAGCAGCCTTCGCTTCTCTTTTATTCTATCATTGCATTGATATTTTAGTTGAATTAATCCGGCTCTCGTTGACCCGTCCGGTATTTCGGGCAGGTCCTATTGGTTTGGTTGGAAATTACTCCTCCATTTTTGTTTTAAAATAAATCCGTCCCTTTCTTCTCCTTTGGTTTGTAAAACAATGTGGACATTATGTCCAGTTTGCTTTAATGAGATAGTAGATTGTTCTTCTCCAGAATTGTTAATTAACGTGGG
>JBGSQD010000318.1:0-6401 GCA_041738275.1 Geobacterales bacterium
TATGTCGGTGGGGATCCTGTGAATTGGATTGATCCGTGGGGTTTGAATGCGGTTGATTGCATGAAATCTGGAGGAGGATGCAAACCATTAGGCCCGCCTGTAAATATAGCGCCTCCTCTAGGACTGGGGCTAGGGGCTTCCTTAGGACTGGCCTTAAAAAATTGGTTTGCAAATGAAGGCGATAGCGAAAATATTGACCTGACTGATCCTTCAACATGGCCAAAGCCTCCTGTGGATGGAGAATGCGAAGAAGGTGATCCGTCTCGTTCTAAGCCACGAAAAAGAGGGGAAAGAAGCCTATGGGATCAAGAAGGAGGGGAATGGCGGCCTCATTTACCAGATAAACATCACCCAGACTTGCATTGGGATTACCACCCACCAGGTTCACCTAATGCCCCTTGGCTAGATATACCTGTGAAATAACAACACTGAATTTTATATGTTACTAATTGAATATACAGATGAATATTTAGAGGGAGAGCCTGGCCCCAATTTTTATTGGCGGGGAACTCCAGATGTTTTTTTGCGCCTTTTGACAGACCTTCACCCTCTAGGTGCAACTATCGGAATCGAAATACAATTAAATGCGTTGGAGTATATCCACGTTGATGGAGGGCTGAAAGTAACCCTTCGCTCATCTGGAAAAGGTCGTGATTTATGTAAAAAGAGTGAACGGCATGTGATCATGGATCTTGAAATAACAACATGGAGAAGAGTTCTCGAAAAATTTTTAAGCATATCGTTTGAGGCAAGCCATACCTATGTTGAGTTTGACGATTTAGATTTGCATGAATCTGCCAATATCATTGTCAGCTCAGAGGCCTAGCCCGGTAGGGCGAGCCCAGCCTCACCGTGCCCGCCGTTTGTCGTCTTTCCCTTCGCGCAGCGACAAACCACGGGCAGGCCAGACCTCCCCTTTTACCCGGTCAGCATGCGTACCCCGTGGAGGGTCGCATTCATCGGGATAGCGAGCCGTTTTTCAAGCAAAAAAGCCATTTAACACCATGTATTCAATATAATTTTTCATAAACCATTTAACCGGAAATTAGGGGGCAAAAGAGGCAATTATGCCTTAAAATCACCCATGGTGATATCCTCAATTGAATTCAGTTAAACGATAGATCGTATGGTCACAATTTTTGTCTTGCTTAAGGGTGATTTGAAGCTTGTGACCGTACCCAACTTCTAGCTCCCGTTCACTTTTTGGATCGTACAGGAGCAATTCCTGATCATCAATGTCGGCAGGTTTAAGGCTGAGCACTTCGCTTACTCTCATCCCTCCTCTTGCAAGGGTAATGAGAGAATATGCTCCCGGAAAAATATAATGAGATACTACCCACAAATTATTGCCAATGAGTTGCGTATTAGCGCCAAGCAGGTGGAAACCGTATCTGCATTGCTTGATGATGGCGCTACTGTTCCGTTTATTTCTCGTTATCGCAAAGAAGCCACCGGGTCTCTTGATGAGGTACAAATTACCGCTATTCGTGACCGCAGGGTCGAATTGGCTGATTTGGACAAACGTCGCTCAGCCATCCTTGCTTCGCTTGATGAGCGGAATCTCTTGACTGAAGAGCTACGGCAGGCGATCAACGTTGCTCCTGCTCTCGCTCCTCTTGAAGATATTTATCTGCCATACCGCCCCAAGCGGAGAACCCGAGCGCACATCGCCAAAGAAAAGGGTTTGGAGCCTTTGGCGAAAACAATCTATGGGCAGGGGAACCGGCAAATCGACCCTGACGCTTTTGTGAATCCCGACAAGGACGTGAAAACGGTTGAGGAGGCGCTGAGTGGTGCCCGTGATATCATTGCAGAATGGATCAGTGAAGATGCTTCCATTCGCGCTCGTCTTCGGTCTGTTTTCCAACGGAAAGCACTGGTCATCTCGAAAATGGTTAAAGGCCAGGAGGAGAACGGCGGTAAGTTCAGGGATTACTTTGACTGGCAGGAACCTGTTACTAAAGTGGCAGGGCATCGATTGCTGGCAATGCTCAGAGGTGAAAATGAAAAAATACTGAGCCTTTCATTTCGTCCTCCGGAGACTGAATCGCTGGAGATCCTCCATCGCTGTCTGGTTCGCGCCAATGGCTTTTCAGGGCAACAGGTGGCTCTTGCCGTCGAAGAGAGTTACAAGCGGTTGCTCGCTCCATCCCTGGAGAATGAACTCCGAGCGAGCTTGAAAAATCAGGCCGACCTTGAAGCCATCACTGTTTTTTCAGAAAATTTGCGTGATTTGCTGCTCGCTGCCCCGTTAGGTCAAAAACGTACCATGGCATTGGACCCAGGGTTTCGGACAGGGGCAAAATTAGTCTGCTTGGGCAACCAGGGAGAACTCCAGCATTTCACCACCATTTTCCCGGCACTTTCCCAAAAACAGCGGGAGGAAGCCGCGCACACGGTGATCACGTTATGCGAGCAATACCATATTGAGGCCATTGCTATTGGCAACGGAACGGCTGGCCGGGAGACTGAATCCTTCATTCGAGGATTACAACTTCCGCCAGAAGTGATTATCACCATGGTTGATGAGAGCGGCGCTTCCATTTATTCCGCCTCGGAGGTCGCGCGTGCAGAATTCCCCAAGCAGGATATCACCGTCCGTGGAGCCGTTTCCATTGGTCGGCGTCTACAAGATCCTTTGGCAGAATTGGTCAAGCTTGATCCGAAAGCTATAGGTGTCGGTCAGTATCAGCATGACGTCAATCAAAAAGAGCTGAAACAAAGCTTGGAAGACGTGGTCATCAGCTGCGTGAATAAAGTTGGTGTCGAGGTGAACAGTGCCAGCAAGGAACTCCTCACTTTTGTTTCTGGATTAGGGGATACCCTGGCCTCCAATATCATTGCATACCGCAGTGAAAAGGGGCCTTTTACCGACAGGCTGCAATTGTTGCAAGTTCCCCGACTCGGCAAAAAAGCCTTTGAGCAATGCGCTGGTTTTTTACGTATTCATGATGGTAAAAACCCCCTGGATCGTTCAGGGGTTCATCCGGAACGATACGGGATCGTCAAGCAAATGGCCAAGGATTGCGGTTGTACGGTATCTGCGCTGATGGAGAATGAGAAACTGAGACAGCTGATTCAACTTGTACGATATGTTAATGATGAGGCTGGGTTACCGACTTTGCAGGACATTATGACCGAATTAGGCAAACCGGGTCGTGATCCACGCCAATTATTTGAAGTCTTTGCCTTTGCCAAAGGAATTGAAAAGTTAGACGATCTGGAGGTGGGAATGTGCCTTTCGGGGATCGTGACCAATGTGACCAAATTTGGTGCTTTTGTGGATATTGGTGTCCATCATGATGGCCTTGTCCATATCAGTCAGCTTGCCGACAGTTATGTCAAGAATCCGGCAGAAGTGGTCAAGGTTCGACAGCAGGTCCAGGTGCGTGTACTTGAAGTGGATGTAAAGAGGGGACGCGTTTCTCTTTCCATGCGCAACACCTAGCTTTCGTTTAAATTGACGTTTTTATAAAGGATTCTTGCCTACTACCTCGGAAATAACGCCTTACGTGCTCGAACGTGATGGCCTGCAGTGCGAAATCGTCGATTATTAAGGAGTACGTTAATTACCGAACATTGCGGGACGGGCTTTCTGGTTGAAACGCCTCAAGGTTATTAAATTATTACCGAAATATCAAATTGATAACTCCATCATTTCCGCCGATTAATGACCGGGTGAATAACTCTGTTCATGACAGTACGAGTTGTGCATTTTGATAATCAAACAAAGAGAGGAACAACATGAGCGAAATAATTATTTACGGAAAGCAGGGCTGACCTCATACCACTCGCGCCCGTGAGGCGAATCCAGAGCATGTCTATTATGACGTGAAAATTGATTCAATCCGGATGGAGGAAATGTTGAAGCACAGCCAGGGACAGCGTAAAGTTCCGGTGATTGTTGTTAATAATCAGGTGACCATAGGATATGGGGGAACCTGAGGTGTTTAACATTTCGGCGGTCGTCGAAGGATACAACCTTGATAAGGTGGTTGATTGGTTAGACGTTAAAAGATGAACAACGATGGCATTTCACATGAAATACGGTGCATATCCTCGTTGCCCGAACGATACTCATTTGGGGAAAACTAAAAGCAGGTTGGACAAAGGAGTCATGTGATAAAGAGATGCGGATGGTGCGGCAGCGATCCCCTTTACCTTGCTTACCACGATGATGAATGGGGAGTTCCTGTCCATGATGATCAGCGCCTTTTTGAGTTCCTCATGCTTGAAGGCGCGCAAGCGGGGTTGAGCTGGCTGACCATCTTGAAAAAGCGAGAAAACTACAGAAAAGCCTTTCAAGGCTTTGCATGTGAACGCATTGCGAGGTTTTCGGAAGACGACGTTGCCCGTCTGATAGCTGACCCCGGGATTGTACGCAATCGCCTTAAGATCGAATCAGCAATCAAAAACGCGCAAGGTGTTCTGGATATTCAGGAAGAATACGGCTCCCTTGATGCCTATCTATGGCGCTATGTTGAGGGGAAGCCCGTACAGAATGCATGGAGATGCCTGGAAGAAGTACCAGCACAGACAAAGTGGTCCGATCAGATGAGCAAGGACCTGAAAAAACGTGGTTTTAATTTCGTGGGCTCTACCATCTGCTATGCGTTCATGCAGGCAGTCGGCATGGTAAATGATCACACAACGGACTGCTTCCGATATGGCGAAATAGCAAACCTCCCCTGAAGAGAAGCGGGCAGAAACCAAATTTATATTACAGCATCGATGGAGAGCTCTATGATAACCGTAATTGTCGAATTCAAACTCCCGCAGTCGATCACCAGCAGTCAGGCCAAGGAGATATTCCTGAGCACGGCACCTAAATACCAAGGCGTGCCTGGTTTATTGAGAAAATACTACTTCCTCACCCCGGATGGCACCAAGGCCGGCGGAATTTACCTGTGGAAGTCTCGTGAACATGCTGATCGAGTATATACCGAGGAATGGAAATCGTTTGTGCGCGGTAAATACGGCTCAGATCCTTCGTTGACCGTTTTGGAGACGCCCGTTGTTGTTGATAATGTGTTGAATGAAATTGTTTCGGACACATAATGGATTGGAAATGAGCAGGGGCCAAGAGCGCATCAGGAGAGTTCTGAGTAAATCAAATACCCAGGAAAACTCCTGGTGCTGCGCACTGCACGAGTCAAACCGGCCCGAGTTGATCAGCGAACCATAGGCCGCTGAAGAGTGCGGTAGCCTAGCGGACATACCAAACAGAGAAGGTACGATGGCGCTTATTCACTGTCACTTCTATTCGCAGGTTCTGGGGCTGATGTCGACTATGAGCGTGCTTCTCCCCGATCCTGAATCTCTGGAGGTTGGCGTCAACCCCCAAACTCGACACGAACAATATCCGACATTATACCTTCTGCATGGGATGTCCGATGATCACACCGCCTGGCAACGCCGCACGTCTATCGAGCGTTATGTGGAGGGCCTTAATCTGGCGGTTCTCATGCCCGCTGTTGATCGGAGCTATACACAAACATGGCGACTGGCCAGCGTCACTGGACGTATATCAGCGAAGAAGTACCCGCCATTGCCCGTCACTTTTTTCCACTCTCCGGCGATCGCAACAAGAACTACGTGGCCGGGCTATCGATGGGGGGCTATGGGGCCTTCAAATTGGCATTGACCTATCCGGAGCGTTATGCGGCAGCGGCGAGTTTGTCGGGCGCGTTGGATGTGGTCCGTCTCGCGCAAGCAGAACAAGCGTAAGCGTCTAATCAACTGCCTCGCCAAGGCGGAGCATTATGTTCATTTTGTCCACGTTCCAGGGGAGCAGGGCCTCGTAGTCGGCGAGGGTGCATGCCCTGGGGAGGTGTTCGAAGATATGACGGAGGTAGCAATAGGGTTCACAGTTGTTAGCCTTGGCGGTCTCGATTAGGCTGTAGAGCAGGGCGCTGGCCTCGGCCCCCTTGGGCGAGCCTGCAAACAGCCAGTTCTTACGACCAAGGACAAAGGGTCGGATACCGTTTTCCGCCATGTTGTTGTCCGGGGTTAGGATTGGGTCGTCGAGATAGACCACCAGCCGGTCCCACTGATTGAGGGCATAGCTGATCGCCTTGCCGAGCAAGCCCTTGGGCGGGGTTTGAGCGGCACGTTTCAGCAGCCACTGGTGAAAAGCCTCCATGATCGGCCGGGCCTTTTCCGCCCGCATGGTTGCGATCATCTCCGGTGACCACTGCTTGACCCTGGCCTCTTTTTCGAGACCGTAGAGCTGCTGGATAGTGGCCAGGGCCTGATCGGCGCTGCCGCTGGTGCGGTTCTTGCCCTGGGCGCGGACTACCTCCATGAACTTGCGGCGGACATGGGCCCAGCAGCCGGCATGACGGACCCCGGCCTGGCGGTCGAGAAAATCGTAGCCGCTGAAGCCGTCGGTCTGGACGATA
>JBGSQD010000302.1:0-5559 GCA_041738275.1 Geobacterales bacterium
AAGTACGGCCGACCGCTCTCGCGGACCTTCTCCGCAGCATATTTGACCGCCTTGTAGACGGCGATCACATCCATGCCGTCCACCTTTTCGGAAGGGATATCGTAGCCGCAGGTCCGCTTGTGGATCGATGCCAGTGCCGAGGAACGATGCACCTCGGTGCCGATGCCGTAAAAATTGTTTTCGCAGATGAACAGTACCGGCAATTGCCAAAGCTGGGCCCAGTTGAGGGATTCATGGAACGTGCCTTGGTTTACGGCGCCATCGCCGAAGAAGCAGGCGGCGATGCGGTCCTCACCCCGATAGCGGGCGGAAAAGGCCAGGCCGACCGATATGGGGAACTGTCCGCCGACAATTGCATAACCGCCCATGAAGTTAAGCGCCGGGTCGAACAGGTGCATGGATCCGCCTTTGCCTTTACAGATACCGGTGGCCTTTCCAAACAGCTCGGCCATGACGTGCCGGGGATCGGCGCCACGCACTATGGCCTGGGCATGTTCGCGATAAGCGGAGAGGATATAATCATCCTTGTGCAGACCCGCAGTGGCACCGACTGCCACCGCCTCCTGCCCGCTGTAAAGATGCAGGAAACCGGTGATTTGACCCTTGGAATACTGTTCTGCGCAACGTTCCTCAAATTCCCTGGAAAGGAACATCTGTTCGTAAAGTTTAAGGAGATCCTGATCCGGAAGAACCATGCGCAACCTTTGTTGCATACTCACCCCCACAACAATTTCCCGGTATGTGCATTACCGGAATTTCGCTGTTTATTGAAAATTTTGGAACTCATCGAAACATATTATCACTCATTGCCTGTAAGGCAACTGCACCTATCATTAATTGCCGGATACATTGGTCTGACACCCGGCTGAAGCTTTATTCGGCACAGCAGGAGAGCAGGCTGATATCACGACTAAACCCCTGCGCGCACAGTTTGAGCCCTTCGCCGATGGACGGGTACACATGCATTGTGGTTGCGAGGTCGTTTACGCTTGCCCGCATGTGCAGGGCCAGGGCCGCTTCATTGATCATGTCCGCACCTCTGTGGCAGACCAGGTGAACCCCAAGAAGCCGTCCGGTGACCCGGTCGGCGATCATTTTG
The DNA here is from genome assembly GCA_041738275.1 of Geobacterales bacterium. Classification (GTDB taxonomy): domain Bacteria; phylum Desulfobacterota; class Desulfuromonadia; order Geobacterales; family Pseudopelobacteraceae; genus JACPFJ01. The sequence continues at coordinate 1,100 of JBGSQD010000302.1, forward strand.
ATCACGCCATTTGTTGTTCCGGTTACATGCGCCTTGGGTATTGCGCTGACCGGCATGCAGTTTATGACACAGTCGAAGCCGGCCTGACGGGCGCTTTCCTCGGAGTGCCCGACCATGGCTACTTCCGGATCGGTAAAGATTGCCATGGGCGCTGCCAGATAATCCATGGTGCAGTCACACCCCTGATTAAACATGTCGTCTACCGCGACGATACCTTCTTTGGCTCCAACCGTGGCAATCATCTTTTTGCCGACCACGTCGCCGGCAGCCCAGATACCAGTCACCGAACTGCGCATGTGCCGGTCAGTTATGACGAAACCCTTGCCATCCAGTGACACACCGGCTATATCCAGTCCGATGTCTGAAGTGGCGGGGACTGTGCCGACCGCCAGAAGCAGTGATTCACACTCGAAGGTATGTTGCTTGTCACCAACCTCCGCATAGACCTCGTTCAAGTCACCATGTCTGTCGACGGAGCAGATGTTCACATTTGTTACGACTTCGATACCTTCCTGTTCCAGAATTCCCCGGACCGATTCGGAAAGTTCTTGTTCGATGGTCGGCAATAGTCGTGGACCATGTTCAAGAATCGTTACCAGGCATCCCAGGCGATGGTACATTTGCCCCAGTTCCACGGCAATCACCCCGCCGCCGATTATGATGAGAGAGGCCGGAAGCTTCTTGAGCAGCAGGGCACTGCGGCTGGTATAATAGCTGCATTTCTCCAGGCCCTGCAGCTTGGGAATCCTTGGGTTGCCACCCGTGGCAATGAGAATGCGTTCGGACCGGTACGCACGGCCATCATACACGACAGTCCGGGTATCACTGAGGCGAGCGGTCCCTTTGACCAGCTCCAGACCCTCAATCTTGCCGAGAACATCCAGGTAGCGTTCCTGGCGAAGACCATTGACAACCGCTTCCCGATGTCTGGAAAGCTGTTCGGCGTCAATGTCTTGAGTGGCGCTGCCGCTGTTGAGGCCAATCCTGTTTCCCAGAACGGTTTCATGTTTGAAGAGGGCCGCATGAATCAGGGTCTTGCTGGGAATGCAGCCCCAATTGATGCAGGTGCCTCCCAGGACACTTTTTTCAAACATCAGGACTCGTGCCCCGTAGCTTGTGGCGCGTAACGCAGCAGCAAAGGCAGTTGAACCGGATCCGAGTATTATTAGGTCGTATGTCGCGCTCATGTGTGCTCTCTTTGATTCTTTCAGTCTGATCCTTGATAGACAGGATACGTGTGTTAACGAAGAGACCTTCTGCCGGGAAAACGCTTCCAACTTACTAATGTGCGCGTTGAAATAACCATGCACTGGAAAGGCTGCCTACTTCAGCAGCCTTTCATTGATCTTACTCCAGGTATATCATCAGTCAACCGGATTACCTTTTGTTTCCACATCATAAATCTCCATCAGAGTTTCGGGAGTAAATGCGCAAACATTTGTCTTAAGTCCTGTTTTGCCTTTATGGACCCACTCGACCTTGTCGCCATTATTATCATGCAGCAGTGTTACCCGTGTACCGCCGACGCGCCTGACCTCGTTCCACATGTCATCCATGGTCAGCAGATCGATTCCCCCGAATTCTTCAGTACCCTTGGTGTTTTCCAGAAACCTGTCGATCAGGTCATAATCAAGGAAATCTTCCTCTTTTCTCCAACACTTAACAAAGCGATAATTTACGCCCCGTTGTTCGTCAAGTGTTTTAACGATATCATGTACTCTCATGGTAGACCTCCCTTGCCCGATAGTTGTTGTCGGGCCATTCGGTATGCTTCTCTTTAAAACTATTATACCTTTTATTAATAGATAGGTGAATCAAATCATCTGGTCCTCGCGCTCAAATATGTGGGATAAGCGGTGGTTGTATATCCTATTTATTTGCTCAAGTTTCTTTGTTAAATCGTATGAAAAATGATAAGATAAAACGTAGTAAAAGAAGAAAGTCTGAAGGTCATTTTCTCAGGCTGGGAAAGGAGAACACCATGAACATCCTGGAATGCATGATAAAGATGAAGCAGGAGACGCGGGCGCATTATGAACGCCTCACCGAGGCCGCCACGGAAAAAGATTTGAAACAGCTGTTTACATTGTTGTCGGCAGCAGAACACGAGCATATCGAAAAGCTGGTTGCCATGAAAGGCAAAATTAATACAATTGGCGAGTCAGGCATGGATATGCTTGACGAAAGCGTATGCGTATTCAGCCCGCATATTGATCCGCGGCATCTGGCAGAAGCCTTGAGTCATGACCCGGATGCATACCGGCACGTGGTACAGGAAGAAGAGGAAACGATCGAGCTGTTTGATCAATTGAAAAATCAGGCGGAAAACGAACAGATGAAAAGGTTGTGTCAGGTACTGGCTGATAAGGAGCGCGAACATCTGACGATGCTCGAAAATATCTATTTCTTTGTCGAAGAGCCCAGGACGTATCTGGAGTGGGGTGAATTCAGCAACCTCAAAGGGCTCTAAATGATGGAAAGGAGTGTGTTGTCATGACCACCAACAGTTACGAGCGAGTATGCTATATTACAGAACAGCGGGAAGAGAATGTTCCGCTTCTCAACGTAAAAAGCGGGCAGCTGGGTTATTCCTTTGGATGTACTCTCGAGGGAGAAACCGTGCAGGTCAAGCTAGCGAATGGAGAGCTTGACTCATGGAGCCGCGATGAGTGCGTGGAGTCATTCGAAGAACCTCTCTGACCGGTAATTGATATTCGTTGCAACAGGTTGAAACGAAAAAGATTCCTGGGTTGTACCTGCGAGGCGCATTGTTATCAGTGCGCCTCGCTCCAGTTGGCCCCATGGCTGATATCGACCTTGAGCGGCACCCGTAGTTCCACTGCTTGCGACATCTCCTGATTCACCAGCAGTTCCATCCGCAGCAACTCCACTTCCGGCACCTCGAAGACCAGTTCATCGTGCACCTGCATGATCAGTCTGCTACGCAGCCCCTCGGCGCGTATCCGGCGATTGACACGGATCATGGCGCTCTTGATGATGTCCGCCGCTGATCCCTGGATCGGGTAATTGATGGCGTTGCGCTGGGCAAAGGCGCGCACGTTGCCGTTGCTGCTGGTGATGTCGGCGATCGGCAGGCGGCGTCCGAGGATGGTGGTGACGTAGCCGTTCTCTTCGGCCTGACGGATGCAGGCGTCCAGAAAATCGATCGCCCCACGGTGGCGCTCCTTGTAAGTGTTGATAAACTCCTCCGCTGTCTTGCGGGCAATGCCCAGCTGCTTGGCCAATGAAAAGGCTCCCTGGCCGTAGATGATGCCGAAGTTGATGGTCTTGGCCTGACGCCGCATTTCCTGGGTGACCATCTCGGGGAACAGGCCGAAGACCTCGGCTGCGGTGCGGGTGTGGATGTCCTCGTCATTGGCAAAGGCGTGGCAGAAGACCTGGTCCCCCGAGAGGTGCGCCAGGACGCGCAGCTCGATCTGGGAGTAGTCGGCCGAGAGGATCACCTGGCCCGGAGGTGCGATAAAGGCGTGGCGGATCATGCGCCCTTCTTCGCTGCGGATCGGGATGTTCTGCAGGTTGGGGTCAGATGACGACAGTCGGCCGGTGTTGGTGACGGTCTGGTTGTAGGAGGTATGCACCCGGCCGGTGCGTGTATTTACCAGCCGGGGCAGGGCGTCGCTATAAGTGGACTTAAGCTTGGCAACCCCGCGGTAGTCGAGGATCAGGCGGGCGACCTCCTGTTCCTCGGCCAGTGCCGTCAGAACCTCGTTGTCCGTGGACCAGCCGGTCTTGCCCTTGGTCTTTTTGCCGGTCTTGAGCCCCATCCGCTCGAAGAGCACCTCGCCCATCTGCTTGGGCGAATTGAGGTTGAATGGACCGCCGGCCAGATCAAAGATACGCCTCTCCAGTTCTGTCAGCCGTGCGGCAAAATTCGTCGAGAGACCGGCCAGAAGCTGGGTGTCCAGCAGAACGCCGTGGTCCTCCATCTGGGCCAGGATTGTAACCAAGGGCATCTCGATGTTATGGAACAGGGGCTCAAGTCCACTTTCCTTCAGGGCCGGTTCGAATTTGCGCCGCAGCAGCCAGGTGGCGTCACTGTCCTCGCAGGCGTACTGTGAGGCAGACTTTATATCGACCTGGGAGAAGTTCTTCTGATCCTTGCCGCTGCCGGTAACATCGCTGTAGCTGATCATCTTGTGGCCCAGATGCTCCAGGGACAGTGTATCCAGGCCATGCCCTGAACGGGCGGGATTAAGGCAGTAGGAGGCAAGCATGGTATCGAACCAGGCCCCCTCCAGGTGGATGTCTTGTGCGGCCAGTACCTGCATGTCGAACTTGATGTTCTGGCCCACCTTGCGAATGGCCGGGTTCTCCAGCAGTGGCCTCAAACGGTCAAGTACAGTGGTGCGGGGGAGTTGGCCGGGGGCGAGTCCGCCACAAAAATAGTTCCCCCTCCCCTGGCGGGAGGACCCTCTGGGGCCTAAAGGGGTTAGGGGGAG
>JBGSQD010000344.1:0-5896 GCA_041738275.1 Geobacterales bacterium
ACTACTTGTTTCGTAGGTCGTGGACGCTTGAAGCCACGGCACAAGGCATCATGACAACATGCAGGTGGTATGAGGAGTATGGGAGGCGGAGTGTGCGCCGGAGAACCCGCTGAAAGTTGAACTGAAACTTACCGGCAAGACCTCAGGCTGTACCCGCAGCAGGTGATCAACATCCTGCTAGAGATGAAGTGAGGCCCATTTGGCGGCTTGGGTACGTGAGGAAACATTGATTTTCTTGAAGAGATGATAGATGTGGGTCTTGACGGTGTGGGGACTTATGAAGAATTTATCAGCAATCATTGTGTTTGAATGTCCAAGAGTTATTGATGTTAATATTTGAAGTTCCCGCCTGGTCAGGGAAAGCTTGTCTTTGTTTATCAAGGGTACCTTGTAGCCGTTATTGATCAGATATTCTGTCAACAGCCGTCTGGAAACCCATAATTCCGAGCTGAAAACCGTTTGGATCATTTTTATCAGAGTGTCTAAGCCATCATCTTGGTAGAGAAAACCATGCACACCAAGTTTTAATGCGTCATGTTCGATGCCTGAAGATTTGTTTATATTGAAAAGAACCAGATGGTCACTTGCAAGCAGTAAATTCCCATGATCGCCCATGAGTGCTTCAAGCTGAATGTTCCCAATTTCACAAGCGTAAAGAATCAATCTCTTGGACCCGCCATTATCGGATACAGTCGGTACATTGCCCAATTTGGGTTTAATAAAGCAACTGGCGCCGGTTTTCTCAGTGCAATAGTGCGCCATCAACTGACTTAGCAGATATTCGGTGCCGACGAAATAAATCTCTCTTCCTGAATAACTCATCTCGTTTTTCTCCCAGAAGGTAAAGCAGTGACCTTTGGAACAAATTGAATAGTGTACTCAGTATCCAAATAACATTAGCACATAATAATTTTGTTGCAACTAAAGTTTGGGAGTTATTGTTGACGAATTGTAAGCGCCAGGTAGATCAGAACATGCAGGGGATATTGATTGGGAGACGTTGAATCAGTACTTCAGCCCGGTTCTGAGAAATTGGGCAAATTGTTCGGCCGGCACGGGGCGGCTGAAAAGGTAACCCTGCTGCTCCACGCAGTTGTTGAAGGAAAGGAACTCCATCTGGGCCCGGGTCTCGACCCCTTCGGCGATTACATCGAGCTTGAGGGTCTGGGCCATGGCGATGATGATCTCGGCTATGGCGGCATCGTCGGGGTTGGTGGTGATGTCCCGGACAAAGGAGCGGTCGATTTTCAGGCGGGTGATGGGAAAATGTTTGTGGTAGCTGAGAGACGAGTAGCCGGTGCCAAAGTCGTCAATGGCAAAGGTGATGCCCATCTCCTTGAGTTTACGGAGCATGCCGATGCTCAGGTCGGCGTTCTTCATGACAGCACTCTCGGTAATCTCGATCTCCAGCCATTCAGGGGCAAGACCGGTCTCCATCAGGATGGCGGCGATGGCCTCATCCAGATGCTGCTGGTCGAAATGTTTGCCCGACAGGTTGACCGCTATCCTTACCGGAGTCAACCCTTCATCCTGCCATGCCTTGTTCTGGCGGCAGGCGGTCCGCAGGACCCATTCACCGATGGGAATGATGAAACCGGTCTCCTCGGCCAGGTAGATGAACCTGTCAGGCACCAGCAGACCCAGATCGGGGTGATTCCAGCGCAGGAGCGCCTCCATGCCGACGATCCGCCCGGAACGGGCATCCACCTGAGGTTGGTACACCAGGAAAAACTCCTCCCGGTCCAGGGCCTTGCGCATGGAATTCTCCAGCATCATCCGTTCCAGCACCTTGATGTTCATCTCCCGGGAGAAAAACTGGAAGTTGTTGCGGTCTAGCTCCTTGGCCTGATACATGGCAAGGTCGGCATGTTTCAGCAGTGTTTGACCATCTTCGCCATTCACGGGGTAGACGGCGATACCGATGCTGCCGGTGATGTAGATCTCGTGACCGTCGATGTAAATCGGTTCGGAGATGATGGCGAGTATCTTTTTGGAGACAGCGGTGATTCCTTCCTCGCTCCCCACGTTGTTGAGGATGATGACAAACTCGTCGCCACCGAGGCGGGCGAGGGTATCGCTGTCCCGAATACAGGCCGTAAGGCGTTTTGCTATGGTCAGGAGCAGCTGGTCACCTGCCAGGTGGCCAAGGGTATCATTAATTCCTTTGAAACGATCAAGGTCCAGGACCAGAATCCCCAGCAGATGCTGATCACGTATGGCCTGGGCAACGGACAGCTTGAGGCGGTCATGCAGCAGATTGCGGTTGGGAAGTCCGGTCAAGGTGTCGTAATTGATCAGTTGCTGGATTTCACTTTCCGCCTTGATGCGGGCAGTGATATCCAGTGTTGTGCCGGAGACCAGCAGGGGCGTTCCGTCTTCCCCGGTCTCCACCTCACCCTGGCTGTTGACGACGATCTCTCCTTCAGTCAGTGATTTTATGCGGTAGATGATGTTGAAGGGGAGGCCGCTTTTGGCGGATTGGAAAACGGCTTTCTTGAAGGCCGGCAGGTCGGCTGGATTGACCAGGGTGAAAACCCACTCCATTCGGATCTTTTCCGGGTCGCCCGGAATGAGTCCGTAAATGCGATACAGTTCATCCGACCAGTAAAGATCGCCGGTTGAGAGGTCCCACTCCCAGCTTCCCATGCGGGCAATCTTCTGGGCGCGGGCTAGTCGCGACTCGCTCTGGCGCAGTGACTGTTTGGCGCGGTCCAGTCGCTCACGGGTCTCGGATTCGTGCAGGGCCCGGGTGACAACAGTGGGCAGGCGGTCCAGGAAGGAGGTGTCCTTGAGCATGTAGTCGCAGGCGCCGATCTTCATCATCTTGACGGCCAGGCTGGCATCATCCCGGCCGGTTACCATGACAAAGGGTATTACGCAATCCAGGCTGCGTATCTGCTCGATGAAGGCGGACCCGGTCATGTCCGGCAGGGTCTAGTCGAGCATGATCAGGCCAGGGTTGTTGGAGGCCAGCCAATCCAGGGCCTGCTTGCCGCTGGTGGCGCAGAAACTGGAAAAACCTTCGTCATAAAGGGTAGATGCCATAAGTTCGGCAAAGCCGGCATCGTCCTCGATGATCAGGATCAGGGTGTTTTGGGTTATGTCCGGTTGCGGTTCGGTCATTCGCGCTCTTTGTCGGTATTTTCAGCGAATCAGGTGGGCTGTATTGCCAATGCGCACCCAGTTTCCCACTATTTTTTCTTCAGGCACCAGCCTTCTTTGTTCACTTGAGGGACACGGGCGATGGCCAGCGAGTCCGGGGGCACATCGCGGGTAACCGTCGTGCCGGCGGCCACCAGGGCGTTTCGCCCTACGGTCACCGGGGCCACCAGCTGCACGTCGCTGCCGATGAAGACCTTGTCGCCGATAACCGTCCGGTGTTTGTTGACGCCGTCGTAGTTGCAGGTAATGGTTCCGCAGCCGATATTCACTTCGCTGCCGATCTCGGCATCCCCCAGGTAGGTCAGGTGTGATGCCTTGGAGCCTTCGCCCATAATCGCCTTTTTTGTTTCCACGAAGTTGCCGATCTTCACATGGTCGTGCAGCACCGTTCCGGGGCGCAGATGCGCCATGGGTCCGACAGCGACGTCCCCGTGCAGTTCCGCATCTTCCAGTACCGAACCTGCCTTGATGTGGCAGTCGTCGCCGATGCGACAGTTACTGATGCTGACGCCATGCTCGATCTCGCAACCGCTGCCGATGGTCGTGTTACCCGACAGATGGCAGTTGGGGTGGATGGTTGTGTCAGGTCCGATGTGCACACCGTGGTCGATGTAGGTCTGTTCCGGGTCGATTATGGTCACGCCGCTCAGCATGAGGTCGCGGTTGATGCGCCGGCGCAGTATCCGGCCGGCCTCGGCCATCTGGGCGCGGTCGTTGACCCCCATGATCTCGCTGCTGTCATCAGTTGACAGCGCCAGGCAGGTGAGTCCCTGTTGCGCAGCCATGGCCACCAGGTCGGTCAGGTAAAATTCATTCTGGGCGTTGTTGCTGCCGATCTTGTTGATATTGCTGAACAGGAAGTCCGCTTCCATACAGTAGATGCCGCTGTTTATCTCGCAAATTCCTGCTTCTTCGGGTGTGGCGTCTTTTTGCTCGATGATGCGCCGCACCCGGCCGGATTCGTCCCGCAACACCCGGCCATAGCCGTAGGGCTCTGCCACAACCGCGGTCAATACCGTCAGTGCCGACCCGTGCGTACGGTGGAACCGGATCAGCTTGCTGAGTGTTTCGGCCCGCAGCAATGGGGTGTCGCCGCACAGAATCAGCACCGTGCCGTTAAAGCCGCTCAAGGCGTCCCGGGCAGAGGCAACGGCATGACCGGTCCCAAGCTGCTCCTCCTGCATGGCGCAGCGGATGTCGGCCGTATTGCGGAAGTGGCGGAGCACCGCATTTGCCTGGTGGCCGACCACCAGAACGAGCGGCGCTGCCCCGGCGTCACGGGCGGCTTCGACCGGCCAGGCGATCATGGGCCGGCCGGCCACGTGGTGAAGTACCTTGACCAGCCCGGATTTCATGCGGGTTCCCTTGCCGGCTGCGAGTATTATGGCTGCAATGTTGTCCATCATGTCGTGATCCTATTGTCATTGCGAGGTTTGGTGCGAAACAGGGCTACTTTATTCGATGCCGGAAATGTCGTCAAGACAATAGAAGCAGGATAAAGACTTTACACATCTGCATGTTTAGATATATCCTCATTTCGTCCGGAGGCATTGTTTCCTGATGCCTTTAGAATCCGCATTGCAGCTGCTTTTAAGTGGAGCTTTTTCATGGCGATTGCCGAAGACCTGCCACAACTTGAACGTATGCTGGGAGAGCTTGTCACCAGGTACGAGCAGTATTTCATCGGTCTGGAAAAGCGTGAACCGCTCCAGCTGCAGACCGATGTGGAAAAACTGGTGCGCCGTTATGCCGGGACTCCCATCAACAACACGATGTACAAGTACAAATATAACATGCTGGTGGCTCGTCTCAACACCTACCGCGAACATTGGAACCGCATTCTCCGCCTGATCGAGGATGGGCGCTACTCCCGCGACCGTTTCATAAGAGACCTGCACCAGCGGCATCATGCCGGTGTGAGTCCAAACCGCGAGGAAGCTGTTGTTCCGCGGCCTCAGGACAAGGAGCTGGACCGGCTTTACCACGAATACCGTGAGGCCCGGCTGTCCTGCAACCTGCCGGTTGATAACCTCAGCCCCGAACGGGTTGCCGCCACCATCTTGAAAAGCAAACCTTCCCTGGTAGCCCGCTTGGGAACCGATGATCTTACCTTCCGTGTTGTTGTGGAAAACGGCAGGCCCAAGATCAAGGCCAGCCACCGCAAATGACCCCAACGCATGAACCTGTCAGACCGCCGATGACTACTATATTGCCGCAAACCATTGATATTCTGGCCTCCCTGCGCCGGGGAGACGCTCACATCGCCCTGACCGGGCTGAAGGGCGCTGCGCCGGCCTTTGTCGTGGCCGAACTGCTTCGCCTGCCGCACGGAAGCATGCTGGTCATTACCGCGGACCAGGAAACAGCCGATGAATTCAATCGTGAACTGAGTTTCTTTTGTGGCGCCGACGCTGCCCCGCTCACCTTTCCGGCCTGGGACAGCGTGCCATTTTCAGCTGCATCACCCCATCCCGACATTTCCGGCGCCCGGCTCGACACCCTGTTTCGTCTGCAGAACGGTCTGGCCCGCATCGTGGTCCTGCCTGTGGCGGCTGCGCTGCAACGTGTCCTCCCCCGCCGGATCTTCAGCGAGGCCTCCTGCTATCTGGTGGCCGGTGAGGAGTTCGAGCGGGATGAACTGCTGGCACGGCTGGTCAAGATGGGTTATGCCAATGTGCCGCTGGTGGAGGATCGCGGCAGCTTTGCCGTACGGGGCGGCATCCTGGATATCTTC
>JBGSQD010000007.1:0-5000 GCA_041738275.1 Geobacterales bacterium
GTTTAGCCCTCCGCACATTGCTGCGCGAAGATGGCTGAACCTCCGGATTATTTTCAAGTCGTTTAATGGCATGATGTCACTTTCTCTCAGAATTAACGGGCCATTGCAGCTCATCTACTATTCAACGTTGGGACACTACTGGTTCATAATAACAACCTGTGAATGCCACTTCTGTCCCCCCTCTGTGATTTCACCAGACGGGAAATGCCTGAAAACGGAAGCTTCTTAACGGGTCAGGACAACGGTGCGACCGAAAAATGGAATCCCGATATAGCCGCGCACTTCAAGACGATCAGGCGATACCAGGTGCATTTTACATTTGTAGCTCTTGCCGGATACAGGGTTGTAACAGGTTCCGTTCGTCCACCGGTTGTTACCTTTGGCGGTGAACCCATTCATTACCTGCAGGCCGAGAATCGGGCGGTTCCTTCGTGCCGGATCGGGATTTTTCCTGTCGACCTTTGTGTTGCCCACCGGCCCATCTTTACTGTCTATATAGTTCGGCTCATTCAGCCAACCAATTGTTCCGCAGATCTTTTCTCAGCACTCGAATAGTTCCAACCACGAATCGCCCCCGTCGGTTTTCCATGGTCCGAGGACGTCGCCCGGACCAGCGCTGAAGGTGGTTGTTGCCATCAGCAGAATTATCATTGCAATTGTCCAGACTTTCATGAATTTTCTCCCGAAATATTTCCATGGACACGGGGATAAATCCTCTCAACCAGTTTCCCTAGCGACATCCCCTGCACGACAATGGAGAAGACAACGATTAAATAGGTGATGATCACAATGGTGGTTCTCTCGGGCACAGGCGGAATAGACAAGGCAAGAGCCACGGAGATTCCCCCGCGTAATCCACCCCATGTCAGGATTTTAACCGCCCCCGGACTGAATGATCTGAATGGCCGCATGAGTAGTACTGCGCCTCCGACACTTGCCCAGCGGGCAAACAGGGTGATGACAATCGCCAGCAGACCTGCAATGAAGAGGGCGCGGGTAAAGGGCATAACCAGCACTTCCATGCCGATAAGCAAAAAAAGCAGGGCATTGAGAATCTCGTCCACCAGTTCCCAGAAATCGTCGAGACGCTGACGGGTAATTTCAGACATGGCAAAAGCTCGGCCTTGGTTGCCGATCAGCAAACCTGCCACGACAATGGCAAGTGGTCCGGAGGTATGAATTCTGTCTGCAAGGGCAAAGCCACCCATAACCAGCGCCAGGGTTATGATGACTTCCACCTGGTAGTTGTTGACCCGTTTGAGCATCTGATAGGCAAGTGCTCCGAGTACCAGACCCAGCACCACCCCGCCCACCGCTTCCTCAAGGAAGAGAAGCGACACCCTGCCAGCAGTGATATCGCCACCTCCCAGTGCAAGTTCAAGGATGATCATAAACACCACCACGCCGATACCATCATTGAAAAGCGATTCACCGGCAACCTTGGTTGCAAGACTTTTGGGCACTCCAGCTGTCTTGATAATGCCGATAACAGCTACCGGATCGGTCGGCGAGATCAATGCACCGAACAGAAGACAGTAGAGGAATGAAACCTTAATGTTTAGAAAGTCCAGCACGATCCAGGTGAGACCACCCACAATAAAGGTTGATGCAACAACGGCCACAGTTGCAAGAACAGTTATCGCCCATTTTTGGCCACTCAGGTCTTCAAGATTGATATGCATTGCCCCGGCAAAGAGGAGAAACGACAAAATGCCGTGTAACAATACCTGATCAAAATCGATAGATTCAAGAATCTGCGCAATGTGAACTTGACCGATATCAATGCCTAGCCAACCCAGGGTAACAATTCCCAGGGAGACCGCCAAGGCGATAAACATCACCCCGATGGTGGTCGGCATGTGAAAAATACGGTGGTTGATGTAGCTGAAAAGTGCCGTTAGCACCATCAATAAAGCTGTGATTTCGAAGAAATTCATTGATTCACCTGATAGTTACGGGGCTGCCCCCACCTGGCGGCGGCAAGCGCAGCCTCCAGCCGTTTTCTCCGGCTTGGCACCGGCGGGCGTGGTCAGAAATTTTTTCCGACAATGTTCGCTGCAAAAGAAGAATGTCTTTCCATCACGTTCGGCGTTGAGTGTGGTTGCTTCGTCCACGGTTTTCCTATCGTGAACGCATACTTATTTCTTGGACACCTTGGCGATCAAGATGACCAGCAGGACCACCACCAGTACTCCGATCACCGTCCAAAGCCATATCCCTCCGCCCATCCATCCACCCATCCCACCGCCCATCCATCCACCAGTTTGATTCATCATAAAAGCTCCTTTCGTTGGAGTTTATAAATCCACCCGTTTCAGTCTCAGCGAATTGGTGATTACGGATACGGAACTGAAACTCATTGCAGCAGCTGCTATCATCGGCGACAACAGTATGCCGAAGAATGGAAACAGGACCCCCGCAGCTATCGGCACCCCGGCCGTGTTGTAAAAGAAGGCAAAGAACAGGTTCTGCCTGATATTGCGCATGGTGGCCCGGCTCAGGCGTCTGGCTCTGACGATACCGCGCAGATCACCTTTGACCAGCGTAATACCGGCGCTCTCTATGGCCACATCGGTACCGGTGCCCATGGCAATGCCGACGTGAGCCTGCGCCAGCGCCGGGGCATCATTGACCCCGTCACCGGCCATGGCGACGATATGGCCTTCTGCCTGCAGCTTTTTGATCAGTTCCGCTTTCTGTTCCGGCAATACCCCGGCATGCACCTGGTCGATCCCAAGGTTGGCGGCAACTGCATCTGCGGTGAGCTGGTTGTCACCGGTAATCATCACGATCTTGATGCCTTCGGCATGCAGATCGTTAATGGCTTCGGCGGTTGATTCCTTGACAGGGTCGGCGACACCGATCAAACCGGCGGCCTTGCCGTCAATGGCAATCAGCATGACGGTCTGTCCTTCGCCGCGTTGTTTGTCCGCCTGTTGCGACAGATCTCCAGCGCTGATGCCCAGACTTTCCAGCAGAGCTGCGTTGCCGGCCGCCACCGTATGACCATCAACGTCTCCGGTGACCCCTTTCCCGGTCGCAGACTGGAAGTTGTCGGCCTTAACCAGTTCAATTCCCTTTGCTTCGGCGCCGCGTACAATGGCTTCGGCCAAGGGGTGTTCACTGGCCCGTTCGAGGCTGGCGGCCAGACGTACCAGTTCATCCTCGGTAAAGCCCGCTTCCGCATGAACTGCGACCAGCTTCGGCCTGCCTTCGGTCAGCGTTCCGGTCTTGTCCACCACCAGGGTATCGACCTTTTCCATGATCTCCAGTGCCTCGGCATTCTTGATCAGGACTCCGGCTGTAGCGCCGCGGCCGGTCCCCACCATGATGGCAATGGGGGTTGCCAATCCCAGTGCGCAGGGACAGGCGATGATCAGTACCGCAACGGCATTGATAACCGCATGTGCCAGGCGCGGCTCCGGTCCCCACACCCACCAGGCAATGAAGGTAAGCACGGCAATTCCAACCACAGCGGGAACAAAATAACCGGCCACCAAATCGGCCAGTTTCTGGATCGGTGCCCGTGTCCGTTGTGCTTTGGCCACCATGTCAACAATTTGTGCCAGCAGGGTGTCGGAGCCGACTTTTTCCGCCCGCATCAAAAAGCTGCCGGTGCCATTGACCGTTGCACCGATAATTTTCTCGCCTTTCGACTTCGCCACCGGGATGGATTCACCGGTGACCATCGATTCATCAATGTTGCTGGCGCCGTCGATGACTGTACCATCTACCGGCACCTTGTCACCGGGACGAACACGCAGGGTGTCGCCGGGTTGTACCTGCTCAAGCGGGATGTCCTCTTCCGTGCCACCATCCCGCACGATGCGGGCCGTATTCGGTGCAAGGCCGAGCAGCATCTGGATAGCCGCATTGGTTCGTGAACGGGCGCGTAGTTCAAGTACCTGCCCCAACAGGACCAGTGTGGTAATCATTGCCGCGGCCTCGAAATAAACGGCCACCAGTCCGCCATGCATCTGCATGACGGGCGGAAAGAGTCCCGGAAAGAAAAGTGCCACCATGCTGTAGCCCCAGGCGACCGATACACCCAGGCTAATCAGGGTAAACATGTTCAGATTCCAGGTCCGGACGGATTGCCAGCCGCGCACAAAAAACGGCCAACCGCCCCATAGGACGACCGGTGTCGCCAACCCGCATTCAATCCATTGAACCGTGCGCATGGAAAGCCGTTCCGGCAGCCAGGATGGCATCATATCGGCAGTCATGGCCAGGAAAAACACCGGCAGAGCCAGCGCGACGCAGACCCAGAAGCGACGACTCATGTCGGTCAGCTCTTCGTTTTTTTCTTCGCCGCTGGAGGTAACCGGTTCCAGTGCCATGCCACACTTGGGGCAACTGTCGGGATGATCCTGAATCACTTCTGGATGCATCGGGCAGGTGTAAACGGTTTTTGTTGCAGACGCCGGGACTCCGAGCGGCTCCAGCGCCATCCCGCATTTAGGACAACTACCAGGACCTGGTTGCTGGATTTCAGGATGCATCGGACAGGTAAAGATTCCTTGGCCGGATTTTTTTTCAAGAGGTGGGCCGGTCTTCTTCTCCAGATACTGTTCCGGGTGCGTCTTGAATTTCTGCAGGCAACGTTCACTGCAGAAAAAATACTGTTTGCCGGCATGGAGGTACGAGTATTCCGCGTCAGGTGATACTGTCATGTCGCAGACAGGATCCGTGAGATGTTTTTTCTCTGTATCAGGTTTGCGGTTCATGTTCTCACCTCCCTTTCGGGATGTCATCCCAAGCTATAGCTGGTCGATTACTTTCTTGAGTTTCAGCTGTATTTCCTCGGCTATGGCCTGCAGCTCAATGTTTTTGATTGACTGCATGGAGGCAAGCGGATCAACGGCAGATACTTCTATTTCACCATCAGCCAATTCCCGAATAACGACATTGCAGGGCAGCATCAAGCCTATGTTGGGTTCCGCCTGTAATGCCCTGTAGGCAAAGGGTGGGTTGCAGGCGCCAAGTATGGTGTAATTGGG
>JBGSQD010000327.1:0-5997 GCA_041738275.1 Geobacterales bacterium
TGGCTGCTAAGGGCACAGATATAGAATGTCTGAGTCCTTATCTGGCTGGACCGACGGCAATTGCCATTACGTATGACGATCCGGTTAGTGCTGCCAAGGTGCTTAGCAAGTTTGCAAAAGACCCGCAGGCAAAATTTGTTCTGAAGGCTGGGGTGCTTTCCGGCAAACTGATGGATGTAAAACAGATTCAGGCCCTTGCCGATCTGCCTTCGCGAGAGGTTCTGATTGCCAAGATGCTCGGTTCCATGCAGGCACCAGCCACCAATTTTGTTGGTGTGCTTGCTGCACTGCCTGGTTCACTGGTGCGCGCCCTGGATGCTATCCGTGCCAAAAAAGCTGGGAATTAACTTTAATACACACTTAACAAAACAACACTATCAATTTTTGGAGGAATGAGACAATGGCAGAAATTACCAAAGAAGATGTTGTCAGTTTTATTGAAAAGATGACAGTTCTTGACCTTGCTGAACTTGTGAAAGAACTGGAAGAAAAGTTTGGTGTATCCGCTGCTGCGCCGGTGGCCGTTGCTGTTGCCGGCCCCGCCGCTTCTGCTGAGCCTGCTGAAGAGCAGACTGAATTTGATGTTATTCTTAAGACCATTGGCGCTAACAAGATCAACGTAATCAAAGTGGTCCGCGCCCTGACCAGCCTTGGCCTGAAAGAAGCCAAAGATCTGGTTGACGGTGCTCCCGGTACTGTTAAACAGGCTGTTTCCAAGCAGGAGGCCGAAGACGCCAAGAAGCAGCTCGTTGAAGCCGGCGCTGAAGTCGATATCAAATAGCGCTCTGTTCCTGTAAAGATGTTGAAAGCCAAGGTCGCCTGGCGCGGCCTTGGCTTGTCCTGTTTCGACTGCCCCACACATCCAACAACAGCCTGTAATTCCAGCCGATTTAGTGTTTTGGGTTGGATGTCTTCACGATACATGCCAAAGGAGAAGCTATGGCTTATTCGATCGCCAATAACCACCTGTTGCGAAAAAACTTTGCAAAAATTAAAAATATCATTGATATCCCCAACCTGATTGACATACAAAAAAATTCTTACCGTCGGTTTCTTCAGCAGGAAACCTCCGCAGAGTCACGGAAAAACAGTGGTCTTGAAGCCGTGTTCAGAAGCGTATTTCCCATTAAGGACTTTAGTGAGAGCGCGTCGCTGGAGTATGTCTCATATTCTCTTAGCAAGCCAAAGTATGATGTCGAGGAATGTCATCAGCGTGGTATGACCTTTGCGGCACCCATGAAGGTCAAGGTGCGTTTGGTCATATGGGATACAGGCAAAGAGACTGGTGTCAGGGCGATCAAGGATATAAAGGAGCAGGAGGTTTATTTCGGCGAGATACCGCTGATGACTGATAACGGTACATTCATCATTAACGGAACGGAACGTGTCATCGTCAGTCAGCTGCATCGCTCTCCTGGTGTGTTCTATGATCACGACAAGGGCAAGACCCACTCTAGCGGCAAGGTACTCTATTCTGCCCGGGTAATTCCATATCGTGGATCATGGCTTGATTTTGAGTTTGACCACAAGGACATACTTTACGTACGTATCGATAGGCGCAGAAAAATGCCGGCCACGGTATTACTGAAGGCATTGGGCTATTCAACAGAGCAGCTTCTTAATTACTATTACAAGAGTGAAGAGATCTACGTTCAGGGAGAGACTCTGACAAAGGGTATCGACCACGAACTGCTCACACTGCAAAAGGCTGCTGTTGATGTTGCTGATCCCAAAAGCGGTGAAGTTATTGTAAAGGCGAATCGGAAATATACCAAGGCTTCTATCAAGAAGATGGTTGAACATGGCATCAAAGCTGTACCGGTGAATATAGAAGGTGTCATTGGTCGTTATCTTTCTTCCGACATTGTTGATCCTGCAACCGGCGAAATAATTGTCGAATGCAATGAAGAGATTACCGAAGACAAGTTCAATGATATTAAAGCTCGTGGAGTGACAAGTTTTAAAGTCCTCTTCATCGATAATCTGCATGTCACCTCTTCGTTCCGTGACACCTTGCTGGCTGACAAGATCAGCACCACCGACGAGGCGTTGATTGAGATATATCGCCGCTTGCGGCCTGGGGATCCCCCCACATTGAAAAGCTCATTGGCGCTCTTTGACAATCTGTTTTTTAATCCCGAGCGATATGATCTCTCTGCTGTCGGTCGTCTCAAACTCAATTATAAGCTGAATCTCAAGGTGTGGCCTGACTGTAAGGTTCTTAATGCACCCTGCATGTTTTCTGCCAGTGATGTAAGCAATTTTGGGGAGCTTGTAAAAACAGTATCTCAAGGTAGTGATCAGTTTTCACAGTACCTTATGACAAAATTGCCGAGTGACTTCTCGAAATCCATAAAAAAACTGGATCCGTCACAGCCGGTAACAGAGAAACTTTGTGAACAGTTGATTAATGAACTCAACAACCTTGTCAAGGATCAGGATTTCTTTCAGAAAGAAATCTTTGCCAATCTTCAGCTCAGTGATGCGACTATCAAACTGACGGAGGCGATCGACCAGGGTGGTTTTGACGAGAATCGCAGATCGATTGAGATGCTTCGCCGCAATCGCATGGTCTTCGAAGATTTGTATAGCTCAGTGATCCATACGAGTTCAAAAAACGATATCCTCGAGATTGTCCGCTATCTTATTGAACTTAAAAATGGTCGTGGAGCCATTGATGATATCGATCATCTCGGCAATCGCCGCGTTCGTGCCGTGGGCGAGTTGTTGGAAAATCAGTACCGCATCGGTCTTGTGCGTATGGAGAGAGCCATAAAGGAGCGCATGAGTTTGCAGGAGGTTGAGAACCTCATGCCGCATGACCTGATTAACTCAAAACCGGTTTCAGCTGTGGTCAAGGAGTTTTTCGGCTCATCGCAGCTTTCCCAGTTTATGGATCAGACCAATCCGCTTTCCGAGGTTACTCATAAACGACGTCTTTCTGCCCTCGGACCAGGCGGTCTGACCCGTGAGCGAGCAGGTTTCGAAGTGCGTGACGTCCATCCTACGCACTATGGCCGAGTCTGTCCGATTGAGACCCCTGAGGGTCCTAATATCGGTTTGATTGCCTCGCTTTCGACCTATGCCCGCATCAATGAGCATGGCTTTGTTGAAACTCCGTATCGTATTGTTCAGGATGGCAAATTGACCACCGAGGTACGCTTCTTTTCTGCATTGGAAGAGGAAGGACATGCCATTGCTCAGGCCAATGCCGAGGTTGACAAGAACGGTCGCTTTGTCAATGACTATGTTTCAGCCCGCAAGAGCGGCGAGTTCATACTTGTTCACCGCGATGAAATCGAGTTGATGGATGTTGCGCCCAAGCAGCTTGTCTCCGTTGCTGCCGCATTAATCCCATTCCTGGAGAATGACGACGCCAACCGCGCCCTGATGGGTTCCAACATGCAGCGCCAGGCAGTGCCACTGCTGCGCGCCGACTCACCTCTGGTGGGCACTGGTATGGAACGCATCGTGGCCAAGGATTCCGGTGTGTCCGTCATTGCTCGCCACAATGGTGTCGTGGAGTCGGTAGACGCTTCCCGCATTGTTGTAAAAATCGACGAAGATGAGCATGACGAAACCGGTACGGGTGTTGACATTTACAACCTGATCAAGTTTGCCCGCTCCAACCAGAACACATGCATTAACAACAAGCCGGTAGTCAAGGTAGGCGACGCTGTCAAGCGTACCGAAGTCATCGCCGATGGTCCCTCGACAGAGATGGGTGAGTTGGCCTTGGGGCAAAACGTTGTAGTGGCGTTCATGCCTTGGGGTGGTTACAACTTCGAAGACTCGATCCTGGTCTCTGAGAAAATGGTGAAAGATGACCGATACACCTCAATTCACATTGAAGAGTTCGAGTGTGTCGCCCGTGACACCAAGCTTGGCAAGGAAGATATTACTTCCGATATTCCCAATCTGGGCGAAGAGGCACTTAAGGATCTGGACGAATCCGGAATTATCCGGATAGGTGCTGAAGTAAAGCCGGGTGACATCCTGGTTGGTAAAATCACTCCAAAAGGTGAAACCCAGCTGTCTCCTGAAGAAAAACTGTTGCGCGCTATCTTTGGTGAAAAAGCCGGTGATGTGCGCGATACCTCTCTGACAGTACCACCGGGTGTTGAGGGCACGGTCATCGGTGCCAAGGTGTTTTCCCGCAAAGGCTCTGACAAGGACATTCGTACAGAATTAATTGAAAAAGCTGAAGAAGAGAAGCTGCGCAAGGATGAGCAGGATGAAATTCGCATCATCCGTAACTCGGCAATGGGCAAACTGAAGCGCCTGCTGTTGGATAAAATCCTGGCGGTTAAGCTTGAGGATGCCGAAGGCACTCTCATTCTGGCAAAGGGGAAGAAGATTACAGAAGAGTCCCTTAAGGCACTGCCTGTTTCGCGCTGGAATAGTATTTCCGTTAATGACGACGGCGAGACCGACGACAAGGTCAGCCAGGTTCTGGATACCCTTAATCGGCAGATAGACCTGATACAGAGCGTCTTCGACGACAAGGTACAGAAGCTCAAGCGTGGCGATGACCTGCCGCCAGGCGTGATCAAGATGGTCAAGGTCTATATCGCCATCAAGCGCAAACTGCAGGTTGGTGATAAGATGGCCGGTCGCCACGGCAACAAGGGTGTTGTTTCCCGCATCCTGCCTGAAGAGGACATGCCTTATATGGATGATGGCCGACCCGTCGAGATCGTGCTTAATCCACTGGGTGTTCCTTCCCGTATGAACGTTGGCCAGATTCTGGAAACCCATCTGGGATGGGCTGCCAAGGGTATTGGCTGGAAAATAGAGGAAATGCTCCAGAAGCATACTTCTGAGGAGAACCTTAAGAAGTATCTGAAAGATGTTTATGGCGACAAGGAAGTTAGTCGATTTGTCGATACCTTGGATCGTGATGAATTGATGAAGGTATGTCGTCGCCTGCAACGCGGTGTTCCCATGGCATCGCCGGTCTTTGAAGGTGCCAGTGAAGAAAAAATCAAAGGCATGCTTGAAAAGGCCGGTTTCCACTCGTCGGGGCAGGTTACCCTGTTCGACGGCAGAAGCGGTGATCCTTTCAAACACAAAGTTACCGTTGGCGTGATGTATGTCCTTAAGTTGCATCACTTGGTTGATGATAAGATTCATGCCCGTTCAATCGGACCCTACAGCTTGGTAACCCAGCAGCCTCTGGGAGGCAAGGCTCAATTTGGTGGGCAAAGGCTTGGCGAGATGGAGGTTTGGGCCATGGAAGCTTATGGTGCATCCTATGCCCTGCAGGAATTCCTGACAGTCAAGTCCGATGATGTTTCGGGACGAACAAGGATGTACGAGGCTATTGTCAAAGGCAAACACACCCTGGAACCTGGCCTGCCAGAATCATTCAATGTTCTCATCAAGGAATTGCAGTCGCTCTGCCTTGATGTGGAGTTGCTTGAAGGTGAAGAAGATTAAGACGCCGCGGGCGGGATTTCCTGCGCGCTACCAGCACACCGCAGACCTTTGCTGTCGGCCACTTTGGCAACGACACAAGGCTTCAGAATAACGGAGGAGAGCATCGTGGAAGATTATTTCAGTTTCTTTGATAAACCCAAAGATCCACTCCATTTTTCAGCTATACGGATATCAGTGTCCTCACCGGACAAGATTCGCGAGCGTTCTCATGGTGAGGTAAAGAAGCCGGAGACTATTAACTACCGTACCTTCAAGCCGGAACGTGATGGCTTGTTCTGTGCAAAGATATTTGGTCCTACCAAGGATTACGAATGCAACTGCGGCAAGTACAAGCGCATGAAGCATCGCGGCATCGTTTGCGAAAAATGCGGTGTAGAGGTAATCCCTTCCAAAGTTCGTCGTGAACGACTTGGTCATATCGATCTGGCTACACCTGTAGCTCATATATGGTTCCTTAAATCGCTGCCTTCGCGAATTGGAAATCTGCTTGATATTACCCTTAAGGACCTGGAGAAGGTGCTCTACTTTGAGGCGTTTGTTATCAGCGACCCAAAGAAC
>JBGSQD010000049.1:0-17485 GCA_041738275.1 Geobacterales bacterium
GGCGGTGGAGAGCAGCCTGAAAAGCGCCGCGATCTGGAACGAGGTCAAGGACCGCCTGAATGAATCTGCCCTGGGGCTTTCCGGCGGCCAGGCCCAGCGTATCTGCATCGCCCGCGCCATAGCCGTCAATCCGGAGATCATTCTGATGGATGAGCCCTGCTCGGCGCTTGATCCTATTTCGACGCTCAAGATTGAGGAGTTGATAGAAGAGCTGAAAGACAAGTATACTATTGTCATCGTTACCCACAACATGCAGCAGGCCGCACGGGTATCGGATGTGACCGCCTTTTTTTACCTGGGGGAATTGATCGAGGCCGGGGGAACACGCAAGATATTTACCAACCCTGAGAAGAAGCAGACGGAAGACTATATCACCGGAAGATTCGGCTAGTGAGTTAGAATTTATTTTGCAGAAAATAAATTCGTAAACGAACTATCCTGCTTATCCGGATTAGGAGAAATAATGAATCGCGAACACATCAGCACCGCATTCGATATCGAGTTGGATGAATTGAAACAAAGCATTCTGGTCATGGGCGGCAAGGTGGAATTGATGATTGCCAACTCGGTCAAGGCCCTTGTGGAGCGTGACACTCCGCTGGCTGAACGCACGATTGCATTCGATCATGAGGTCAATGCGGCCGAGATGTTGATCGATGAACGCTGCCTGGAACTGTTGGCTCTGCGCCAGCCGGCTGCCCGTGATCTGCGCTTCATCACAATTGCGCTCAAGATCGTTACCGACCTGGAACGGATGGGCGACCAGTGCGCCAATATCGCCAAACGAGCCCGTGAGTTGAACGAGGAGCCGCCGTTAAAGCCGTACATCGACATCCCTCGCATGGCTCATTGGGTTGAGGTGATGAGCAAGGAGGCTTTGGACGCCTTTGTGCGCGGTGATTCGGAACTGGCAGTAAAGGTCTGCAAGGACGACAGTTTCGTGGATGATCTCAATATCCAGATCCAGCGGGAACTCCTTACATTTATGATCGAAGACCCGACCACGATCTCCCGCTCAATCAAACTCAATTATATATCTAAATCACTGGAACGGATTGCCGACCACGCCACCAATATCGCCGAGATGGTGATCTTCATGGTCAAGGGTAAGGACATCCGGCATACCATCGCCTGATGCATAACTCACCATAAAAAAAACCTCCTACGAAAGTAGAGCGGTTTTCGTGATTTAAGTAAGATCTCATAAAACCCGCTGTCTCTTCTAATTAAACTTCATATGTTGGTTTGGGTTGCTTATTTGGGAAAATTCTAATTGTGCGGTTGGAGTAATTTTTTTTTGCTATAGTTTAATCAGTAGTAATGACTACTGATTCTTATGAGTTATCCACTTTTACATGTCATTTATCAGCCGACAAATACACTACAATTTACAAAATACTGAATACATGTTTTTAATAACCATTCACTTGTCAATACAGATACTTACAAACATGATTATTTGTTATGCAAGGTGTAAAAAGGCTTAATATTACGTTACAATTATGAAACTTATCCACAATTGCTACAAAGTTATTAACATCCCTTGTGGAAAGCATTTTCTTAGTTTTTATTATTAGAAAAAATATGTAACAAGCTTCCTGATTATTGCAAACGGTTCCATCTCCTCCCAACCTGATCCCAGGCAATCTTCAAGCTCCAAGAGATTTGGTAGAAGATTTTACTAGGTCAGAGTCACCTGTCAAATTGAAATATGGTCTTTTTCACCTGGGTTTGATCCTCGCAAAAGACCAACTTCATTCTCTGATTTGCCACAATCAGTACTGCGCAGACCGTCAGGTATCCGGTAAAAATGAACCCGCTGTTAAGCAACACCTGAGTGTAGCCAATACGAATGACGTCAAAAAACGGGTACGGGTAAATTCCAATCAATTTACCTCTCACAAGGACATAGCAAAGATATAATATCGGATATATAAGTGTGCGAGGTAGGTCAGACCAGCGCAGTGTACCGGTTGGCACGGCGTACCACCAATAGGCCAGGAACGCTGGAGGTATAACATAGTGGACTATATTGTCAATGACGGCATGAATTCCATGCAGGTTCCAGTAGTGCCTCAGGAAGAAGTAATAGATAGTCGTGACCAGAATCATTGAGGCGGCAACTGAGGTCAAAGCGATGTGGGAGAGGAAGATGTGGAGCATATAGCGATTCCGTGGCCTTATGGTATGCACGGTCAGTATACTGGCGCATAGCAAGTTGGTGAGTACCGTGAAGTAGCCGAAAAAGCTGGTCAGGCCGGCCAGCGGCGTATTTCCGGCTCCTGTTGCCCGGAGGATAAGGAGCCACAACATAACCGCCAAGGTACTCCAGGCGAGCAGCGCCAGCACTGTTACGAAGGCACTATGCAGGGATGACATCCCGATAATAATCTTTGACCGCATGAATGCTTGTCTCCCAACTTACGAACCTGTTCATCATCATGGCAATCGTTACACTGGTGTTTCGATAGTGTTAAATTTACCATGATTTTTTTTCTACGCAACCATATTTCAGATTCTTAATGTAATCCAGAATGATCTGTTCGATCCGCACGGTATTGCTCTGCGCAAGTATGTCTCCAGCCAGTACATGGTTCAGGTTATTGACGCTGTAGGTTATTGGTACAAGCTGTTTATTGCCCGACCCAATCTCTGCAAAGCGACATTCAATTTGCTGTGTATTTACAACCGCATCGTGCGGAGAATAGATAACCAATACCGGTTTATTAATGTTCTTCAAGTCGGACTCACGCACGTATTTGACTAGCCCCATCATCGCGACCAGGGCCGTCGAAGGATAGCGATGTGTCCAGTATCTGTCCTGGAGCTCATTGGCAGGAGTCCAACTGAATTCCGGTCCCACCAGCATCGCAACAAAATGCCTCGCCCACGGCCAGGTCAAAACCTCGGAACTCGCTTCGTGCGGCCCGAAGTTCGGCGAAAGCAGGATATAGCATAAAACAGACTCTGTTTGCGGCTGCTCGGCGAGCCAAGTCGCAAGTGTACCGCCTGTCGAGTTGCCGATCACAATCACCCGGTCGCCTATTCGCTTGCCGATCTCTAACGCCTCCATGGTGTCATTGAGCCAGTCGTTGCTCGTTGCGGCTGCAAGGGCTGCTCCGGTCCGCCCATGTCCTGACAGGCGCGTATAAAACAGGTTGGCTCCCAACCGGGCAGCCAACTTGTCGCACAAGGGAGCGGTTTCCTGGCGTGTGGCCGAATAGCCGTGGAGATAGACGATGGACAGAGGTGTCTTGGCTTTGGCGGCGTTCGCCCAGATAATTGTTTTCTCCGCACCCGGCACGACATCGGAATACCGTGCTTCCGATTGGGCAAGATAATGGTCGAGGTTGCCAGACAGCGAAATGGGCTTGATCTGCGCGTCAACTTTTACTCGAGGTCCAGACAGGAAAAGAGCGACAAAGACAATCATAGCCGTGGCGAAACCGGTGGCTGTCTTTTTCAAAATACCTCCTCCCGCTATTGACTTATCCGGATAATTCGGACCGGTTTGCCAAGAGAATGTCCATCTCGTTTTCTTCAAAATTTGCTTTCAATTCGCAAAAGCTAACACATTTACCTGATATTTTGGCGGGAGAAGTGCATCTGAGCAGGCAGGCGTAAAGATTTTGCACAATCGTAACAGCAACTGTTTCCTGTTAACTCTATACTATGTCCATTCCAATCAGCATAGGCCAGATAATGGATACCATCACATCGCTAATTGAACAGAGCTGCAGCAGATTTGCCTCCCGGGAGGCGCTCCTGCACAAATCTGGTGGATTATGGCACAAGACCTTCTACGGAACTTTGGGAGATTTATCCGGGCGGGCTGCCACTGGGCTGATGAAGCTCGGCTTCACCCCCGGCAGCCACGGTGCCATTCTGGCCCGCTCGTCACCCCCATGGGTGATCTCCTACCTTGGGATTCTCAAGGCGGGAGGGGTGGTAATCCCCGTTGACCGGGAATTGAAAGAAATCGAACTGCATCACATCCTCGGGCACAGTGAAGCAGAGATCATTTTTTGTGACGAGGACCGCCTCGACATACTTATCGGTATTTCAGCCGAATTGCCTGAACTGCGCTCTATAGTGGTTCTCGATTCCCATGCGGAGAATGTTTCTTCCATGCGGCGGGGTAAATCAACTAAGTGCAGGGTCATATCTCTGAACGATCTGCTCCATGAAACAGTATCCGATGGAATTATGCGCAACCCCAACGATACAGCCCTCATTCTTTATACATCAGGCACCACCGGGCGTGCCAAGGGCGCCATGCTTTCCCATGCCAATGTCGTGTCCAATATCCGTAGCACAGTGGCTCACCTTCAGGTGGACGACCGGGTCCATACCCTCTCGTTTCTTCCCATCAATCATGTGTTCGAGCAGGTATGCGGTATCCTGTTGCCACTTTCCATTGGCGGCAGGGTATCCTTTTGCGAGTCCCTGAAAAAACTCGGCGAGAATCTGGCCGAGACAAGGCCGACCTTTTTTGTCGGAGTGCCGGCTGTCTACCGCATGATACTCGACCGGATGATGAAAAGAATCAATGCAAATATCAGGTCTCGTCTGCTTTACTCTTTTCCGCCGACACGACCGCTGGTTGCATCAAAAATCAGGAGAAAGCTCGGTTCAGGGACGATCTTCGTTAGTGGCGGAGCCGCCCTTGATCCCGATGTAGCGAGGCAGCTCACAGGCCTGGGGGTTACTATTTTTCAAGGATATGGCATTACCGAGACTTCTCCGGTCATTGCTGCCGAATGCCGGAACGGCTCCCGCCCCGGAACCGTAGGTCGAGTCCTATCCGGGGTCGAGGTAAAGATCGATAATCCCAATGACGAAATGATAGGAGAGATTCTCGTAAGAGGGCCGAACATCATGCAAGGATATTTCAAGGACCCCCAGGCAACAACGGAAGTCCTGAACGACGGCTGGTATCGTACCGGCGATCTTGGGAGCCTTGACCATGACGGGTTTCTCAGAATATGCGGCAGGGTCAAAAATCTTATAGTTTCTGCAAACGGCAGGAACGTGTATCCCGAAGAGGTTGAGAACGAGATACTGAAGAGTCCGTATATCGCAGAAGCATTTGTGTATGCATGGAACATCGGGTCGGTAACAGAGGAAATCCGCGCACTGCTCTATCCTGACCGAGATGCGGTTGAGGAACATGCGAAAAGCACGGGAAGAGAATCACTCTCCAGTGAAGAGCTGGAATCGCTCCTTCGTGCGGAACTATTTTCCGCTTGTGCCAGGCTGGCGACTTACAAAAGGGTCAAGAATTTTGTGGTAAGCCAGAAGGAATTCCCTAAAACCACTACTCGAAAGATCAAGCGTTTTGAGGTGGCTGCCACCTTCCTTAATGCTGTTTCAAACAAGGGTTCCTAGCATGGAGCGACCTCCCCAAATGCATCTGATTCCAATTCCAGATCAAGGATGATATCAAGGCGGCAAGGATTGAGGCTGCGAGGCGTACATAACAGTACGTTGAGTAGCCCAAGACGAGCCAACGAAAATAGGCCTTGATATGGAATTGGTATGAGTTGTCCAGATAGTATCCAAATATGGATCAGTGACCTCCGTACAACTGAATCAGATAAATTACAATTTCAATGGCAATCAGGATGATAATTATCCATTCTAGGCGAGCGGAGCGGCGGGCATGTGAAAGGCTGGAAAACACATCGGTCATGTCCAATAGCGTCTCCGACTTGTGTTTGATTTCCTGATAGCGCTGGTTCAACTCGAATAAACTTGCCATGGTCAGATATAAACGGTCAGCTTCAGGGTTGTCCCAAGTGATGTCAGGCTTGTCCAACACCATGATATGCGCGATGGATGTGAATTTGAAACTCAGGATTGATGAAGCCAATCGCGCCATATCACGGTCCGGCAATTCCAATCTGCCTTTACCCAGATTAGCGATCAAACCCTCAACCTCATCAAAAACCACGTCGACCCTCTCCTCAATCCGTTCCAACGCGACTGATTTTGCAATAACAAAACAGATAATGTCCAGAAAGGCCAGGTTGTAACGGGGCATAACAGCGCAATCGTTGGCAATGGATGGTTCGCACTCAGGATTGATCTCCAACCTGTATTCCTCGCGATAGGGCAACTGAATCTGCCCCTTCAGAGACTCGGCGTACTGTGGGATGCTATCCAGAAAACGTGCTATGATATCACCCGAACAGTTTAGAAAAACCACCCCGCCGAAGTAATAGAGATATACCCGTTCTTCATCGTTAGCGGTAGCCAATGCGAAGGTCACCGGGTTGAGCTTCATCGGCTCTTCCCAGCGGTACTTGCGGGTGATGCCCAGTTTAACGGCTAAGCGATTCAGGTCCAGCTCACCACCGAAGGCAAAAGCTTTGAAGTTAAATAGTTCCATAGTTACCGGCTTATATTGAACATCTGGATGCATGCTACTACACTATATGGTTGCATTAAAACATACCATGCAAATTTACAAATTTGTTGTAATTGCGAAATATTATTGTGATATTGCCGCTCCATTCTGTCTGTTGCCGGATTTCTGAATATACGGTTGGTACGGTTGCGACAAATAACCACAGATTATACATCGCTTACCCTGCACAACACCGGAATCAAGTATGATCTCATGCTTCATGACTCCAATCTTGGCCTTACATTTTGGACAACTCACACTAACCTCCCATGAAATATTTGTATATTATACAGCAGCGCAATATTCACTTGGATCATAGTCGCTGTCGTTTTCAGAAGTCTTGACAAGGTTATTATGATTTCCAAGATCAAGATGAAGCTGGATTATTGCCTTGAAAGCTGCAATGATTGATTTTTTGGCCTCCTTGTCGCTACATTGCACATAGGCATTCTTCAATGCCGAAATAGCGGTCTGGGTATGTATGCACGTATTGAAATCTGATATGTCCATGTTGTTTTCCTTTCAAATAATCAGGGTATTCGTCCGTGACAATCACAAGTTGCCCTCTTTTACATCGGTTGCCATCAAATATTGTATTTCAATAGGTTCTTGACTGCACCCCTCATGGGACAGCCTTCCAATTCGTCCACGGGCACCTGTTGTGCTCTTCAGCACCGCTCCACATTCATAGGTTATAACATCCATTCTGAACACCGGTGGCACATTATCGGTGTCAGTACTGATTGCCTCGCTGCCGCAAATCAAACAATACCTAGCCATTTTTTTCACAGTCATCTCCTTTTTTTACTGCCGCGATATAATCACCTTGAGATTTCGTGATGCTGCATTCCTGATTTAGCTTGGTTTCTACTGCTAAACACCCTTCGTGAAAGACCGTGCCTGCCTGCCATCGGGCCACGTATG
Organism: Geobacterales bacterium; assembly: GCA_041738275.1. GTDB lineage: Bacteria > Desulfobacterota > Desulfuromonadia > Geobacterales > Pseudopelobacteraceae > JACPFJ01. The sequence continues at coordinate 7,334 of JBGSQD010000049.1, forward strand.
AGCTTGTCTGGATTGCACCGCACGGAAAATATACCTGCTCCATCCTGAAAATGTTATTGATTCCGTCAGTAATTATGTGGGTTGCCTGGCTTCCGCACTCAATACATCGATGAGTTGTGTTCTGCATGGCATTTCCTTTGATTTTATCATTTAGAGTTCAAAATATAGCAAATCGTCAGTTACATAGGTGTTCCGTGTTGGCAAATTGTATGTGACAATCTTTGAGGACCAGCTTCATGGTTCCCTAATGAACTTATTACATTGACGTTTTAAGCATATGCTTGATAAAAGTAAGTCCTTGTTTACCCATTGATAAACGTTTCAATGACATCATAGAATCTACCGTTGCTTATCGATTTCGGAAGAAAGTTGCTGCAATGTTATTTATTAAGGTGCACACAGAATGATTCCAGAAACTGTCGTACCCCTTACCCGACACACCCGTAAAGGCGGCTTGCGCAGATGGCTGCCCGGAGTGGTGATGCTTTCCCACTATAACCGCACCCTGTTTTCGCAGGATCTGGTTGCCGGGCTGGTGCTTACTGCATTTCTGGCGCCGGTCGGCATGGGTTATGCCGAAGCAGCCGGATTACAGCCTATCTACGGCCTGTACGCATCGATCGTTCCGCTTCTCGCCTACGCCCTATTCGGTCCTAGCCGCATCCTGGTGGTGGGACCTGATTCGGCCTTGACCACTCTGATCGCCGCTACGGTACTTCCATTGGCATACGGAGACGCCGAACGGGCAGCAGCGCTTGCTGCCGTGCTCGCCATTTTTACCGGCCTGCTCAGTATCGTGGCCGGTCTGGCCAAGTTCGGCTTCGTGACTGACCTGCTCTCCAAGCCTATTCGATACGGTTATATGAACGGCATTGCCTTCACCCTGCTGATAAGCCAACTGCCTAAACTGCTCGGGTTTTCGGTACCGGTCGGCAGTATGACGGACTCGATAACAGGTCTCGTCCAAGGTGTCATGGATGGGAAGGTCAACAATACGGCAGGCATCATCGGCCTCTCGTGTCTGATGGTTATTTTTGGCTGCCGCCGGTGGGTGCCGCGTCTGCCCGGAGTACTGGTGGCAGTGATCGGAAGCACCATTGCTGTTGCACTTTTCGACCAGGAAACCCGAATGCAGCTTTCGTTAGTCGGAACTCTGCCGCAGGGGCTGCCGTCTATTCTCATTCCGCATATTACCCTCTCCGAATGCTTTTCTCTGGCAACCGGTGCACTGGCAATCGCCCTGGTCTCCATCTCCGACATGAGCGTCCTCTCCCGCATCTATGCCCTGCGGGGAAGATACTATGTTGACGAGAACCAGGAACTGGTCGCCCTCGGCATCGCCAATCTGGCCACCGGTATATTTCAGGGGTTTTCCGTCAGCAGCAGTGCATCACGCACCCCGGTAGCCGAATCAGCCGGCGCCAGTACCCAGATAACAGGCGTGGTCGGTGCCGTCTGCATTGCCCTGCTGCTGCTCTTTGCCCCCGGATTGATGGTCCATGTACCCATTGCCGCCCTCGGCGCCATCGTTATTTCAGTCTGCTATAATCTGGTGGAGATTGTGGAGGTACGGCGTCTTTACGATCTGAGGCGAGGTGAGTTCTTTCTGTCGATAGTCTGCTTCCTTGGTGTTGCGCTGCTGGGGGTCGTTCACGGTATTTTCATAGCCGTAGGATTTGCCCTGCTGGCCTTCATATGGCGTGCCTGGCGACCCTACTATGCTGTTCTGGGGCGTGTCGACGGCATGAAGGGGTACCACGACATCATCCGTCACCCCGAAGCACGCAGGATCCCCGGACTGGTACTTTTCCGCTGGGACGCACCCTTGTTCTTCGCCAATGCTGAGATGTTTCGCGAGCACATCCTGAGGTCGGTTTCAGATGCTCCGACACTGACGAAATGTGTCGTGGTATCTGCAGAACCGGTCACTGACGTGGATATTACCGCTGCGGACGTGCTGGCCGAACTGGAGGTGGAACTTCAGCATGCCGGGATTGAACTTTGCTTCGCCCAGATGAAGGGTCCGGTAAAGGATCATCTCAAGCGTTACGGCCTGTTCATCAAGCTTGGCGTCGAGAACTTCTTTCCTACCATCGGACAGGCGGTTGATCATTATCTGCTCAGGCATTCAGTTGTCTGGCTCGACTGGGAAGATGAGAAGAAGAGCGAAGGAATCGGGGTATGATTATTTTATTTTAGTTTTCAGGCCCTGTTTCGTAACACACTTGTAACAACAGAATTAGCCATATTTGGGGTATAAGAGACTATCCTTTATATGGAGTAATACATGGTCACTCAGGAAACATTTCAGGAAGGTCATGAGAGAAAAACACCTAGGCCACTGCTGCCTCCTGAGGTCTCACCTTCGTCCTCTTCCAATATTAATCCGGCTGATAGCCAGTGGTATTTGAATCGTGAGCTGACATGGCTGGCTTTCAAGCGCCGCGTGTTGCATGAGGCCGAAGATGAGCGGGTTCCGCTGCTTGAACGCTTGAAGTTTGTTGCCACAGTCAGCGGCAATATGGACGAGTTTTTCATGAAGCGTATTGGCGGCCTCAAGCAGCAGATAGGCGCCGGTATGCGTGAACTCACCCAGGACGGACGGACGCCGCGCCAGCAGGTGCAAGAATGTTATTCTTTCGTACGGAATCTGGAAGCATGCAAGGCTGAAATCCTCAGCCGGATCATCCAACTCTTACGCCCAAAAGGCATCAAAATTGAACGCTACAATGATCTTTCGATAGTAGAGAAGGAACAGGTCAGTAAATACTACCATGACAATATCTTTCCACTGCTAACACCACAATCCATTGATCCGGCACATCCCTTTCCCTTTATATCCAACCTTTCTCTTAACCTGCTGGTAACACTTCGACATCCCAAGACAAGGAAAACCATCCTGTCGCGGGTGAAGGTCCCGGTCGGTCTGGGCACGCCACGTTTCATAAAAATCGGTACCGAAGATCGCTTTGTCAGCCTGGAAGATATAATGATGAATAACCTTGAAATGCTCTTCCCAGGGGTACCGATAGAAACCTGCGAACTGTTCCGGGTTACGCGCAATGCAAATACCGAGTCAAACGAGGATGAGGCCGATGACCTGATGGCGATGATCGAGTCTGAACTCAAGGATCGCAAGTTCGCACCTATCGTCCGGCTTGAGGTTGAATCCGGCATGAGCCCGGTACACCGAGGCAAATTGGCCAATGAGTTGAAGTTGAATGAAGAGTGTGATGTATTCGAGGTGCCGACAATACTGGCAATGCGCGATTTTTTTGAACTCACCAACCTGGATTACCCCCGGTTGCACGACCCTCCTCATCACCCCATTGATCACCATCTTCTCCAAAATCCTCGCAACATATTTCATATTATACGCGACACAGGTGCATTACTGTTGCAGCATCCCTACGAGTCGTTCGCCACCTCAGTGGAACGTTTCCTGCGCGAGGCTGCCGCTGATTCCAAGGTGCGCGGCATCAAGATGACCCTTTATCGCACCTCCATCAACAGCTGCATCATCGACTCTCTGGTGCTGGCGGCCAATAACGGCAAACAGGTCGCTGTGGTGATCGAACTGAAAGCGCGTTTTGACGAGGAGGCCAATATCCGCCTTGCCGAGAGGATGGAAGAGGCTGGTATTCACGTCACCTTCGGTGTGGTGGGACTAAAAACCTATTGCAAGGTAATCCTGATCGTGCGCCAGGATTACAGCGGGTTGAGGCGTTACGTCCACATTGGGACCGGGAACTACCATGCAGACAAGGCCCGGCAGTTTAGCGACATCGGCATGCTCACCTGTGATAACGCCATCGGCCAGGATGTAACCGAGTTATTCAACTATCTGACCACTGGATTCTTAGTCAAACGACATTACACGAAGCTTATTGTAGCCCCAAACTCCCTCAAAATGGCCATCTTGAAAAAGATCGAGCAGGAAACAGCGTTACATGCCGCTAACGGCAACGGACATATCCGTTTCAAGATGAACGCACTGGAGGATACAGACGTTGTAGAGGCACTCTACAAGTCCTCAATGGCCGGCGTAAGGATCGAACTCATCATCCGCGATACCTGTCGACTGCGTCCCGGAATAAAGGGCCTTTCCGAAAATATCAGTGTTACCAGTATCGTGGGAAGGTTTATGGAGCATTCACGCATCTATTATTTCAGGAACAACGGGCAGGATGACTACTACATAGGCTCAGCTGATCTCATGAAGCGCAACCTTGAGGCCAGGGTTGAGATTCTCGTTCCGGTCGAGGCGCCAGATCTGAAACAGGAATTGCGCACCATTTTAGATATCCATATTAACGATCAACGCTTGGCCTGGGAAATGCGACCGGACGGCACGTATGTCCAGCGTACCCCCTCCAATGTCAGAGATAACGTTGGGAGTCACCAAATGCTGATCAACTTGGCCGATCAACGCTCAAAAGCCGTCATGAAAGGGAATAGAATGAGTTACCATGAGTCAGACGCTGCATGAACCTCGAAAATTCCATGGACACACTTGTATCCCTCGACCAAGGAGAATTAGATGATCACTGCTGACACGCTGCAACATCTGGCCGAAACCCACGGAACACCATTATTCGTTATAGATCACGATGAACTGCGCAACAATTATGCCACGTTTAAAAAACACCTTCCTCGTGTCCAGGCCTATTACGCAGTCAAGGCGAATCCAGACCCGGCCATAGTGAAGACATTGTTCGACGCCGGAGCGAGCTTTGATGTGGCGTCAATGCCCGAATTCAAGGTAGTCCACGAAATAATCAAGGATATGCCGGACAAGGAGCGGCAGGATTGGATCTGGGACAAGATCATCTATGCCAATCCGATCAAGGCGAACGAGACACTGGTGGAACTTGACAGATACAAACCACTGGTCACTTTCGACAACCGCGAGGAGATCATAAAGATCAGGCAGTATGCACCTCACTCCGGGCTGGCGCTCCGCCTCAGGGTCCCAAATACCGGGGCCATGGTGGAACTCTCTTCCAAATTCGGGGCAGGTCCGGGGGAGGCCGTTGACCTCATCCTTGAAGCAGAAAAGGAGGGTCTTACCGTCGAGGGGCTGAGCTTTCATGTGGGAAGCCAGACCACCAATTTTGAGAACTTTGTCCAGGCCATCAATCTTGCGGCGCATATTTTCAGGGAGGCAAAGGAGCGTGGCTACGAAAAGATGTTTCTTTTGGATATCGGAGGCGGGTTTCCGGCGCCATACGATGATTCGGTAAAACCTTTCAGCGAACTGGCGAGAAAGATAAATGCTGAGCTGGACAGACTCTTTCCACCGGAAATAGAGATTCTTGCCGAGCCGGGGAGATTCATGGTTGCGACCGCAGGGACAGCGGTGTCGAAGATCATAGGTAAGGCGATTAGGGATGGAAAGCTATGTTATTATATTGATGACGGGGTTTACCACACCTTTTCCGGCATTATCTTTGATCACTGCCAATATCATCTTGAGTCTTTCAAAAAGGGGCCGACGCAGATCTGTACCGTGTTCGGGCCGACCTGCGACGCGCTGGACGTTATTTCAATGGCTGAGGACCTCCCGTTTAACCTTGAGCGTGGCGACCTGCTCTACAGCAGAAATATCGGGGCCTACAGCGGTGCGTCATCGACATATTTCAATGGTTTCCCGCCGGCCAAGGTGATCCATATCAACCGCTAACTGACACGTAGCAGGTAAACGCCATATTTTGCTTGCGGTCTATGCTATATTAATGAAACTCCTGCATATAAATCATTGACGCTCTCATTTCGTCTCCAACCGTAATCAAACTTTTCTTCACGGTATAATGTAAGTTTACAACTGATTTCAGACCTGATCTTATGCAGCGGAGTTACTTGACTGGCTAAGGCTTCAAACTCAGGATCTCCAGGTCGATAGCATCTGCAGCCAACTGACTCTTGTGAATTTGCTTTAGTCTTTAGCGCCATTTACGGTACCTCACCCTATTTGGAATCAGATTATTATGGACACCACCCTAGCACAACAGTATGACAACCATGTTGCTATTACATAAATATTTTGTAAATTTATTGTCTGAAATATCAGGGAATTATTTCTGTTCTTTAAAAGTATTATAGTTATATTGATTATTATCTTTATTATAGTTATTATGTCATTGAATGGATTAATCAAAACCAAACAGGAGGAAAAAACGATGAAAAAAGAAAAAGCCAAGCCCGACACAAAGGAACATGTTGATGAGCAGGTAACCGACAGGCGCGCACCACCAAAAAAAATTAAAAAAGCCGTTAAGACTGATGAGCCACCAGCTGCTGCAACCAAAGCAAAGAAATCTGAAAAAAGTGCCAAGGAAAAGGCCGAGCCAAAGGATCAGAAAGCTCCTAAGGAAGATAAGACAACAAAGTTTCTTGTCAGTATGAAAAAGTCTGTGCGTAAGAGCTTAAAGAAAGAGGCTGCCGAGGTAGGCATCAGCATGAATGAATATATAGTATTGGCGGTAGAGGAAAAACTGAGGAAGGCCGCCATTAAACTTTAAGAGCTGGTGCTTGGCCGAGTGAACAAATATATACAGGAGGTAAGAGAGATGACTATGCCATTGAATCTGGTTGAATGTGATTCGGACTCACATCACAAAGAACTTCTCTGTACTCTTGCCGATCGGAAGCAGATGCTCACATTGGCTCGGCTGGCCAAGAACGGGAAATATTTCTGCACTTTGTGTGGCAGGGTGGCAGAAGAAGAAAAATATATCTGCGCACCTAAAAAATTGACACATATCGAATAAGCGGTTGTTTATTATGGGATTTAATGTGGAAGTTAGGATGAAGAAAGAGGAGTCTGTTCGATTGGTACTTCCCGGCAACCTCGGGCCGGAGTCCCTGCAGGAGGAGTGGAGCGTGGAGAGCCACCAACAGGAGACGAAGGTCCTGACCTTTTGGGATACATTCGAGTGGGGTCTTTGGTTTGGGGGATATATCCTTTACAGTTGCGGGGAAGTTTACTACCTCTGTTCCCGTGAGGGCGGCTGGTTAGGGACTGTGTTGTGTGAGGAAAAAGCAGAGGGTAGCCGTCGGTTTTGGAGCGACTTCGAGACAGAGCCAATGCGGGCAAAACTGAAGGGAATGCTTGGGCTGAGAGGGCTCATGCCGGTGGCTGAAGGTACATTTCGTCTTCGCCAATGCGACTTGCGCAACGAGATGGGTAAGATCGTATGCCGGATGGAGTGTACTACGGTTTCTGCAGGGAAGCGGGGAAAAGAAGAGTTGCTGCGTTCCTGCCTGGTGATGCCCTTGCACGGCTACGAGACGGAGGCCGCACGCGTTGTAGACTACCTGGCCCTGCATGGAGCGAAAACTTTTGGTGATGGCCCTTTGGAGGTTTTACTCAGGCACGCGAATCGTGAACCGGTGGAATACACCCTGCGTCCGGCATTTGGCCTGAAAACAGAAACACCGGCTCGCGATGCCATCTCGCGGATCGTGCGCGCAATCCTGGAGATCGCCAACCGCAATGTGCCGGGGATTCTGGATGATCTCGACACGGAATTTCTCCACGATTACCGGATTTGTCTTCGTAAAATCCGCTCGGTGCTGAGTCTGGTGAAAGGTGTTTTCCCGGCGGAAGGAACCCGGCGTATGCGAAAGATACTTGGAGATCTTGCACGGCAGACCAACCGGTTGCGTGATCTGGATGTGTATCTATTGGCACGTGACGAATACCTGGAATTGCTGCCTCCTGGTCTACGTCCGGCACTGGAAGAGATGTTTGAGGATTTTTCGTCAGAGAGGGAAAAAGAGGTGCGCCGGGTAGTCTCTAAATTGCGTGCGCCTGCTAATCGCAGGCTTCTTCGGGAAATTGGCGAGTATTTTTCCGAGAAAACCCCTCATGAGCCTTCGCCGACTAGTGACCTCCCGGTGGGACCGCTGGTATTCCGTTGCATCTACAAGCGCTACCGGAAGATTCGTAGTATATCAGCCGGAATCAATGCGGAAACACCTGATGAAGTTGTACACCAGCTCCGCATAGAATGTAAAAAACTCCGCTACCTGCTGGAATTCTTCAACGAACTCATTCCCCTGGAAGAAGGGGCTGCGATGCAAAAGTTGCTGCGCCGGCTTCAGGGGCGACTTGGTGAATTCAATGATGCTTCGGTGCAGCAGAAATCCCTGCTTGATTATTGGGAACAGAAAAAATCGGGGTCTGGAGTCGCCCTTGGATTGGGGGGACTTATCTCCATCCTCTACCAACGGCAAAAGCAGACGCGAGGTTTTATTGGGCAGGCATTGGATGGGTTCTGCAGCGGACCTACGGCCTCAACCTTCAAACACACTTTCAAACGACCGTCTTCTGTCCCTGCAATAAAAGTCAAAAGGTCCGAACAACAATGAAAATACTCTCTTCATACAGCATCAAGGGTGGCGTGGGGAAAACTGCCCTTGCGGTCAATCTGGCGTTCGCGTTTCGCGAGGCCGGACACCGCACCCTGCTTATCGACCTTGACCCTCAGGGGGCTGCCTCCTTTTACTTTCGAGTGGACAGCGCGGAGAAATTCCGGATGCGTGACTCGCAATCCCTGGCGGATGGACTGCGGAGAAACATCCGGGAATCCGATTTCCACGGGCTTGATATCATCCCTTCGAACCTTGGATACCGGCACTTCGACATCTTGCTCGATGGAATGGCAAAACGCCGCAGGCAGCTTCGCAAAGTGCTTGAGGAGTTCAAACCTGATTATGACGTGATACTTATGGATTGCCCCCCGAACATTACCCTTCTCTCGGAAAATGTATTCCGGGCTTCAGATGCGATTCTGGTGCCTGTCATTCCGACCGTGCTTTCGCAGAGGACGTTGGAGCAGTTGACCAGTTTCTTCCAGGATGAGGATCTGCCAGGCGAGATGCTTCGCCCTTTTTTCTCCATGGTTCAGAAGCGGAACAAAATGCACCGCGAGACCATGGACGAACTTCCTGCATATCATCCTGGTTTCTTGAATACAGTTATCCCGTTTTCTGCGGACGTTGAAAAAATGGGCATACACAGGAAGCCACTTCTGGCGTATTCCCATGCCTGTGAGGCGGCAAAGGCCTACCGGGCACTTTGTGATGAAATCCTTTCCCAAACGAGTCCATGACCATGATCGAAATAGAGCGGAAGTTTATAGTCAAGTCTCTGCCTGCCGAAATGCAAGGCGGCACGCCTATCCAACAAGGGTATCTTGCTCACGACGAGCACATGGAGGTGCGTGTCCGGAAGTATGGGAACAAGCATTTTCTCACCGTAAAGGAAGGTTTTGGGCTTATGCGGCGGGAAACAGAAGTCGAGATTTCGCCCAAGCAGTTTCAGGCCCTGTGGCCATCCACTGAAGGCAGGCGACTTGAGAAAATCCGCTCGATTGTCAATCACGGAGCATTCCAGGTGGAGGTGGACCAATATCTGGGAGACCTCAAACCGCTGCTCATTGCTGAGGTGGAGTTTTCTTCGGTTGAGGAAAGCGAGCGTTTTGAAAAACCGGATTTTTTAGGAGGGGAAGTAACGGAAGAGGAGGCCTATCGTAATTTATCCCTTGCAATACACGGTATTCCTGACGGACCGGCCTTGGATTACCAGATCGGCGCACTCCCTTACCTGTTTCGCGGAGGGCGCTTATATCTGGTTATTGTGACTAATTCCGCCCAATCCCGCTGGATAATACCCAAGGGGCAGCAGGAGCCTGACATGTCGCGCCAGGACGTTGCTATCATGGAGGCGATGGAGGAAGCCGGGGTCATTGGATGTTGCCTCCCTGGGCTCCGCTCGACTTGTCACCGCAAGGATGAGAAGACACTATATATTTATCCGATTAAGGTCACGACCGTGCTGAAAAAATGGCCGGAGATGGATTGGCGGAAGCGTGCGGTGCTGCCTGTGCACAAGGCACTGAAGTTGATCAGCGACCCCCTGTCTCTCCAAGTGCATCCAGCGACTTGCTGCCCGTTTGCTCGCCTGACTTTCCGCTGGAGTTTTTGGCAACCCGCATACTGGGAATAATCCTATAAAAAGCAGTTGAGCTTTTGATTTTGCTTCAACCTCCTGATATTGTGCTGCAATCACAGTTCAGGAGGTTCACCAAATGGGTGAATGTAAAAAACGCACCGTTGTTCCTTCTTCCCGCGTTGCTGTAGACACGT
>JBGSQD010000050.1:0-6441 GCA_041738275.1 Geobacterales bacterium
AACCTTGACATCCCAGTTTTTGACCTTCATGGTGCCGTTTCTCTCAAGGTTGAGGTGCATTTTGAAAGCGCGATCCCACAACTGCGGCTCATGGCCGACCTTGCGTTTGAGGCAGTCTGCTTCGGCAATATTGAGATACTCGGTCAACTGTGCCTTGTAGTCTGGATGGGCGCATTTCTCGATGATGCGGCGAGCGCGGTCCTTGGGAGCCAGGCCGCGCAGGTCGGCCAGACCCTGCTCGGTGATGACGCAGTCCAGGTCGTGCTCGGTGTGGTCGATGTGCGAGCAGTGCGGCACGACGCAGGAGATACCGGTCGGGTCGGTCTTGCTCGGACGTGACGACGGGGTGTGCATCATCTTCAGGTAGCCGTTACGCAGGAAGTCGCCGGAACCGCCAAGGCCGTTGATCATGCGGGTACCGCCGACCAGGGTGGAGTTGGCGTGGGCATAGATATCGATCTCCACCGGGGTGTTCATGGCGATACAACCCAAACGACGGATCGGCTCCGGTGCATTGGAGATGGAGAGGGGACGCAGGGTAATCTTGTCGAAATATTTGTCCATGTTCTCAAAGAATTTAGGGAAGCCCGGCTCAGCGGAGAGCGAGAGCGAACAGGAAGAGGCGTGGTCCAGTTTGCCGGAGTCAAACAGGTCGAGCATCGTGTCCTGGAGAACCTCGGTATAAACGGTCAGGTTGCTGAAGGGGCCCTTTGCCAAGCCGCCGATAACGGCATTGGCGATGGAACCGACGCCTGACTGCAGCGGCAGCAGGTTCTTGGGCAGACGGCCGGCTTTTACTTCCTGGGTGAAGAACTCGATAACATGGTTGGCGATCGCCTCGGAGGTGTCATCCTGCTCGGCAAAGGCGCGACCCTGGTCACGGAGCTTGGACTCGACCACGGCGATGATCTTGCTGGGATCGCAGGGGATAGAGGTCGAACCGATACGTGACCCGGCATGGGTGATGTTGAGAACCTGACGGTTTGGCGGATGGTTGCAGGAGATGTTGTCATGGATACCTTCAAAGGAAGGTTGGCCGGTGTTGACCTCGATGATGACCTTGTCGCAGATCATGAGGATCTCCGGGATAACGCCGCATGAAGAAGTCGGAACCAGGCCGCCGTCTTCGGTGATGGCGGATACTTCGATGATGGCGAGGTCGAGCTTGCCGCTCTCGGAGTCCTTGGTGTAGAAGCCGTAGCCCAGATCCTGGGCAAACAGGGAAAGGTGCTTGTCGCCCATGCGGATGCGGCCGGCGTTGATGCCTGCTGCGATGTTTTTGCCGGTCTGATACGGCCAGCGGCGGTCGATCATATCGTTGACAGCCCAGCGGTCCTCTGTCTCGGCGCCGACAGAAGCGCCGATGAACAGGTTGAATTTCAGCTTGCCCTGCAGGCTGTTCTTCTCAACGTGTTCTGCCAAGGCAATGGGTACTACCTTAGGATAGCCGGCCGGGGTGAAGCCGGACCAGCCAAGGTTCATACCGTTCTTGAAGAACGGGATGGTTTGCTCGGCGGTCATAACCTTGCTCAAAAGGGACTTGCAGCGTACGCGGTCTTGCAGTGTTCCGTAATCAGACATCTTCTACCTCCTGTTTGTTTATGGTGTCTACAGGCATATTCCATCCTGAAAAAAACCCACATAAAACTGCTGTTGTTGCCAAAAAAATATAGCAATTACAACTATTTGCTAGCGTATACATAATCTGGAGAGTCAGCAAAACCGGATTTTACGCAACAGGGGCCACTTAGTCAAGCTAAAAGTACTCTCATGCTGCCGTGAGTAAAATTAGCACTCGCACTTCACCGTTGGGGGATAAGAAGACAGCTGGAGTTTAGCTCTCGTAATCAACTGCCGCTATGGAGGAACAAACAGATTTCATTAAAGGCACCACCTCGCCTGCATGGTAGGGATGAACCTGATAGGCCTGCAGATCTTCAAGAGAGTCGAATTTAGTCACCAGGGCAACGTCGTAGGATCGCTCCGAGCGGATCACATCTATGCCGGCTTCCAGATGGCGCAGTTGGGAAATTTTACCGTTCATGCTGAGCAGTTTGTCTCGAACAGTGTTTATGTTCCCGGTTGTGGGGTCGGCCAATTTGAAAAAGACAATGTGGGTAACCATAAGGTGAGCAGCTCCTTGCATAGGTATTGAGATCATGATGGATTGTTTTGTATACATTGAAGCCATGCTGGTGTCAACTGCCGTAAAGCCTGTTGCCTCAGCAGGCTGCAAAAGAGATTTACCGGTTGTAATCGTTCGCGTCAGAGATATAATTATAACTATGCATTTCATGGCTATCACTGTTGGCAACCTGGTCCATCTTCCGTCCGGGTACCGTTAAACGGATATGGTCACATGAAATCAAGGAGGATCGCTATGACAGAAAAGATGCTTATCCCGTCAATTGACATGAGACTGAGTTCGCTGTTGGAAGTCAACCGAAGAAGAGAACTGGACCTGGAAGCCCGGAATCAGGCCAAAAAAAGCAGACCGACCATCACCCTTTCCCGCGAGTTTGGCTGTGAAGCATATCCTGTGGCTGAGCGCCTGCGGGAGCTCCTGGAAAAGAAGAGCGGTGAAACCTGGGTAGTGATGGACAAGTCGCTGTTGGAGCAGGTTGCCAAAAATCACAACCTCTCTGAGGATATTCTGCAGAAACTGGGAGAAAAAAATCTTTTTCTGGACGAGATGCTGGCCACGTTTTCGCCTCGCTGGAAAAGCGACAAGGACCATTTTCGGCTGCTCTGCCGCCATATCGTATCCCTGGCCAGTGCGGGAAACGTGATTATCGTGGGGCGCGGGAGCGCCTTCATCACCCAGTCATTGAAAAACTGTCACCACTTTCGAATGTTTGCCTCGCTGAAGTACAAGATTTGCTCTATTTCCCGCCGCCTCAACATAACCAGCGAGGAAGCGGAGAAGATGATCGCCGCAAAACAACGGCAACGGGACACGTTCATACGTGATTTCCTAGACAGGGATGCACATGATCTAAGCGTCTACAACCTGGTCTTCAACAATGACAAAAACAGCCCTGAAAAAATTGCGCGCACGATCCTGGAGTATGTCCTGTCGGCTTAGTACGGTATTTTTATAGTGGTTTCAAGGGCTGCCGCTGGGCGGCCCTTTTTTTTGGTCGTCCGGCAGCGGTGAAAAAATGGTTTCTGCAAAGTCCATATTCTGTTACAAATGTAGCTTCGAGGAACCATGACGTGAAACGAACCATTCGCTTTATCCTGCTGGCAGCTGTCGCCTACCTGGTCTATATCGGTGTTTCCCTGGCGCTGATGCCGCCGGTCTCCGGTCTGGCCGACAAGAAGTTCTCCACCACCATTCAGGTCAAGGACTGGCAGGGGAAATACCATCCTTTCGTGGTCGGTCCCAAGAATCGTAACTGGACACCTTCCGGCCGCATCCCTCCCGAGATGAAGTGGGCGGTGATCCTGGCCGAGGATGCCAACTTCTACAAGCATGAAGGCTTTGACGTCAAGGCCATCAAAGCGGCCATCAAGTACGACCTGGAGAAGAAGAGCCTGAAAAAAGGCGCCTCCACCATCACCCAGCAGACCGCCAAGAACCTGTTCCTGTCGAGGGAAAAGACCATCTCCCGCAAGCTTAAGGAGATCTATCTGGCGTACCGCATGGAGCAGGAGCTGACCAAGGGGCGCATAATCGAGTTCTACCTGAACGTGGCAGAACTGGGGCCCATGGTCTACGGCATCGGCCACGGCAGCCGTTACTACTTCGGCAAACAGCCCTCGGCCCTGACCCCTCGGGAATGTGCCTTCCTGGCTGCCATGCTGCCCGGCCCCCGGTTGGCCTACAACCCCTACAAAAATCTGGGCAAGGTACTGAAGCGATCCGATATGATCCTGAAGTTATTGCGGCAGAAGGGGGTGCTGAATGAAGGTGAATATCAGGCCGCCCTTGCGGAACAACCCAATATTGCCGGTATGCAGCGCAGAGTCGAACAGAGTATCGCCACGCCGCCGGTGTTCACCTCGCCATCCTCGGTCAGAAAAGAGGCGATTGAGCAGCCAATGGGAGATCAACAGGGTAAAGAGGCGGAGCCGGAACAGGCTGCACCCGTGGAATCACCGGCGGCGGAGACTGCTAAGCCGGAAACCCCTGTTGAGCCGGCAACGGTAAAATAACACCTGCTGCCTGTGTACAAATAAATTGCGAGGTCTCAATCAGCACCGATGACAACTAAAACCGACCTGAAAAACTTTACCCTGCCGGACCTTGAGCAATTTCTGAAAGGCCAGGGAAAAGAGCGCTTCCGCGCCCTCCAGATCTTCAAGTGGATCTACCAGCAGGATGCCCACGGTTTCGAGGAGATGACCAATATTTCCAAGGATCTGCGTGCGGAACTGGCGGCAACGGCCTTCATCAGCAACCTGGAACCGGAGGCGATCGAAGAGGGTAGCGACGGAACCAGAAAATACCTCTTCAACCTGGGAGACGGCAATGCCGTAGAATCGGTGCTGATCCCGATCGAGGGGCGCAACACCCTCTGCATCTCATCCCAGGCCGGCTGCGCCATGGGGTGCGAGTTCTGCCTGACCGGGACCTTTAAGCTGACCCGGAACCTGACCACGGCCGAGATCGTCAACCAGATCATGGCCGTCAAGCGGGATCTTGCCGGCAATCCTCCTGCCCTTCAGGCCGCCATGGTCAATGCCTCCGGAGATTTCGACGATGGCGATGACAGCGACGACGGGCTTCCGGAGTCGCCGGCCGCAATCCGCAATATCGTCATGATGGGTATGGGCGAGCCGCTGCATAACCTGGACAATGTCATTCCGGCTATCCGGATCATGATCGACGGCAACGGTCTGCAGCTTTCCAACCGGCGGGTGACCGTTTCCACCTGCGGCCTGGTGCCGGAGATGGAACGTCTTGGGCGCGAGATCCCGAACGTCAACCTGGCGGTGTCGCTCAATGCCACCACCGACGAACTGCGCAACCGGATCATGCCGGTTAATCGCCGCTATCCGCTCAAGGAGTTGCTCAGGGCCTGCAGGGAGTTTCCGCTTCCAGGGCGGCGTAAGGTGACCTTCGAATATGTCATGATGGGGGGGCTGAACGATACGCTGGAGGATGCCAAGCGGCTGCTGCGACTGATCAGTGATATTCCCAACAAGGTGAATCTGATCCCCTTCAACGAACATGAGGGGTGCGACTTCAAGGCGCCGACCCGTGCGGCCATCGATGCCTTTCACAAGTACCTGATCGACCGGCACGTAACGGTCATTACCCGAGACAGCCGCGGCGGCGATATCTCTGCTGCCTGCGGACAGCTCAAGGGGCGCCTGAAGGGTAATTGACGGGTCAGGCCTGGTTGTGTCAAAACAAGAAAACGCCTTGCAGGTTATAATCCGGCAAGGCGTTTTCTTTATTGTTCACAAATGCAGCCGTTGGCGAATTATTATGCCTGCGGCCGTCTGGAGCGATATTCTACCACCGGCTGATGAGGTGCTGCGCCCCGCTGCGAACGTCCTGCAGCGGCAGGTTTTGGTGTATTACCCCAGGATTTAGCCTGCCCTGTTGCCGGTTTGCCCTTGCTGCCGGGTTTGGCAAAGCGGGAGTTGGATGGCCCACCTGGCCGTCTTGCGCCGTTTCCACCGGATACCCGGCGAAGTACCGACAGAGGTGCCAGTCCTTCAATGTTCTGCTCGGGCAGCCTCTTGCCGATGAACCGCTCGATCCTCTCCAGATAGTTCAACTCCGATGTGGAGACGAAGGAAATGGCGATGCCGTTTGCGCCGGCACGGCCGGTGCGGCCGATGCGGTGGACATAGTCCTCGGCAAAGCGCGGCAGGTCAAAGTTGATAACATGGCTGATACCGTTGACATCCAGCCCTCGTGCGGCCACGTCGGTCGCCACCAGCAGGCGGATGGAGCCCCTGCGCATGCGTTCAATGGTCTTGTTGCGGGCAATCTGGTTCATATCGCCGTGCAGCGCGGCAGCCGGATGGCCGTTGCGGCTCAGTTCGCGGGCCAATTCGTCGGCGTCGCGTTTGGTGGCTGAGAAGATGATGGCCCTGGTCAGATTGCCGTCGCTGACAAGATGTTGCAGAAGCTCTTTCTTGTGGTGCAGGCTGTCGGCCACGTGCAGGCGCTGTTCGATCAGTGCGTGGGATGAGGTGCGTACCGCCAGCTCGATTCGCTGCGGGTCGCGCAGCATCTTCTCGGCCAGCTTGAGTACGGAATTTTCCATGGTAGCGGTAAACATGAGGGTTTGGCGGTTTGAAGGCGCACGTGAGACGATCTTTTCCATATCTTCGCTGAAGCCCATGTCGAGCATGCGGTCGGCTTCATCAAGAATCAGCATTTCCAGTCGGTCGAGGCGGACACTGCCGCGCTCCAGATGATCCAGCAGGCGGCCGGGTGTGGCTACTATGATATCAACCGGCGCGGAGAGCAGGCGCAGC
>JBGSQD010000189.1:0-18674 GCA_041738275.1 Geobacterales bacterium
AATCGCCTTGGTGTTGCTGATCCGACAGTCAACTCATCTATCCAAAAGGTGATATCTTTCCTGGATGATGAGATTGAGCAGATCAGCAAGCTTATCAGAGAGCACATCAACAACCATCCTGACTTGAGAAAGAAACGAGAACTACTCAAAACCATTCCTGGTGTTGGAGACGTTACAATTGAAGCTATTCTTTCAGAGATCAACGCCTTTGAAGGATTTGACACCGTAGAGAAAGTTGTTGCTTATATGGGGCTTTCGCCAAAAGAAAAGACTTCCGGAACTTCGGTAAAAGGGAAGTCCACTCTTTGTAAAATAGGCAGCGCAAGATTGAGGAAAATACTTTACATGCCCGCACTATCGGCAATTCAGTACAACCCATTTGTTAACGCGCTTTACAATAGGCTGAAAGCCAAATCAAAGAACGGAATGATCATAGCGTGTGCTTGCATGAAAAAACTGGTGCACATTATCTATGGCGTTATTAAAAACGGTAAGCCGTTTAATTCGGCCTACAACTTAAAAACTACTTGACCCCAATGACGGTATCTCATACAGCTCGGCAAGATATCCGAACCCGACGCTGCGACCATCTTCGCCAAGGTCGAGGCCTTCAATCCGGGGGGCAGCGTCAAGGATCGCATTGCCTTGGCAATGATAGAGCAGGCCGAAACAGATGGCTGTATCAAGCCCGGCGATACCGTTATCGAGCCCACCAGCGGCAATACCGGCATTGGTTTGGCCATGGTTTGTGCTCTCAAGGGGTATCGGCTTGTATTGACCATGCCTGAAACCATGAGTCTCGAAAGGCGCCGTCTGCTCGTGGCTTACGGTGCCGAGTTGATTCTGACCCCAGGCAGTCAAGGGATGAAGGGTGCTGTGCAGAAGGCCGAGGAACTGGCAGCAGAGAACAGGTGGCTGCTCCCCCAGCAGTTCAAGAATCCAGCCAACCCGGAAATCCATCGCCGTACCACAGGCCCTGAAATCATCTATGCTATGCAGGGTAGAACAATAGACGGATTCGTGGCGGGTGTGGGAACCGGAGGTACGATCACCGGTACTGGCAAGGCGCTCCGGAGCCAGAACCGCGCCATCCGTATTGCGGCCGTGGAACCGGCCGATTCAGCGGTCCTCTCCGGCGGCCTGCCTGGCTCCCACAAGATCCAGGGGATTGGTGCCGGGTTTGTGCCCGAGGTACTCGATACATCGGTGTACGACGAGGTCTTTGCCGTTACCGACAATGAAGCCTTTGCTGCTGCACGACGACTTGCCCGCGAGGAAGGTCTGCTGTGCGGAATATCCTGCGGTGCCGCACTGGTAGGGGCGCAGAAGCTTGCGCGAAAACTCGGTGCGGGCAAGAACGTCGTGGTAATCCTGCCGGATTCGGGGGAGCGCTATTTATCGACCGGGCTTTTTGATTGATAGTATTGTTCGGGGCGTTTTGTATTGGGATTAGAAGCCGGCAGAGATTTGTTTGAGAACCGATCGGATCTGGTCGGGCTCGGGTGGACAGCCGGGTATGAAGGCATCCACCCGGATGACCTGGTGCAATGGCCGCACCGAATTCAACAGCATTGATACATCTGCTCCAAAATCCCATGCCTGGATATTCTGCCGGGCATAAGCGCAATCAAGGACTGCCTTTTTGCCCAGCGGATTCCGCAGGGCAGTCACATTCCCGTTCACGGCACAATCCCCCAGGCTGGCTACGATGCGGGTCCGTTCGCGGATGAACCTTGCCATTTCAAGATTTTCCTGCGTGGACACCGCTCCCTCGATCAAGGCGATATCAACACCCTGAGGGAATTCCTTGATGTCAATGAAGGGGGAATAGACCAATTCGTAGTGGTCGATCAGATCCAACAGGCCGTTGTGCAGGTTGAGCAGGCTCATGTGGCAGCCTGAGCAACCTGACATCCATGCCGTGGCCAGCCTGAGCCGTTTCATGGTTCCCTCCGCCGGCGCCATGCCACCAACCTCTCCAGGCATATTTCTCCCTTGTGCGTCTTTACGATACCCTTTTCAAACAGCGCTCCGGTAGGGCAGGCCTGGACGCATTTACCGCAGCCGGTGCAGGTCGTGCTGGCACCCCATGGTCCTGCCAGGTCGCTGATAATACGGCTGGCGGCTCCCCGACCGCTGATATCCCAGGTGTGCGCACCCTCGATCTCGTTGCAGACGCGGACGCAGCGCCGGCAGAGAATACAACGGTTGTGGTCGATGCCGAAGCGTTCGTGGCTGATATCCAGAGAAGCTGTGGGGTACATGTAGGCGCAGCGCACATGATCGATGCCCAGCTGCTTGGCCAGGGTCTGCAGTTCGCAGTTGTTGTTCATCACGCAAACCGGACATTGATGGTTGCGCTCCGCCAGTATGAGTTCAACGATCATTTTCCTTGCCGAGCGCACGCGCTCCGAATCCGTACTCACAACCATACCCTGTTCTGCCTTGGTAGCGCAGGCAGGCACAGGCCGGGGACGTCCCTGTATCTCGACAATGCAGACCCGGCAGCCGCCGAGAGGGGTGAGCCCGTTCAGGTTGCAGAGGGTAGGGATGTGGATGCTGCTTGCTTGGGCTGCCTGCAACAGGCTTTCTCCCAGCCGGGCAATCACGGCACGGCCGTTGATAGTCAGGTTAACGCGAGTCATAGGGCATCCTCGTTGCTGCATACCCCGCTGGGGCAGCGTCCGGATCGAATGTGCTCCTCATATTCATTCCGAAACCAGCGCAGGGTGCTGAGGACCGGGTTGGGGGCGGCCATGCCCAGTCCGCACAGGCTGCTGACTTGCATGAGGAGGCAGAGCTCTTCCAGTTGCTCCAGGTCTTTCAGCTCTGCTCCGCCGGAGGTGATCCTGGCCAGCAATTTTGCAGCCTGTTGCGTGCCGGTGCGGCAAGGCGCGCATTTTCCGCAGCTTTCATCCTGACAAAAGCGCATGAAGAAACGGGCAACATCAGGCATGCAGCGCTGATCATTCATGACGATCAGTCCCCCTGACCCCATGATCGAGCCGAGGGCTGTCAGGCTTTCATAGTCCACGGGCGTATCCAGGTGGCTGGCTGGAATGCAGCCGCCGCTGGCGCCTCCGGTCTGGGCCGCCTTGAATTTGCCGCCTGTGACTCCGCCCGCCATCTCCACCAATTCGCGCAGGGTTGTGCCCAGCGGAACCTCCAGGACCCCGACTGTGGCAATGTCGCCGGAGATCGAAAAGACCTTGGTGCCGCTATTGCCGGGTGTACCGATAGAACTGAACCAGGCGGCGCCCTTGAGAATGATCGGAGCAATGCAGCCAAAGGTTTCCACATTGTTGATCAGGGTTGATTTGCCCCACAGGCCGCGCTGGGCTGGGTAGGGCGGACGGATGAGCGGCTGTCCGCGCCGCCCCATGATGGAGGCCATCAGTGCTGTTTCCTCGCCGCATACAAAGGCGCCCGCACCTATGCGGACCTGGATGCGGAAGGAAAAAGCGCTTCCCAGGATGCGCCGCCCCAGCAGCCCGGCCTTTTCCGCCTCGCTGATGGCCCGCCGCAATCGTTTTGCCGCCAGGGGGTATTCGCCACGCACGTAGACAAAGCCGCGCTGTGCGCCAACGGCATAGCCGGCAATGGCCATGCCTTCCAACATGCGATGCGGGTCGGATTCCATCAGGGTCCGATCCATAAAGGCGCCCGGATCACCCTCATCACCGTTTGCCACCACGTATTTTCGTTTGTTGCGTGCTGTCCTGACCAGATCCCATTTGACCCCGGTTGAGTAACCCGCCCCGCCGCGTCCGCGCAGCCCGCTGGCAGAGATCTCGTGGCAGACCTCCTCCGGCTTCATCTCACCTGTGACACGCGCCAGGGCGGCATATCCATTGTTTGCCAGGGTACTGTCCAGACTCTCCGGGTCACAGTTGCCGCAGTTACCCAGTACAATCCTTTGTTGTCCAGCGATAAACGGCAACTCCGCAGGCAGTACGTTGCAGTCTGTTTTACCCCCATTCAGATGCGCCTGAACTGCAAGCAGGGCAGTGTCCGGTGCCATTTTCTCGTAGTACACCGGCGCTCCACTGCCCTGTTCGATTCGCAGCAAAGGACCGCGGCTGCATGGTCCCATGCATCCGCTTCCGATAACCTGAACCGCCAGATCCCCCAAACCCCTTTGCAGCGCATCAAGTACTGCTTCGGCTCCGGCAGCAATGCAGGGCGAGCCCATGCACACTGATACCTTTAAGCCGGAGGTACTCAGCTCCTTCTGCAAAAACAGCCTTCTGTCGTGTAGTTCATCGCAGTTCATGGTGTGGGTGGGGGTTCCAGTGGCAGAAAAATCTTCTGTATCATTTCGGAAGCTGAGTCGGCAGTTATGATTTGGCCGTCAAGGACAACCAGCGGCGCCATGCCGCAGACACCCAGACAGCGGACACTGTCCAGGGACAGACTGCCATCTGCGCTGGTTTCACCGCAGTGAATGCCGAAATTACTCTCCAGCTTCTGTAATAAAGCAGTGCTGCCAAGCAGGTGGCACGATGTGCCGGTACAAACGGTGCAATGGTGTTCTCCCCGGGGCAGGAGTCGAAACGCATGGTAGAAGCTGGCCACACCGTACACCAGGCTGGGCGGTAATTGTAACTGTTCGGCAAGCTGCCCAAGGATTTCTACGGAAAGGTGCCCGTGTTTTTCCTGTGCCGTGTGGAGCGCCTCGATCAGCGCATCGGAACGGTGTCGTTGTCGCTGCGAAAGAAGTCCGGGCCTGTTGTCCGTCTGTCGGCTGTTCATGGTGTTCTCCTGGGCACATGGATGCCATTAAACAATTTTACTACCGTGCTCCATGCTTGCAAGGAAATGAAGAAAATTACATTAGTTTGGCGGGGGCGCAATCTGGTCGCGGCTGACAACTGTTTGAGCGCTCTCAATAGTAGTTGGAAACGAAAACAGCCTTCTCTGCCGCAGAGAAGGCTGTTTTCGTTGTGAACTTTGGAGACGGGTCATTCCAGGTCAAGTATCATGGCATTTTCGTCGCAGTCCGGAAATTTGACGCACTTGATGCAGTCGCCCCAGACCTTGTGGGGTAATTCGGACTTGTCCACCAATCGGAAACCATGTTTTCCGAAGAAATCAGGTTTATAGGTCAGGCAGAATATGCGCTTCAGTCCGATCTGCCGTGCCTCGGCAATGCAGGCCTGCACCAGCAGGCTGCCGATCCCCTTGCGACCGACATCTTCAGCCACTGCCACGGAGCGCACCTCTGCCAGGTCATCCCAGACGATATGCAGGGCAGCCGTCCCCATAAGTTTCCCATCTTCTTCACAGACATAGAAGTCGCGCAACGATTCGTAAAGTTCGGACAGGGAACGGGAAAGCATGTCTCCGCGGCTGGCGTAGCTTGTCAGCAGCTTCTGGATATCCTTGACGTCTTTTATTTGTGCCTTGCGGATCATTGTATTCTCCTTTTCTATTGTATGCCGACCTTCACCAATACCGGCTTCAATACCCTGACAAGTTCCCCCGGCGACATCCCCAAGAGGTATCCCCGTTTGCCGCCATTGATGTAGATCTTTTCGAGTCCGGCGATGGTTTCTTCCATATAGACCGGCATGGGCCTGCGCGTACCAAAGGGTGAGGTGCCGCCAAGCTGATAACCGGTGTGCCTTTGGGCAATATCCGGTGAACATGGGGAAACCTGCTTTACGTTTATCTGGCGAGCCAACTCCTTGGTGGAAACCTGCCGGTCGCCGTGCATCAGTATAATCAGAGGGTTTCTGGCTTCGTCCTCCATGATCAGGGTCTTGATCACACTGTGCTCGTCAACGCCCAGTTCGCGGGCGGAAACTGCTGTGCCGCCCTTTTCCTCGTAGTTGTAAGGGTGGTCGCTGTAGACAGCCTTTTCAGATCTCAGCAGCCGAACGGCCGGGGTTATGGGCAGCTTTTCCTTGGCCATTCAACAAATCCTCGGTAACTGCTCGCCTGCCAGCATCTCCACCGAGCGTGTACCGCCAATGGATGTTTCAAGGCGTACCCTGCCGGCAGGGCCCGCTTCCACCTGGCCGATGATGGCTGCATTTGTGCCGAGTGGATGTTTTAGTATGGCTGCCAGGGTCTGCTTTGCTGCCTGCGGAGCCACGAATGCCAGCAGTTTGCCTTCGTTGGCCACAAAAAGCGGGTCAAGGCCGAGGATGGCGCAGACACCCCGCACCGCGGAATTAACCGGGATGGCCTCTTCGTTGAGGGTTATGGTTACGCCCGATTGCTGGGCAATTTCCTTGATGGTGGTGGCCACCCCCCCGCGGGTCGGGTCGCGCAGCACATGCAGGTATTGTCCGGCAGCGGCGATGATCTCTGCTGCCAGACCGTTGAGCGCTGCCGAATCGCTGCGGATATCGGTGCCGATCTTGAGCCCCTCGCGCCCGGCCATGACGGCAATGCCGTGGTCACCCAGGGTGCCGTTGATAATGATCATGTCTCCTGCCTGGGCGTTGGCCCCGTGGATCGGGATGTCATGATCGATAACACCGATGCCGGAGGTGGTGATAAAGATCTTGTCGGCCTTGCCGCGGGGCACAACCTTTGTGTCGCCGGTGACGATGCTGACGCCGGCCTGGTCGGCTGCCTGGCGCATATCATGAAGGATCGTAGCCAGATCAGCCTTGCTGAAACCCTCCTCGATGATCAGGCCGACGCTGAGGTAGAGCGGCTGCGCTCCCATCATGGCCAGATCGTTGACCGTGCCGTGCACAGCCAGGCTGCCGATGGTGCCTCCGGGGAAGAAGATCGGGTCTACGACAAAGGAATCGGTGGTGAAGGCCAGCCGACCGGCAGGCGGTTCCAGGACCGCGGCGTCGTTCTGGCCTGTTGGCGGCGTATTGCTCAGGGCAGGTATAATCAATTCGTCCAGCAACTGGTGTGAAAGTCTTCCGCCACTGCCGTGACCGAGGAGAATCAGGTCATTGTTCACGTTTTTGTTGTTCCCTTCAAAAGTGTTTGATTCTGAGCAGATTAGCACGAATCATGGACCTTGTCACGCGATCAGGGGCTGTTTTTCTGTTCACATTCCGGGCAGGTTCGTGGTAAGTGTTACAATCGCCTTGTGCGGGAATTGATTAGCAGGGAGGAATGGATGACTGAGTACAAAACGATGCAGGAATTGCCGGATACAGCCGGATACAAACCAGGAGATGTTCTGGTGCTGGTGGGAGAGCTTTTCGGGCGTGGCTATGCCAACGGCATGGTGGAGGAGGCCCGTCGTCTCGGCATGACCGTGATCGGCACCACCGTGGGGCGTCGCGACAGCGACGGCACGCTGCGGCCGTTGAACAATGATGAATTGACCGAGGCAGAAGCGCTGCTCGGAGGAACCGTAATAAACGTACCCTTGGAAGCTGGATTCGATATGGAAGCCGTGGACGGACAGCCGTCCGTGGCCGAACAGCTGAAAAAAGCCAAGCCTGATGAGTGGGAGTCGATCTGTTTTGCCGAAGGTTTCATCGAAAAGGCCCGGGCAGCCGGCACGGCCCGCTTCCGGGCGGCCATGTCCCAGGTCGCGCAGCAGCTTGAAACAATGATTCCAACTGGCGCCAATGTGGTCTTTGCCCATTCCATGGCTGGCGGCATCCCCAGGGCGCGGGTTTTTATGCCGCTCCTCAACCGGGTCTTCAAGGGTATTGGTGACAAATACATGTCGTCGGAGGCCTTTTGGAAAAGCAGCCTCGGGGCTCTGTGCGATGCCAGTTTCAATGAGGTCTCGGCCGATACCTTTCGCTATCTCCTGGAGGAAACCGCAGGGCTGCGTGATAATATCTCCACGGCGGGCGGGCGGGTTGCATATACTGCCTACGGCTACCACGGAACCAGTGTACTGGTAGAGGGCGAGTATTGCTGGCAGTCTTATACCCCCTATGTGCAAGGGTGGGCAAAGATTCGCCTTGAGAATATCGCCGCCGAAGCGTTCCGGAATGGAATCTCCGCCACGGTCTTTAACTGTCCCGAGATCCAGACCAACTCCAGCGCACTTTTCTTGGGGGTGGAAATATCCCTGTATCCTCTTTTGACTTCCATCAGGCAGGAGGCAGGAGAAACAATGGCGGCCCCGCTTGTTGAAACCTGCCAGGGGATGCTGAAAGATGGGGAAACTCTGGCAGGTCTGCTGGAGCGAGCCGATGCCTACCTGTCTTCGCCGATCCTGTCCGCACTTGTTGACTATGAATCCTGGCCGCAGCACAACACCCGCGAGCAGGCTGAATTGATGCTGGCCAGTTCCGCGGAGTTGATGGGGATGCACACCGATCAAAAGCGGTTGGTGTGTGCCGAGTTGTCCCGCGTGGTTTTTCTGGCTACCGGCAGGTTGATGGTCCAGTCATCGTGGAAGCCTGCTGCTGCAACACTCTGGCTGAACCATGATACCATCGCCCGATTGCTGGTTGATAGCCGTGGCGCAGGCATTCTGTGACACTGTTGCGGAACATGATTTGTAACTTACTAGCCCCGACAAATCGGGATAAGTGCGTTAACGAAAATATTTCCTGCAACGTACTGCAGAAAATATTTTCTAACTTACTAAGCGTTGTACGAGGGGAGTTATGAAGATTATCATCAGAATCTTGTACGTTGGCGTACTTGCCGCGCTATTGCTGCAGGGGTGTTCCACCACCCAGTCGGTGAACAAACCACCGGATGCCTTGTACAGTGACGGCGAACAGTTCTTCCAGAATGGCAACTACGAGGATGCAATTGCCCAGTGGAAGAGGGTCAAGGAAAGTTACCAATCTCCTGAACTGTCGGCCAGGGCGGAGATCGGCATTGCCGACGCGTATTTCCTCAATAAGGATTATATCGAGGCATCCGCTGCCTATGAAGATTTCCGCAAACTCCATCCTGCCCATGAACGCGCCGGTTATGCCCTTTATCGCCATGGGCTGAGCAACTATAATCAGATCAACCGCATCGACACCGATCAAACCCCGGTCAAGAATGCCCTGACCGTATTTGAGTCTTATCTCAAGATCTACCCGTCAGGCGAGTATGTGGCGGATGTAACCGAGAAGATCCGCGACTGCCGCGACAAGCAGCTCCAGTACGAGATTTATGTGGGAAAATTCTACCTCAACAACGAGAAATATCCTGCTGCCATCGCCCGCTTTGAGGAAGCTCTTAAAACCTATGGCGACCTGTCGCGTCGCGATGAATTGCTTTACTATCTGGGGGTGTCCTACCTGGGCGGGGAGCAAAAGAGCAAGGGGCGAGAGGTGTTCGGCCGCCTGATCCGGGAGTTTCCCGACAGCCCCTACATCAATGACGCCAATAAGGCGATGGACAAGTATTTCTAGTGGTGCGTACGCTTAGCGCTATCCTGTTATCTGTTGTTGTCGCACTTGTGACGGCCTGTAGCCCGTCGCAGGGTGAGAGGGGACAGATTCTGCTCGTGATGCAGGCGCGGTCGCAGGCAATAAATACACGCAACATCGACCTGTACCGGACGATCATCTCTCCCGCCTACAGCGACAAGGGGAAAAACCGGGTACAGTTGCAGGACGGCCTGGAAGCAGGCTTCAAGATTTATGACAGCGTGTAC
The DNA here is from genome assembly GCA_041738275.1 of Geobacterales bacterium. Classification (GTDB taxonomy): domain Bacteria; phylum Desulfobacterota; class Desulfuromonadia; order Geobacterales; family Pseudopelobacteraceae; genus JACPFJ01. The sequence continues at coordinate 9,542 of JBGSQD010000189.1, forward strand.
TATCAGGCGGATGAACAGAAGATTGCAATCAAGGGAAAACAGGCCGAGGTGGCAGGTTCCTACCGTATGAAGATCGTCATCCACGGCAAAGAAATGGTTCTTGACGGCAAGGAACACCTGATATTGGCTAAAGAGCACGACGGCTGGAAAATAGTCGCAGGCCTGTGAAAGAACGGAAATATAATAATGGAATCTGAAGCAATTATCCTGCTGCTCTGGCTGGCCGCCGCCTACCTGCTGGGCTCAATACCGACAGGGCTCCTGCTGGGCAAGGCCTACGGCATAGACGTGCGCCAGGAGGGAAGCGGCAACATCGGCGCAACCAACCTTTATCGCACATTAGGGCGCAAGGTCGGAGTGATCACGCTGTTCGGAGATTGTCTCAAGGGCCTTGTTCCGGTGCTGGTCAGTCGGGCCTGTGGCCTTGACGCGGAACAGGTAGCATGGGTTGGGTTGGCGGCTTTCTGCGGTCACGTGTTTTCGGTTTTTTTGCGTTTCAAAGGGGGAAAGGGCGTTGCGACCGCCCTAGGAGTGTTTCTGGCGCTTTCGCCGCTGGCGGTGGCCATTGCAATGGCGGTATTCGTTCTACTGGTGCTCAAATGGCGCTATATCTCTCTCGGCTCCATCTCCGCGGCAGCGATCATGCCATTGGCGGTGTCCCTGCTGGGAGGCAATCGGGTGATGCTGCTTGTGACGGCGCTCATAGCGTTGACAGTGATAGTCAAACACCAGGAAAACATCAAACGACTGGTGGCAGGCACGGAGAGCAGGTTCAAGGCGTAACGTTAACCCCACCAAGGCAAGTTGCTATCTTCGTCGCCCCAATCCCCGCTGTCTTGATCCCATCATGGATTTGAAACCGGCATTATATCTTTTCGCCTGCATAGATGGTGGCGATACCAAATGTCAGCTCGTGGATGTGGATGTTTTTGAAACCCGCCTCGGCGATCATTCGGGAAAATTCCTCATGGGAGGGGAATTCTAGTACCGAGTCGGGCAGATATTTGTAAGCGTTGTAGCGTGAGAAAAGTCCGCCGATCATGGGCAGAAGGCGCCGAAAATAGAAGTAGTAGATCTGCCTGAAGAGCTGTGAACGCGGTGTGGAGAATTCCAGGATGATCATTCTCCCGCCAGGTCGCAGAACCCGCCACATCTCCGCCAGTCCCAGCTTCCTGTCTACCACGTTTCTGATCCCGAAGGCGATGGTAACCGAGTCAAAGGTGTTATCCGGAAAAGGTAGATCTTCGCAGGGGGCGACCCGGAAGTCGATCCGCCCGGCGTATGGTGACGACGCCACCTTGACCTGGCCCAGATCGATCATCTCCTGACAAAAGTCTGCCCCGGTTATCTTTACCGAGGAAGGTGTTGTTCGTGCAATCTCCAGAGCCACGTCTCCGGTGCCGGTTGCCACGTCCAGGATCCGCGACCCTTCCTGGTATTTAAGCAATCGTACCGCCTTGGTGCGCCAACGGCGGTCAATGCCCAAACTGAGCAGTCGGTTGAGAAAATCGTAGCGAGGGGCAATAGTGCCGAACATCTCTTGAATTTTTGTGCCTTTTTCGGAAAGCCTGAACATAGTTTGTGCTACCTTTTGTGGGAGTTTAGTGCTATATAACAATACTTTGCCTTGTAGCATACTTTTGGTGCATAAGACCAGTAAAATCAAGGCGAAGAGGACCGCTAAAATATCTCGCAGCATCTGTTCGAGTTTGCCGGCCTGAGATTCATTATTAATTGCATCAACCCGAAGGACGGAAAAGGGAATCCAGCCAGTGTCTTCATTTATTCGCATCCAGGATGTCGCCGACATTCTGATCATGACATTTCTTTTGTACCAACTGTATTCCTGGTTCCGTAAAACCCGCGCCATGCAGGTGCTGGTGGGGCTGGGGGTAGTGACGCTGATATATTTTGCCACCCGGTTTCTCGGGCTGTATATGACCAGCTGGATCCTGCAGGAACTGGGAACAGTGCTGATCGTACTTATTATCGTGGTTTTTCAGGCCGAGATCCGTCAGGCCCTGTACCGTTTCAGTTTGTTGCGCCATCTGTTCGAAAGTCAGAAGGAGACGCAGCAGAGCCAGTTCCAGGAGATTGCCGAGTCGCTATTCAGTATGGCAGCTCAGCGAACCGGCGCGATTCTGGTCTTTCAGCGCAGTGAATCTCTGGCAGATATGATGTTGAACGGCGTTCGACTGGATTGTGAAATCACCCCCCAGATACTCGGGGCGATCTTTGCCGATGGCACACCGCTGCATGATGGTGCCGCCCTGATCAGGGACGGCCGCATTGTTATGGCCTCTTGCCACCTGCCATTGTCGTCCAACCCAGATATCCCCCAGTTTATGGGCACGCGCCACCGTGCGGCACTCGGGCTCTCCGAGAAAACAGACTCCGTGGTCGCGGTCGTATCCGAGGAACGTGGCGAGGTCATGCTTGCTGTTGCCGGGGAATTGCGGCCCGTCGCCTCTCCCGCTGAACTGGTCACCCTGCTGGATAATCTGATAAGCCCGGCCCGCGAAAGGGCTCGTATCACCCTGTCACAGCGCATATTCAGTAATATTATGCCTAAAACGTCAATTTTGCTCATTGTCGTCGTCTTCTGGGTACTTATTACCTCCCGGCAGGGATTAATCACCACGATCACGGCGCCGGTAAGGATGCACGGTATTCCGGATGAACTGGTGATGGTGCGTAGTACCCCCGAGGAAGTGGATGTGCAGCTGAAATCTTTGTCCAGTCTGACCCCCCTGCCGTCCAAGCTGGATATTGCAGCGGACATCGATCTTTCGGATGTTCGCGAAGGTCAGACCTCCGTCAGGATAAAACATGACGACTTCAATCTCCCTTCCGGTATGGCCATTAACGATGTCAGTCCCGGCACCGTGAAGATTGTGACGGAACGGAAAGGGCGCAAAACCGTGCCGGTCAGGGTCACGTTGCGTGGTGGATTCGGGCGCGGCCTGGCCGGTTATCAGGTTGTTGCAGACCCGGCGACAGTAGTGGTGGAGGGCCCGGCTGCCCAGGTTGCGCGTGTCTATGAGGTTGCAACGGAGGCGATTGATGCTGCCAGGCTGGTCAAGGGAGAGGAGTATCGTAAGAATCTGCTGCCTCCTTTGAAGATGGTCACTATCCTGAGGGACGAGGTCGTATCCATCCGCCTTGTTGCCCGTAAAAAGAATCAGTAAATCCGCAGAGTTGGCTTGGTTGTTGCTTGGAAATGGTGGTGACATGACCACATAGTGGTTGACTTCAGGGAGGCTTTGTTATATAAAACTTCCACCCCATGTTGAATATTCAAACAAAAGGAGGAAAAATGGCGCATTCCAGATACATTATCATTCTATGCCTCATGCTTCTCGCCTTCCCTCAACTGGTCCAGGCATCCAAAACCCACGTAGTCCGCAAGAGCGAGTCGCTCCATTCCATAGCCCGCAAATACCATGTCACCGTCAATGAGCTCAAATCCGTAAATAACCTGACCGGAACCCACATTTCTAAAGGTGAGCGCCTCATCATCCCATCCCATGCAGCCAGCAAGGGTAAGAAGACGAAGGTGGCGGGAAAGTCCCAAACATACAAGGTGGTCAAAGGGGATTCACTCCCCCGGATCGCAAAAAAGACCGGCGTGAAAACGTCTGATATTCGACGCCTGAACGGGTTGAAGGGTAATAAGCTCAAGATTGGCCAGATGCTGGCTTTAAGGGATACGACCCAGGTAGTTGAAGAGTCGCCGCGTTTTACAGCGGGGGCTAACCGACTTGAACTGATCAATCAGGATCTTCTCAATGAACAGGAATTTTCAGATTCTCTGGCCGAACTGACCGATATTGAGGTTGACCGTCCGGTGGACCTGGCAAAAACAATTGAAGATAACGGGTCTGGAATCAGTAACCTCAAAAAAACGGCATATAGTTTCCTCGGAGCGCGCTATCGCTTCGGAGGCAACAGCCGTAACGCGCTTGACTGCTCAAGCTTTGTCCAGCAGGTTTTTCGTGAGCAAAAGGTCAGCCTGCCCCGTACCGCCCGTGAACAGTTCTATGTTGGCTCCGAAGTAGTGAGAGGGGACCTGCGCAAGGGGGATCTGGTGTTTTTTCAGACCTATGCCAATTTCCCGTCACACGTGGGTATCTATCTCGGTGACCGCAAAATGATCCATGCCTCTTCCCGCGATCACCGCGTTGTAATCTCATCCATGGATACCCCATACTATATCTCGCGCTTCCTTGGGGCTCGACGGATCGACAGTGTCGCTGCTGCCGATAACATCAACTTCAGCGAATTGCTGCAGGGTGTTGATGAAGAGAACGAGAACGATGCCGTTAATAATGATCTGATGGGAATATCACTGAATATCAATAACTGATTCAATGGCAGCAAATACCTAAATAGAAAAGATCCGGGTCAAGTGGCCCGGATTTTTTTTGCCCACGAATGAAAATCATCCTTGCTTACATATCCGGTGCACCCAATCGCGATGATCCTTATCTCAGCCTGTTGCCTACGGGACTCTGCTCATTAAATGCATGTCTCAGGAAAGCCGGCTTCGATGCCCGACTGGCCAATTTTTCCGGTTGCACGGATTCTGCCATCAGGCAGCAACTGAAAACCCTGAAACCGGATCTTGTGGGTATCTCCCAATGGACCCACAACCGGCATGTCTCCAATGACCTTGCAGCACTTGTTCGCCGCGAAATACCCGGCTGTACCATTGTCATGGGAGGGGGGCATGCCACCTTCTGTTACCAGGAGCTGCTCAGGAAAGATTCTCCGGTAGATATTGTCATACTGGGTGAAGGCGAGACGGCACTGCTTGAGCTTGTTGCCTGCTGTGACAAAGGCCGCGAGTGGGGCGGCATTAAAGGCATTGCGTTCAGGAATAAAGGGGGGGTGGTCGTCAATGCTTCCGGTTCACCGCTGACAGATCTTAATCAGTTGCCCTTTGCAAGCCGTTTCCTGGAGAATTCCATAGGCGTTGACCGTGATCTGCAGTCCGAGTTCATCATAACCGCCCGGGGGTGCCCTTCGGCCTGTTATTTTTGCAGCTCGCCGGAATTCTGGAACCGCCGCGTCCGTTTTCGCTCGCCAGGGCATATTGTGGACGAGATCCTGTACCTCCGGGACTCACGCGGCTTGATATATTTCTCGTTGCGGGACGACACGTTCAGCGCGGATCGTAACCGCGCCATTGCCTTCTGTCGGTTGCTGATCGAGCGCAGGGCCCATATTCTCTGGAATTGCCAATCCCGGGTCACCGCCCTTGATGAAGAGCTGCTGGTATGGATGAAACGTGCCGGTTGCGAGTGCGTTCAGCTTGGGGTTGAATCGGGTTCGCAGCAGATTCTGGACAAGCTTGGAAAAGCCATAACCCCCGGACAGGTGGAACAGGCAGCTGCTCTGGTCAGAAAGACAGGAATCAACCTGTCGGTCTACCTGATCTCTGATGTCCCTGGCGAGACCAAAGACGACATAAAACAGACCATGGATCTGGTCAGGCGCATTCGCCCTGATGACGGATATGTCTCGCCGTTGGCCTATTATCCCGGAACGCGACTGTTTGAAGATGCGATAGCTGCCGGGCAGATCAACAGGGACATCTTTGAGAAGAGCAGAGAATCAGCACTGTATGTCGCTGGTACACCAGGGGCTGGCCATAACCGGCTTCTGAAGGCTCTGGCCGGAGATCATGGCCCTGAAGATCCGAGTCGCTTCCAGCGGCAGAAGCAGCTTTTGGGATACTGTTACACAACCAATGTGCTGGCAGGGGAGTGGTTTCGACAGCATGACGATGTTGTGGCTGCTGAGTGTGAGTTTAAAGAGATAACCGGGCAGGAGCCGGATAATCCATGGGGATGGTATCTGCTGGCGGAATTGTATGTCGAACAGCATAAGAAGGGCCTGGCTGCAACGTGTTACCGCCGTGTACTGGCAATTCTGCCGAAGCACGGCCCATCACTGACAGCGCTCGGGGCAAAAAAATAGCGGGGCCATTTCGGCCCCGCTGTCTGAAGATTCCGGTTCGGGATTTTACTTTACAATCCTGATGCCGGGGATGAAGGAAATCTTGTCAAAACTCTTGTTGAGGGTCTTGCTCTGGAAGTTGGTGATGGGGGGTGTTTCGGGATACTCGATGGAATCACCCACTTTGACCTTGACTTCGGGCAGGGCCAGCCATGTCTTCACACCTTTTTCGTCAGCAGCTTCCACATAGGTGTAGCCAGCTGCATTCATGGTCTGGGTGACCTTGGCTTTTTTGCCGACACCAGCGGGAATTTCCTGAGCCTTCATACCGGCATGAGGATCGCCGCCGCCAGCAGGAGCTGCGCCGCCGGGATGGCCGGGGGGCATCTGACCCTGGCCGGGCATGCCTGCGGGTTGTTGGGGTGCTTCTGTCTTGGGTTTGTCCTTGCACCCTGAAAGGGCGAGTGCTGCAATAGTAAGAAGCGTAAATATGGTTTTTTTCACCAGCAACCTCCTGAATTTAGTATCTATCATTTTTATCATAGCAGGGCATAACATTCAAAGAAAAAAACAACCATGTCGATGGAACCGTATCACCCGTGATGTTTTTTGTGATATAAGCTCCCTATATGTGTGCATGCCGTGGTTTGGAATCAATTGTTCTCGGGAGGGAATATGTTCGAATCGGCAGAGCTTGGCCATAAAATCAGTAAGGCAGCCTGGAAAAAAGAGATTCCCGAGCTGCGCGAGGCATTGCTAGACGCCCAGTTGGACCTGCTCCAGTCCAGGAAATTCCCGGTAATCATCCTGGTAGCAGGCGTTGATTGCGCCGGCAAGGGTGAAACTGTCAACATCCTCAACGAGTGGCTGGATCCCCGTCACGTAGAGACCCACGCCCTGCGCGACCTGACTGATGAGGAGCTGGAACGGCCGCAGATGTACCGATACTGGCGGGTGTTGCCGCCTCAGGGCAAGATCGGCATTTTTATCGGTACCTGGTATTCCGCCCCGCTGGTGGAAAATGTGTACGGCGACATCAAGAACGCGGAGCTGGACCAGCGCCTGGACCGGATCATCCATTTCGAAAAGATGCTCTGTGATGAGGGCGCACTGGTGCTGAAATTCTGGCTGCACCTGTCACAGGATGAGCAGAAAAAGCGCCTGAAAAGCCTGGAGAAAGATCCCAAGACCCGTTGGCGGGTGACTGACACCGATTGGCAGCACTACAAACGTTACGATAAGTTCCGCAAGGTCTCCGAGCGCATGTTGCGTTCCACCAGCACCCCGGAATCCCCCTGGATCATCGTAGAGGGAACCGACCCTCGCTACCGCTATCTTACCATCGGCAAGGCGCTGCTGAACGCCCTTCGCCTGCGCTTGGATACCCCGGAACCGCCGCACCACGACGAGCCGATCCCCCCCATGGTGCCGGCCATTGACGACCTGCTGATTCTCAGAACCCTGGATCTCTCGAAAAAGATCAAGAAGTCCGACTACGAGGATGATCTGGAGAAATACCAGGGCAAACTCAACCTGCTGACCCGCCACGATGACTTTAAAAAACTTTCTGTTGTGGTCGTGTTCGAGGGGAACGATGCCGCAGGAAAGGGCGGCAGTATCCGTCGCATCACCCAGGGTCTGGATGCGCGCCAGTACCGTGTCATTCCCGTGGCCGCCCCCACTGAAGAGGAACAGGTCCAGCCGTACCTGTGGCGTTTCTGGCGCAACATTCCGCGCAAGGGGCGCTTTGCCATCTTTGATCGCTCCTGGTACGGCCGGGTGCTGGTGGAGCGGGTGGAGGGGTATTGTCCCCGTGCCGACTGGATGCGGGCCTACGGTGAGATCAACGATTTCGAAGAGCAGCTTGTCCGTAACAAGACCGTGGTGGTCAAGTTCTGGCTCGCCATCAGCCAGGAAGAACAGCTCAAGCGCTTCAAGGAGCGGGAGAAAGTCAGTTTCAAGCGTTTCAAGATAACGGACGATGATTGGCGCAACCGGGACAAGTGGGGTGAGTATGAATTGGCCGTCTGCGACATGATCGACCGCACCAGCACAGAGATAGCTGCCTGGACGCTGGTTGAGGCCAATGACAAGAACTATGCCCGCATCAAAGTTCTGAAGACGCTTTGTGACAGGATCGAGGAGGCGCTGGGGAAATAGTTTGATATATGATGGCAGACAGACGCCTTCCGGATTGCCGGAAGGCGTTTTTAGTTAGTGATTAAGGCAAGGCAATATCAGCCAGTTTCAGCGGGACAACTACAACCGATTTCGGTGTTTTAAGAAAAATCCGCAATTGGGCATCAGCGGGAAGGTTCTCGTCAAATCCCAGCACCCTCATGTCATTGGCAGAGGTAGTAGAAGAATTATGAATTACCTCCCCTTTTGCATTCAGCACCTCGGCCTTGATAAACTTCTTGTCAGGATCATCGATCTTGAGGAGCACATCATTCTCGCCCACCTGGAAAAATGAACCGAACATTCCCTTGATTACCTCCACCATTGCCTGTTCCAGGTTCTTTTCAGCTTCTTCTATTGCCTGCTGTTCATGCTGCTTCGCCAGGATGTCATACTCTTTTTTGGTAAGAACGGTCAGCTGCATTCCGGCTTTGACAAGCGCCGGGTCGCTGACAGGTTTGCCGGTCAGAGTCTTGAAGCTCTTGAGTATGACCGTTGCTGACGGGTCCCGTACCGGCATGAACAAATGCACCTCACCAGTAATTTCTTTGACAACGGAAGATTTCCGCGCGGGATTCTTGAACCTCAGTTCCACCTCCGCCCCTAAGTCGCTGTCCTGCAACGGTTTGAATTCCTGGCTCTTGTCCTCATCTTTCAGCAGGTTGCGGCCGGTGTCATCCACGGCGCTGGTAACAACCGTGCGTATGCCCTTGGCGCCGGCGATATCATCGCCAGTCAGCTTCAGCTTGATATCCAGGTTGTTGAAAAATTGTCCGGTAGTGCGGCTATCCTTGACTTCGGTCACCGAAACCCGGACGTCTGTGGCATGTGCGGCTACACTGGCGGTCAAGATGATCATTACGACAAGAAAGCGGCTAATCATAGTTATTCCCTCCTTTTTGTGTCCTGATAACCGATGGTGGTTGTTCAAACGTATGCAGATGATTTGCTTCATCCCGGTGCGGACCCGCATGCCGGGTGGTGTGGGGGCTGG
>JBGSQD010000215.1:0-18945 GCA_041738275.1 Geobacterales bacterium
CGCCGAAATGGCCATGTTTGTCGGGTAATTTCATGATTCCTCCAGCAGAAGTTCTCGAAAATAAGGTGTTGGTCAAATATCAGCGCTATTTGATCCCTGTTGGTGCGATTGATCAGGTACAGCGATACAACGGATCACGCCACCGGTGCGGGATATCCTCTCCACAAACATGCCGAGTAATGAAGCAGGGATGGCCCACAGGCACGAAAACAGTGAAAGTATTATTGCCGCTGACGGCCATTTTTTTGCACGATGCTTCATTCTCAGGAAATTATAGAGAGCATTGTGATCCAGCCCGACAAGGTTCAGCAGCGTCTGAAGCCAGCCATAGAAATTTTGCACCCAGTCGGCATTTGAGCGGTTGGTCACCGTGAAACCGGACTTGATCAGAAGGTTGACCAAACCCTGATCAGTGAAATGATACAGATGGGTTGGAAAATCAAGGTGAAACCAGTTGTCACTGCCGATCCGTGACTGGAATGAACTGAAATTAGGCACCGCAACAATGAGCCTTCCGGAAGGGTTGAGCAGCCTGAGGCATTCTTTCAGCAATAACTCCGGTTCAAAGTGATGCTCCAGGACATGGTTGACGACTATGAGATCAAAATTCCCGCTGACTGAAGAGATATCGGTGACGACATTGATCTCATAGGTCTCGCGCGCGTGAACGGCTGTCTCATCGTTGAACTCTATGCCGGTAACGGCCCAGCCCGCCTGGGCAAACAGCGACGCCAGAAAGCCGCTGCCGCAACCGACATCCAGCATTTTTCCGGGTTTCATGTTGCTGGAAAAACGTGGAATCAGCCCTTTCTTATGCTGTTCGAACAACAGTTCGACCGGCGCAATGAAGCGTTTTCCACCATCGACACGGTATTGCCCGGGGGCGTAGAGCTCTTCAAGGGTTGCGACGTCTGGTTGTGGCCAGGTCATGCCGATGTTGCAGCGGCGGCAATATAATACGCTGTAGTACGCCCCACAGCGAAAAATCGGACCAATGGTCTCATGAAGTTCGGTGCAGCCGCAAAATCTGCAGGCGGGTTTGTCTGAAGTGACCGGTTTCATGAAGTTCAGCGCATTACCTGGTAAAACGCCACCATGTAGCTGATGCGGGGCGACCGGTAAACAGCTGCAAGCCGGATCCCTGGTGGCGTAATCGCCAGATCACTGTCAGAAAAACCCTGCGGATCGATTTCCCTGACTATATAATCCACGTTGTTGCGACGGATAAACGCCATCAGGTTTGGAAAATCGGTGATCGGTTCCGCTGTCCAGAGGCCGTCAAGATAGTAGATCATCTTGTTCCAGCTAACAAGATAGTTGCGGCCGGGTCCGAAGATATTTCTGGCCATCTGGGCCGCATTTTTGGTTTCTTCCGCGAAAATCAGCCGCTCCGGCTGGACTCCGGTGTTTTTCTGGGTTGGCTTCTCAACCAGAAGCGACAGGTAATAGCCTGCCAGCAGTACGACAAGGAGCATGGCAATCGCTGATCCCGCGCGGTTCCCCTTGTCTTTGCAGATGCGGCCGGTGAGCCATTCCGTTATCCGGAACAGTCCCGCGCACCCTGCAATGAAAAGTAATGGCGCATAGGGGACGAGGTACTTCCACCAACCCTCGGTAAATACCGGCAGGATCAACAGCAGCAGGAACGGAGAATACAGGATTGCCTTGCCGTAAGCCGAATTCCCGTTCCAGCGTCTGAATGCCATGAAGACCGCCAGGAGGGCCAGGTATATGGGGTATGTCTGCGGATAATGCAGGCAGCCGCTGTTGTTCGGGATGCGTCCCGGAATTTCCTGGGACAGGTTTCTCAGATATACCCCCAGGCTTTTCCCCGGATGGGTCATGAGATACCGGGCTACATCCATGAAGCCGCTTGGGTGCTGCCAGGCATATTTTCCGTCAGGACTGAGCCCCCACAGCTCATCATTCCCTTGTTCGCCCTTGTCGTTGTCATGATAGATGCGGGATTTCATCCAGATCAGTACGTAGGTCGATTTGGGGCTGATGACAAAGGCGCCGTAATGTTTCTTCAGGAATATGAGGTATGGAGAGGAGACCAGAAAAAATGCCACAAGCACCGTTGCACAACATTTTACCAGCACGGATTTGTAAAAATGAAGCCCCTCTGAAAGGCATAGTGCCGTCAGGGTAAACAGCATGATCAGAAAGCCTTCGGAACGGGTCTGCCAGGCCAGAGAGAAGAAGGCCCCTGCAAGGAGGGCCAGCAGGTACGACTTGCGTTTGGCGGTTTCCAGCAGTAGCGCAAGGGCGGTGATGAGAAATACCGTATAGGTGATGTCCGGATCTGTGCTGAAGCTCAGAAAGATTAATTGCGGAAATACCGCCGTAATAATGGCAGCAGCCACTGCAACGGTGCGAGGAAAGATGCCTGCTGCCAGGAAATAAACCGCTACCGGCAACACAACCCCCATGAACGGGGCCACAATCCCTGATGCTGTATGGATATCCGGCACCCCCGGAAGCCAGCTGGCAAGGGCTATCAGAATGGAGTGCATGGGAGGGCACCAGAGTGCCTGCCAGCCCAGGCCTATGCCATAACGGATGTTGCGGGCGATCTGCAGATAGATGTGACCGTCGGCGGTAATTCCCGGAATACGGTAGAAATAGGCAATTACGGAAGCGGATACGAAGAGCGGTATCAGAAAGGTAAAACGGGTGTATTTTTTTGGCGTGTCAACGGAGTTCATTGATTGTGCTGGGATAATGCCTGTTTTGCTGCATGAATAAAAGTCGTCATCTTTTCGCGACATTTCTTTCCCGGTTCAGTTTCGACACCGCTGGAAACATCAACAGCATATGGCCGAACCTGCCTGATCGCATCAGCGACATTTTCCGGTGTCAACCCGCCTGCCAGGATAATACAGCCTGATTGCGCCGCCGAGGCTGCGATCTCCCAGTTGAAGGTGCGTCCGGTGCCGCCGTGGGCAGTGGGGGACCAGGCATCCAGCAGGAAAGCTGCCACCTGATAGTCTTTCATTGCATCCAGGCTGGTGATGTCCTTAACGCGCAGGGCCTTGATGACGCGGCGCTTGACGCCATCGCAGAATTCAGGCGATTCATCGCCATGAAGCTGGATGATATCCAGGCCGCACCGGTCTGCTATCCCGTTAACGGTCTCCAGCGCCTCGTTGACAAACAGGCCAACGGTCTGCACAAAAGGTGGCAGCTGACGGATGATGGCCGCTGCCTGTTCAGGAAAGATGTGGCGGGGGGATTCCTTGAAAAAAACAAACCCGAGGGCATCGGCACCGGCAGCAACTGCCAGCAGCGCGTCCTCGAGGTTCGTTATACCGCAGATTTTTATTCTTACCACTGAAGGACCTCACCACGGAGGCACGGAGACACGGAGAGAACCTAAGAAAAAGTAAAATTCAAACTGATTTCAGGTTTTAAATTAACTACTATTTAAAGTTTTCTCTTTGTCTTTCTCCGTGCCTCCGTGTCTCTGTGGTGAATGTAAGTTACAGGCTTATCTTGGGCAGTCTTTCCAGCGCCTGTTTCACCATCTCACTTGGATACTCGTAATCCTCCAGATTGCCGGAAAGATAGGCATCATAGGCGCCCATGTCCAGCTGGCCATGTCCGGACAGTCCGAACAGGATGGTCCGCTCCTTGCCTTCCTCCTTGGCCAGCACCGCTTCATCGATGGCGGCCCGCACGGCGTGGGACGATTCCGGTGCCGGGACGATCCCTTCGCAGCGGGAGAAGAGCAGGGCGCCCTCGAAGCAGGAATTCTGCTTGTAGGCCTTGGCCTCGATCTGGCCGGCGTGATATAACTGGGAGACCAACGGCGATTCACCGTGGTAACGCAGGCCGCCGGCATGGATACCGGGTGGCATGAAATCGTGGCCAAGGGTGTACATCATGGAGATCGGGGCCATCTTGGCGGTATCGCCGTAGTCAAAGGCGTAGACACCCTTGGTAAGGGTTGGACATGAGGCAGGTTCAACCGCCATGCAGCGCACGTTCCTGCCGTTGGCCCGGTCGGAGATGAAGGGGAAGGCCAGTCCGGCGAAGTTGGAACCGCCGCCGCAGCAGGCGATGACCACATCAGGGTAGTCACCGGCGATCTTCATCTGTGCCTGTGCCTCCTGGCCGATGATTGTCTGATGGAGGCAGACGTGGTTGAGCACGCTGCCCAGGGCGTAGTTGGTGTCGCTATGGGTGGCAGCATCCTCGACCGCCTCGGAGATGGCGATACCCAGGGAGCCCAGGCAATCCGGGTCGTGGGCCAGGATGGTGCGGCCGGCGTTGGTGAATTCGGACGGCGAGGGGTGTACGGTCGCGCCCCACAGTTGCATCATGCTTTTGCGATACGGTTTCTGGGTGCAGGAAACCTTGACCATGTAAACCGTGCATTCCAGGCCGAACATGGAACAGGCCAGGGCCAGGGAGCTGCCCCACTGGCCGGCCCCGGTCTCGGTCGCCAGGCGGCGGATACCGGCCTGTTTGTTGTAGTATGCCTGGGGGATGGCCGAGTTTGGTTTGTGGGAGCCGGCCGGGGAAACCCCTTCGTACTTGTAGTAAATCTTGGCCGGTGTTCCCAGCGCCTTTTCCAGGCGGTGCGCCCGGTAGAGCGGTGACGGCCGCCAGAGCCGGTATATATCGCGCACCTCGTCGGGGATGTCGATCCAGCGGTTAGGCGACATCTCCTGCTCGATCAGCGACATGGGAAAGATGGCCAGCATGTCCTCGGGCGAAATCGGTTTGAGGGTCTGGGGATTGATGACCGGAGCCAGCGGGCCGGGCATATCGGGGATGATGTTGTACCACTGCTTGGGAATCTGATCTTCGCTGAGCAGAATCTTCGTGTTCATTCGACGTCTCCTGTAAAAAACAATAATCTACCACGGAGACACGAAGACACGGAGAAAACTTTAGCAGTTGGTAATCTTCTCCCTGTGTTACTCCGTGTCTCGGTGCCTCCGTGGTGGGTTTAATGATTTCTAGTACGATTACTCCAGGTTGTCCTCGATCCTGATAAAGCTGGTCTTCTGACAGATAAAGTCGTAGCCGTCGATCTCGGCCAGTGCTGTCTGCACCGAGCCTTCGCGGGCTTCGTGGGTCATGATCACGATCGGCACCGGCGTTTCGTCGCCGGCCTGATGGGCGGTCTGCACCATGGATTCGATGCTGATGCCGTTTTTGCCCAGCGCTCCGGCGATGGAGGCCAGCACACCCGGTTTGTCCAGGGCGCTGAAGCGCAGCATGTATTTGCTGATGATGTCGGCCATGGGTTTGACCGGAATGGTCTTGATCTCTTTGTCAAGGAAGCCCAGGGGAGCCATCCTGCGACCTGCCCCGGCCATCATGCTGCGGGACAGTCCGATCAGGTCGCCCACGATGGCGCTGGCGGTGGGGTTCTGTCCGGCGCCGCGTCCGTAGAACATGACCGGGCCGACAAAATCGCCGGTCAGGCGGATGGCGTTGAAGACACCGTTCACATCGGCCATGGGGTTGTGCAGAGGGATCATGGTGGGATGCACGCGGGCTTCCACCTGGCCGTTGGTCAGCTTGCCGATGGCCAGCAGTTTGATGCGGTAACCGAAATCGCGGGCAAACTTGACATCCAGGCCGCTGATAGCGGAGATCCCTTCGGTGTAGATGTCCTTGAAGTCGATGCGGGTGCCGAAGCAGAGTGAGACCAGGATGGCCAGCTTGTGGGCCGTGTCCACCCCTTCGATGTCAAAGGTCGGGTCAGGTTCGGCGTAGCCCAGTTCCTGGGCAACCTTCAGCATGTCGGCAAAATCGGCCCCTTCCTGGGTCATGCGGGTCAGGATGTAGTTGCAGGTGCCGTTCATGATGCCGAACACGCTGCCGAAATTGTTGGCGGCCATGTTGCCCTTGATGGCGGTCAGGACCGGGATGCCGCCGCCGACGGAGGCCTCGAACTGCACCTCCACATTGTTGCGGGCCGCTGCGGCGAAGATCTCCTCACCATGCAGCGCCAGGAGAGCCTTGTTGGCGGTGACGATGTGCTTGCCCTTTGCAATGGCCTTCAGCACGAAGCTTTTGGCCGGCTCATAGCCGCCGACCAGTTCTATGACCACCGAGATCTCAGGGTCGTCGAAAATGGCGTTGATATCGGTGGTGAGGCAGGCAGGATCGACTGCCACCCCGCGGTCGCTGGTTATATCCAGGTCTGCTATCCGTTTAAGGACTATTCCTGTTCCCACTTTGCTGCGGATGACGTCCGCATTTTCCTGAAGCAGTTTTACAACACCTGCACCGATATTGCCGAATCCTATCAAACCTACCTTGATATCGCTCATTGTTCCTCGCTTGTTTCTTCAGTTTTGGCACATGCCTCGATCTCGTCCAGGATACCGTTCACAAAGGCGGGCGAATCCTTGTCACCGAATTTGCGGGCGATCTCGATGGCCTCGTTGATGGTGACCTTCTTGGGGATGTCGGGCCGAAACATCAGTTCATAGGCTGCCATTCGCATGACGTTCAGGTCCACACGTGGCATCCTGGCCAGCGCCCAGTTTTTGGAGCGTGACTTGATGACGGTGTCGATGTTATCCCGCTCCCCCTGCACTCCCTGAACGAGCCCTTCGGCAAACTCGCGCACCCTGGCAGAAACCTGTGCCTGATCTTCCCTGAAGGATTGCAGCATCTCCCGCAAACCTACGGTGGGATTGGCGTCAAGGGCATAGAGCATCTGGAGCGCCAATTCGCGAGCTTCTCGTCGTAATCCCATTATTTCAGCGCCTTTAGCAGATTGATGGTCTCAATGGCGGTGACGGCGGCCTCGAAGCCCTTGTTGCCGGCTTTGGTGCCGGCCCGTTCCACGGCCTGCTCGATGGTGTCGGTGGTCAGAACGCCGAAGGCGATCGGCACACCGCTGTCAAGGGACACGGATGCCACGCCCTTGGATACTTCGGAAGCGACGTAGTCGAAGTGCGGCGTGGAACCACGGATCACGGCACCCAGGCAGACAATCCCGTCATACTTTCCGCTGTCGGCCATTTTCTTGGCTGCCAGAGGAATCTCGAAGGCGCCCGGTACTCTGGCGACGTGTATGTTCTTGTCGTCGCCGCCATGGCGGATAATGGCGTCGATAGCCCCTTCCAGCAGGCGCTCGCAGATAAAGCTGTTGAAACGACCGACGACGATGCCGATTTTCTGGCCTTTTGCGTCCAGTTTTCCTTCAAAGAACTGTGGCATGGATACCCTCCCTCACGCGGCATAAAGAAACCGGAATAATAGCATAGGTTTTCCGTAAGTCACAAATTGTTTTCTGCGGTTGTTAGTATGTTGGAAATTATTTCTTTGGTTTTACGCGCGGAAGACGATGTTGCCGCCATAATCGGCCATCAGGAATGACGGCAGGATGCCGGGGGCATGGCTGCGGGCGGCATCGTGGGCGTGCCTGCAGACCAGCTCCAGCAGGATCGGATCGAAGTCACTCGCGATAATGATCTGCCGCGCCGTGTTGGCACCGGTAATCAGATCCAGGGTCTGCCCGGGGAGTCCCTGCTCCGTGGCCCACTCTCGAAGGGTGGCCAGATCCAGCTCCGATGCGGCAGCGTGGGTGTTACCGTAGCCGCAGGCAATCTTGAGCAGCTTGGCGAACTGGCAGGCAATGATTGGCCGGTCAAAACTCCGCTGCAGGCAGGCACGCAAGGCATAGGCGATGTAGTCGCCCATCATGATGAATGCTTCTTCGGGAAAAAAGACATCCCCTCCCCCTTGGCGGACCCTCTGGGGCCTAAAGGGGAGGGTTAGGGTGGGGGGGATGTTGCCATGACCGTCGTTTGTGGCAGCTTCACCCACCCCCCGACCCCCTCCTTTAGGCCCGCTGTTTGGGTCCGTCAAGGGAGGGGGAGGATGAATTAGATAGTTTTGTGCCGCCATCTCGCTGCTGCGTCCGGTGGAAAGAACGACATTTTCGCAGCCACACGCCTTGGCGACATCCAGTGCGGCATCGATGGTGTCGGTCCAGGCCTTGGCGGAGATGGGGCGGACAATGCCGGTGGTGCCGAGGATCGAAAGCCCGCCGATGATGCCGAGGCGCGCGTTAAGAGTTTTCTTCGCCCGTTGTTCGCCGTCGGGGATGGAGATAACGACTTGAAGGCTGAAGGTTGAAGGCTGAAGGCTGAAGGCGCTGCGAACGGCCTCCGTTATCATTTGCCGGGGCACCGGATTGATGGCCCATTCACCCGGCGCCACTGCCAGTCCGGGCTTGGTGACTTTGCCGATGCCTTCACCGCCGGTGATCAGTATGCCCTGTTCCTGTTCTTCCTGGGTGAGGGTTACAGCTGCATGCACCTCGGCCCCGTTGGTCACATCCGGATCATCCCCGGCATCCTTGACCACGAAGCAGGCGGCGCTGTTTTTGCCCAAGGTCTTGCCGTGCAACTGAAATGTGGTCGCAGTCCCGGCCGGGAGCATTATGGTGACCTCGCTGACAAGTTCCTGGCTGGCGATCATCAGGGCCGCTCCCCGGGCGGCTGCCGCAGCGCAGGCACCGGTGGTGTAGCCTTGGCGTAGGATTTTTTTCATGACAGCACCGTGAGGAACCGGTGCCAGAAATGGAGGGTGACAAAAGAGAGCGGGATGCCAATCCCGACCATCATGCCCACCAGCGGCGGATCCAGGTCATGGTCGATGGCGATGATGCCGGCGGTGATCATGGGCGCCATGGCAGCCTCGAAGATGGTGACCTGCATGACGGTTCCGGAGGAGCCCAAAAGGGTGACATACAGGGTATAGATCAGCGCAGGTCCCAGCAGCAGTTTATAGCCAAGTCCGATGGACAGCGGTTTCAGCACGGCCCGCAGGCCGCTGAACTGGAGCTGGAAGCCGACCGAAACCAGGGCCAGAGGTGTGAGGGTGCTGCCCAGTTTTTCCAGAATCGTGACGGTCCAGGCCGGAAACGGGAGCGGACGGAGTATAAATGCCAGGATCAACGCCTGGAATGGCGGAAACATCAGGATCTTGCGGGCCATCTGCCGAGGTGTGACATCGCCGGATGAATATATCGTTGCCACCAGAATGCCGAGGGTCGAGAGCACCATGAATGAGCCGAGCTGGTCGGCAATGATGCCGATGCCCAGGTGCTCCTTGCCGAAATAGGCCTCGATCATCGGCAGCCCGACAAAGGAGGTGTTCCCAAGTCCGGCTACCAGTATCAGTGCGCCGATAGTGGGCGGGGAAAGCTTCAGGGCCTTTCCGGCGAAAGAGAAGATCGCCCAGGCGCCGGCGAAAAGCAGCCAGGCCATGGCGGCAGTCAGCCCCAGGGAGGCATCAATCTTCAAGTTGTGTATGTGCAGGATGGCCAGGGCCGGCAGGGAGATGTGGATGATGAAACCGTTCAGGGCTGCCGGCGTTGTTTGCGGGAACCGGCCGGTTTTCTTGAGTATAATACCGGCGACGAGACAGACCGCCAGGAGTATGATGTTTGCCATCGTACCCTAGCCCTGCGCGGCCAGTATTGCCAGGGCATTCAGCACTGCTGCGGCTACGTTCGAGCCGCCCTTGCGCCCCATGTTGGTGATGAACGGGATGTTGTGCTGCGTGCCGGCCAGGGCGTTTTTGCTTTCCTCGGCACCGACAAAGCCGACCGGAAGGCCGATGATCAACGCCGGAAATGCCTGTCCAGCCTGGATCAGCCGCAACAGTTCAAAAAGCGCCGTGGGAGCGTTGCCGATTATAAAGATACGGTTGTTGGGGTTACGCACCGCCTTGCGAATGGCAACCACCGAACGGGTAATACCTTCACGCTGTGCCAGGGCGCTCACATCGGAATCTGCCACATGGCAGGTAACCTTGCAGCCGAAGGGAACCAGGCGTGACTGGCTAATTCCGGACAGGGCCATATTCGTGTCCGTTACAATGCCCGCCCCGTCTCTGATGGCTGCAACGGCCTGTTCAACTGCCCTGCCTGAAAAAACCATGGTACGGATATATTCGAAGTCGGCGCTTGTATGAATTGCACGTCGCACCACCTGCCACTCAGCATCCAGCCAGTCGTGTTGTCCTGCCTCACTGTCGATGATGCGAAAGGATTCCGTCTCGATATCTTCTGGTTTCATGGTTAGCGAGTCCATCAGTGCCACCCCAGCCTTTCCAGCGTTTCGTTGATCCGCTCGGCCTCCACCTCGGCCAGCTTGCGGTGCACACCCAGATGGGCGCCCATCTCCATGACCAGGCCGGGATGGCGTTTCTGTGCTGCCGCGATCTCTTCGGGCAGGTCGTGTTGCACGTGGGCACCCATGAAGAGGAAATAGGGCATCATCAGGATCCGCTCGGCGCCTTTGGCCACACAGGTGTCGATCCCCTGCTGGATGTTTGGCTCATGCATTTCCCGGAATGAAACTTCGACGATCTCAAAACCGGTTATTTCCTGCACCATGTCGGCCACCTCGCGGGCGGCGTTATTTGCCAAGGCCACTCGACTGCCGTGGGCCATGAGTAAAATTGCGGTTTTCATTAAGCCTCGCTGTTGTAATTTTGGATTCAAGGATAGCACACTGGAAGCTGGTGTTATTCATCCGGGTGGTTGTCTTTGTCGGTCTTTTTGCTGATCAGCATGATTTTACCGCCACTCAGCAGGAACATCACGATAGCAGTGAGGATGGACGGCAGGCCAACCAGCAGCAAGAAAAGGAACTGCCAAAATTTTTCATTCTGATAACCGTTCCTTAAACTTCCATGGAAGAGTTTTATTACGTAGATATTTCCGGCTATGTAGGGGACGCCCAGAATAATGATTGCTAAAATATAAATATCCACAATTTACCTTTTCCTGAAATATTTGTAGGATCTAGCATTACTACAAAATTATTTAACCGAAATCAAGCAGCGATGCGTGCCGCAATCATTTAGACGCTTTGTCCTCCAATAAACTCATGCCTTGACCCTCCGCATCAAGTTCACGCAGTTTCCCCCATTGTCCCGAAAGCGGCTCCAAGATGTTATTGCCTTCGAGACGCTCGATGATTTCCGTCAGCACGCGCCATGAAGGGCGAGGATCACCGCCGGGAGGTGTTGTGCGATGCACGCGTGGCGGGTGTCCGGCAGGATCAAGGCCTTTGATGGGCAATCCGGGTTGCATGACCTGTTTGAAGCGTTGGGCACGACCTTCGTTGTTGACGAAGGTGCCGTCCATCTCAACCCAGGCAGCGGCAGGCAGGACGATTTCCGCCCGTGACCCCAGCGGTGTGGTGAGCCAGTCAACAACTGCCAGCACTGACACTCCTTCCGTCAATTCAGCCGGCAGGTCGGCTTCGAAGGCGATCAGTCCCTTGATCTTGCCGCTTGCCAGGACTTGGGACCATGGCAATGCTCCATGTTGTTTTGCCAGCAGGGCACAGCCGAACGCATTGGGGCTGTCCAGGATGAAGGCCAGTTTGGCGCCGCTTTTTGCCGCTGCGTCAATAATTGGGAGACCCGTATGGCGCGTGCCGCAGATGACCACCGGATGCCGGGCGTCCTTGAAAGAAATATCTGCCAGAGAGGTTATGGATTCTGCCTCGTAGCCCAGCTCTTGCGCCGTTTTCCGTGTGCTGCCGTTTCCCGCCAGATAAACCCGTGCCCCGTTTCGCCAGGCCTGCCGAACTGCCAGAGCCATCATCGGCGCCTCGTCCAGCAGGTCGCACTCCAGTATTGCCACCAGATCCGCCTGGCGCACGTCTTCCTGAGAGGCCGTGTTGCCGGGATTGAGCAGTGACACCGCCTCCATGGCCTGCCCGGCGTGGAGCTCGTCGCTGAAGTAGCAGAGCGCCCCGGCGTCGAGCAGTTTCCAGAGACGGGCAGCCAGGATGTTCCCCTCCAGGCCCATGCGGGGGGAGCCGATAATGGCCAGGCTGCCGGGATCGTGCAGTTCGATGAACTCCCCCAGTCTCAGGATCAGGGCATCCAGCGCACCGTCCCAGCTTGCTGCTTTGCCGTCGATTAACGGCTGGCGCGGCCGGTCCGGGGCGTTGACAGCGGCGTTGGAAAAGCGGCCACGGTCGCAGATGAACCAGCCGTTGACCTCGTCATTCCTGCGGGCGGCAACCTTCAGCAGTTCGCGGTAACGGGCCATTGGCGTGATGTTGCACCCCAGGGAACAGTGGGGGCAGATCGAGGGGGCCATGTCGTAGTCCCAGTAACGGGCCCGGAAACGGGCGGTTTTGTCGGTGAAGACACCGGTGGGGCAGATGTCCACAAGGTTGCCGGAAAAGGGTGACTCCAGCGGTCCATCCTGCTGGCGGCCGAAATAGACCATGGAGGAACGTCCCATGACGCCGAAGTCATTGCCGCCCGCATACTCCTGGTAGAAACGGACGCAACGGTAGCACTGGATGCAGCGGTTCATCTCGTGCTCTATTTGGTCGCCCAGGTACTGGTTGACGTGGGTGCGCTTCTTGCCGTCGTAGCGGCGGATGCCGTGGCCGCCGGCAATGGTATAGTCCTGCAGCTGACATTCGCCGCCTTCGTCGCAGACCGGGCAGTCGTGGGGATGGTTGATCATCAGCCACTCTATGACCGACCTGCGCAGGGCCATGGCCTCGGGGTCGATGGTGGAGACGACCATGCCGTCCTGTACCGGCAGCATGCAGGACATCTGTAGCCCCTTGGGTGATCCCTCCAGGATCTTCACAGCGCACACCCGGCATGCCCCGGCCTTGCCCAGGGCGGGATGCCAGCAGAAGTGGGGGATGACGATCCCGATCCGGCGCGCCGCCTCCAGGACGCTGGTGCCTTCGCTTACTTCCAGCGGTATGTTGTCGATGATCAGTTTTGGCATCTGGTTTACTCGATCCTGTTCGGAATCTTTCTGCCGCCAACCCAGTCGGCAATGATCTGAACCACCTTGTCCTCCATCCCGAAAAAGCCGTGGGCACTCAGGTCGTTACAGGGTTCCGACCTGGCAGCGGCTCCGCCGTTGATCTCGACGAAATCCACGGTGGTGTGGCTAAGCAGGTTTTTGCGGGTCTTTTCCGCCTCCGTAAAGCTGCTTACCCGGCAGGCATCATCACGGTGGTGAACCATCAGCACCGGATGGAGCAGCCGCTTCAGCGGCAGCCAGCGCATGAATCCGTCATATTCCAGCGATGACGTCAGCACGACACCCCGTATATGTGCACCCTTGAGTTGGGTTGCCAGGTAGGCCGCGGACAGTGTGCCACGGCTGTTGCCCACCAGATAGATGCGCTCGAAGCCCTGCGCCCGCAGATAAGCAGCCAGTTTGGCAATGTCCTCGGCATGCTCCGGGGATTCGCGAAAGCTGGCGCTCATTCCGTTGGGGTGGTCGGAAGGGGGATTGATGGTGGCAATGGTCAATCCCCGTTGGGTGAATGCATCGGCACTCCGGACGAGAAAGCTCCAGCCATGGGCCGTGCCGCTGCTGGTGATGCGGAACGGCACCGCCCCGTTCCCTCCCGGGAACATGATCAGGGCATCACGGAGCTGCCCCTGTTGCGGCGCCATGAACAGGAAGTCCATGGTAACGCCAGGGCGGGTCGAGATGCTGCGTACTTCCGTGACAGCCAGTGCCGGTGCGGAGAGGGTCAGCAAAACAGTCACGAGGATGAGAAGACGCGGTATCACGGTTGCTTGTCCCCCTTGAACGGGCATCCATGATGGGTGATGTGCGCCGTCAATTCGTCCTCGAACAGTCGCAACAGCCCTTCCACCGGCCCCATGGCGCCCGGCGCCAGGGCGCAGAAGGCGTAGTTCAGGGCATGCACATGCTCTCGCAGAATGTCGATGTCGCTTGCTTGCCCCTGTCCATCCTCGATCTTTTCGAGGATATGCACCACAAAGGGGAGTCCTTCGCGGCAGGGGGTGCACCACCCGCAGGATTCCCTGGCAAAGAAACGGGTCAGGTTGAGGGTTGCGGCAACCATGCAGGTGGCCTGATCGAAGACGATGATCCCCCCGGTTCCCAGCCGTGAGCCTGCATTGGCCACCGGGTCGAAGTCCATCGCCACATCCCAATGCTGCTGTGTGAGATAGGGGGTTGAAGCGCCGCCGGGGATGCAGGCCTTGAAGCTGCTGTTGGGCCGCATGCCGTCGGCCGGGCCGCTGATGATCTCACCCAGTGTCATGCCCAGCGGCAGCTCGAAGCATTCCGCGTTCCGGACATGACCGCTGAGGCAGAACAGCTTGGTGCCGGCGGCCTCGGGCGTTGCCGCCAAACCTTTCCACCAGGCCGGGCCATGGTTGATGATGGCCGGGATGTTGGCCAGGGTCTCTACGTTATTGACTACTGTTGGTTGGCCCCAAAGGCCCTTGATGGCAGGGAAGGGCGGCTTGGCGCGCGGGTTGGCCCGGATTCCTTCCAGGGCATTGATCAGGGCCGTCTCCTCACCGCAGATGTAGCGCCCGGCTGACTGGTGCAGGTCCAGATTCAGGCTGAATCCGCTGCCAAGGATGTTTTCGCCCAGCAGTCCTGAACGGTGAGCTTCGCTGATGCCTTGCCGCAGGTACTCGGCAGCCAGCTCGTAACCGCGGCGGATAAAGATGAAGGCGTGGCTGACGTCCAGGGCGTAGCAGGCCAGTGCCATCCCCTCGATTAATACGCACGGATTCTGCTCCAGCAGCACCCGGTCCTTGTAGGTGCCGGGCTCCATCTCATCGCAGTTGCAGATCAGGTACCTCGGCCCAGGCAGGTTGCGGGGCACGAAGGACCATTTTTTACCCGTGGGGAATCCTGCTCCGCCCCGTCCCCGCAAGCCGGAATCCATAACTGCCTGCTGGACGTCATTGGGGGACATTTCTTGCAATGCCTTGCGCAAGGCTGCAAAGCCTCCTTCGGCGCAATACTGCCCAAAGGTTGGACAGGGCCCGCTTTGTTCATGTCGGAGTAGAATCTGTTTCATGATGGCACACTACGTTACTGCTGTTTACCATGCATTTCAAGCAAATTGACCTGTTTTCTCAAGGAAGCGGCTGGATACATGTCTGCGGACCTGTTTCAATTCATAACAGCTTTACAGATGCGTGCTGAAAAGCCGATTTTTCTGTTGACAGTGCGCCAGAGTATACCTTATCAGTTTGATGATTAATTTTTAAAACCTGAACCCCTGAATCGGTGCCTCCAGCCAATGTAACCTGAGGAGATTCCTTTCATGCTGAGCAGATTTCTCAGGCTTCGAAATTGGAACGCGCTTTCAAAAATCGTCGGCGTGAACCTTGTTATCCTTCTGGTGTCATTCCTGGCAATAATCTTCTATATCATCCCCCTGTATGAAAATAGCCTCCTTGAGGAGCACAAGGCATACACCTCCGGATTGGTTGATATTGCCACTGCTGTGGTGAATCACTACCACTCCAGGGAACTGGCCAAGGAACTGACGCTTGAAGAAGCCCAGCAGGGGGCTATATCAACTATCAGGGTTATGGCAAATCAAAACGATTATATCTGGGTGCACGATCTCAATCTGCTCATGGTCGTCCACCCGTTTGCCCCCTATCTGGAACACAAGAGCCTGGCGAATTACAGGGATCCGTCTGGAGATCTGCTCTTTGTAAAAATGAACCAGTTGGTGAATTCCAGCGGCAGGGGTTTCATCGAATATCTTTGGCCGAAGCCAAAATATGATCAACCGTTGCCGAAGATTTCATGCATCTCGCTCTTCAGGCCGTGGGGTTGGGTTGTCGGCAGCGGGATGTATTACGACGACGTGATGCGCGAGGCCGCCTCCCTGAGACATCGGGTGATCGCCGTCTCCGGTCTGCTGTTTGTGGCCATCATTGTGTTTTCCCTGTATGCTGCCAGACGCATTAATCAGCCGCTGCAGCAGGCGTTACAGATCACCAGCCAGATCACCAGGGCGCATCTGGCTGACTTTGCCGAACTGGAAACCTCCGATGAACCGCGCCGTCTGCTCCATGCCATTGAAACCATGGTGACCGAGTTGATGGATGCAAAGATTGATGCGGAACGAGCCGACAAGGCCAAGAGCGACTTTCTGGCGCGCATGAGCCACGAGATCCGTACCCCGATGAATGCCATAGTCGGCATGACCGAACTTGCCCTGGAAAAGGTATCTGACCTGGAACAGAAGGAATACCTTACGGGGGTCATGTCTTCGGCAGAGCATCTGACGGAGTTGATCAATGACATTCTGGATTTCTCCAAGATTGAAGACGGTCATCTGACATTGGAACAGATACCTTTTTCCCTGCGGGACACGCTCCATTCCTCTGTCCAGCCGCTGGCTTTCAGGGCGCGCCAGAAGGGGCTCTCCTGCGATGTATCAATACCGCCGGACATCCCGGACAGTCTTCTGGGTGATCCTGTCCGGCTGCGCCAGATCATTACCAACCTGCTGGGCAATGCCGTCAAATTCACGGCCCAGGGTGGGGTCCTGATATCGGTGGCGGAGATCTGCCGTGAAAGCGACGATGTGGTATTGGCGATGAGCATTCGTGATACCGGAATCGGGATTCCGCCCGAGGCACGGGAGCAGATTTTCGAACCCTTTATCCAGGCGGATGGTTCGATGACCAGAAAATTCGGGGGTACCGGTCTAGGTTTGACAATCGTCAGGCAATTGGTGGAGATGATGGGAGGTACTGTTTCTGTCGCCAGTGAGGTCGATCAGGGGAGCGAATTCCGTTTCACCGTGCATTGCCGATTGGGCGACAATCAGGTTTATCCGCAGGAAATTCGGGAGGATGAACCGTCTACCGATTCGTTAATACCTGCTGAACGTAAGGAGCTGTCCGTGCTGGTGGCTGAAGATGTCGCGATTAACCAGGTGATTATCACGCGTTTTCTGGAAAAACTGGGGCACAATGCAACCGTGGTTGAAAACGGCAGGGAGGCGGTGGCTGCGTGGAGCTCGGGGAACTTTGACCTGGTGATGATGGATGTGCAGATGCCGGTAATGGATGGTCTGGCGGCTGCTCGCGCGATCCGTGAGCTGGAACAGTCACGGGGTGGCCATGTCCCGATCATCGCAATGACTGCCCATGCCATGTCGGAGGATATTATCTGCTGTCTTGAAGCAGGGATGGACGCGCATCTGGCCAAACCGCTCAAGAAGACGGATCTGGCGATCGTTCTGGGAAGTATAAAACCAGTAAGCAGTGGACAGTAAACAGTGGACAGGTTAAGGTTGTTGGCATGCCGATCGTTCGGCACTGATGATCTCGGCCAATAGTGCCGGGGTCACCCGGCCAAAGTGCTGCTCGCCGATCATTATTGCCGGGGCGTCGCCGCAGTTTCCCAGGCAGGAGCAGGGCAGCAGGGTAAAGAGATGGTCCTCCGTTGTTCCCCCAACCGTAATCCCCAACAGTTTTTCCAGATGCTGCAACAGGGACTCACCGCCCATGGACCAGCAGGAGATCGAGTCGCAGACATGGATAACCTTGTGTCCGACCGGACGGCGGTAGATCATCTCGTAGAAGGTGGCCAGTTCCTCCACCTGAAGTGGCGACAACCCCAACAGTTCAGAGGCCTCCTCTACCGCTTCGTCGGTCAGCCAGCCGTAGTGCTGCTGCAGCTCCTTCAGCACGTCCACCGCAGCCTCGCGGGGGGTAACGGCATGGGCTGTGCGCTTCTCAAGTTCCTGTCTGAGGGATTCTGGGATCATAGGGTCACATTATAAGCGCTTTAGCACGGCTGGCAAGTTTAAATCAGGGCAAGAATCTGGCAAACACCTGATTGGAGAGCAGCATGCCTTGTCTTGTCAGCCTGATGCTGCTACTTCCCCTTTCCAGAAACCCTGCCGGAACAAGCTCGTCAAAAATCCTGGCGTACAGCTCCTCGGGCGAAATCCCGAATTCCTGCTCAAAGCTTCTGAAATCAACGCCATCCGCCATCCGCAAGCCAAGAAACATGAACTCGGCCATGGCATCCTCGCGGGACAAGTGGGTAGCTTCCAGGCGCGCCAGGTCTCCACTCTGTATTGCTGCGACATATTTGTCTATCTCCGGGAAGTTGCCGAATCTGGTGCCATACGGTTCATCCCTCAGGAACGAATGTGCCCCGGCACCCAGCCCCAGATAACCGTCCCGACGCCAGTAACCGCTGTTGTGTCCGGAGCGGAAGCCGGGCCGGGCATAATTGGCTATCTCGTAATGCTCATAGCCGCCAGCTGTGAGCAGCGTATCGGCTTTCTCAAACATTGAGGCTGCCAGTTCTTCGTCAGGCAGTAGTGGACTGTCCTCAAGGTAGCGTTCGGCAAATGGCGTCTGCTCCTCCACGCTCAGGCCGTAGACGGAAATATGCTCGGGTGCGAGTTGCAGCGCCTGCAACAGGTCCGCCTGCCACATCTGCCCGGTCTGTCCGGGCAGGGCGTTGATCAGGTCAATGCCGATGTTGGCAAAACCGGCGCTGCGTGCCGCTGAAAAGGCATCCCGTGCCTGCTGCGCAGTGTGGATGCGCCCGAGGGTTTCCAGCAGGTGGTCAGCAAAGGATTGTACCCCCAGAGAAAGGCGGTTGACACCGGCACCCAGAAATCCGGCCAGACGGTCGTGGTCAACGGTGCCGGGGTTGGCCTCCAGGGTGATCTCCACCGGTGCCGACAGGCCGAACAACCTGCCTGCTTCTGCAATGACCCGTGACAGCTGCGCCGGTTCCAGCAGCGAAGGGGTTCCCCCGCCGAAGTAGATCGACTGCAAAGGTTTTTGCGGGGTGGCTTCCCGGGCAGCGAGCCGCATCTCTTCCAGCAGCAGTTCCGGGTAGTTGCCAAGGCCGCCGGTGGACTCCTGCGACACAAAGGCGCAGTAAGGGCACTTGCGGAGGCAGAATGGGATATGGATATAGAGTCGAGTGAACATAATGAGATTGCAATTTTAGCCGGAATGGGTACAATGTGTCCACATTTATACCGACCCAGCTCTGATATACAGGATAATTTGTTCGTTTAGTAACTTCTGCAAAAAAATGAAAAATTCAATTGACCAAGGAGATTTGCCATGAAGCGTGCAGTTGCCGTAATTGCGGCGTTTGCCATAGTGGTGCTGTTGACGGTGGCT
>JBGSQD010000241.1:0-6452 GCA_041738275.1 Geobacterales bacterium
TGGAACTTGTTCATGGCCGCTGGATCGTTGAGGACTTCCTTGGAAACCTGCATTGAGCCCACCTTGGCGCGGGCTTCAGTGACCGCTGTCAGGGTCTCGGCCTCGTGTTTGGCATAACCCTTGACGACTTCAACCAGGTTGGGGATCAGGTCTGACCGGCGCTGGTAGGATGATTCCACATTGCCCCAGGCCGCAATTACGGCTTCTTCATTGGCCTGCATGGTGTTGTAGCCGCAGCCGGAAAGGGTAGACAGCAGAAGGAGCAGCGGTAGTATTGCAAGAAAGCGTTTCATGGTTTGTTCCTCCGTGGATGTGTTGTTTTCATGTGTATCTCGTTCAGTTACCATTATTGCTGTAATGCAGCTTTAACCCGGTCAACAGTGCATTGCAGATCAGAGGTATGATGTTGGCCACTATCAGCGGCAGATCATGAATCAGCATACCGTATATCATCCAAAGTGCAACCCCGATGCTGAGCAGTATCGGTTGCCAGATGGAGATGTCACGGGCGTGTCGGGTCCGAAGGGTCTTAACAACCTGAGGGATGGCAGCAATGCTGGTCAGCGTACCTGCCACAAGTCCGATAGTTGTCGGGTTCATGAGCGCTTCCTGCCGTCGAAACCGGTACTGGCCCAGTCGATTTGGGTCAGCATGCCACGCAGGATAGCTACTTCACGGCTGTCCAGCTCCGCCCGGAAATAGATTCTGCGCAGGGAGCGCATAATGTGCCCTGGGTTCTGTTCGTTGAGAAAACCGATTTTCTGCAGGCATACGTCCATCTGGCTGAAAAGCGACTCCATTTCGCCTGAGGCGGCCATCTGCTCAAGTCTGCCTCCTCCAGGGGAATCGGTAGCCTTGCCCAGTTCGTAGCAGAATATCAGTACGGCCTGAGACAGGTTGAGGGAACCGTATTCCGCGTCCGAGGGGATGGTTGCGTGCCAGCGGCAGAGGGAGAGCTCGTCAGTGGTCAGGCCGCTGTCCTCACGACCGAAGACGATGGCGGCACGGCAGTCGGGGCCGGCCTGCCCCTTTAGTAGGGCTGCGACCTCTGGTGGTGAGAGGATCTCCTGGCGGTATTTGCCATGTCGTCGCGTGGTGCCAACGGTCATGGTGCAATCAGCCAGAGCGGATGCCAGATCATCAAACAGCTCTGCCTGTTCCAAAAGGTCTTTGGCTGCTACAGCAAATTTGAGTGATTCAGGATGAAAACGATCACAACCCTTTACCAGGCGCAGTCGGGACAAGCCCATGTTTTTCATGGCGCGGCAGACCATGCCGATGTTGCCGGGTGATTGAGGCTCTACCAGTACGATAGATATATTTTCTGCTGGTCCGGTCATGTATTTGTTCCTCTGTGCGTCTTCAGGGCGCGCATTCTGGCGAGTCGATCCCGTGCAGGTTTTTTTATTTTCCAGGCGTGATACAGGTGTGCCAGCCAGATGGTCATGATAACCCCCAGCAGCGAAATCATCAAATAGTGTTCATACTTGCCGACATCATCAAGAAAAAGAGAGGCGCTTTTGCCAAACAGGTATCCGGCCAGCGAAAAGACAGTTGCCCAGGACAGGGCACTGATCAGGTTGATCCAGAGGAATGTGCGTGCCGGAAGAGTGGTTATGCCTAGAATGATAGGGAGCACGATGCGGAATCCATAGGTGTAACGGGAGATAAAAGCTACAAATATGCCGTATTTCTCAATAAGTCGCAGGGCCTCGCGAAATTTACGGGCAATGGTGTGAAAGCGCCTCAGGAGTTTTTTGCCCTTGAAGCGGCCAAGGTAGAAGTAGAACTGGTCGCCGAGAAATGAACCGGCAAAGGCGGTAGCAATAACTCCAGTGATGTGCAGATAGCCCCCAAAGGCAAGAAAACCGGCCATGATAAGAATGGCCTCACCTTCGAGAAATGTGCCAACAAACAAAATCCAGTAACCGTGGAGCTCTAGATATTCTCTGAGGTGTTGCTGGAAGTACGCCATTTGTCCTCGTCAGCTGAAAATCATAATGAAACGGTAGGTCAGACCGCAAGTCTTCCTGCAATCTCGGATTTCATCAGGTCGATCATCTCGTCGATGCGGGCGTGACTGTCGATTGCTTTTGCGTCTTCTTCTACCTGTCCGAGAAAAATCAAGGTTTTTGCACTGTCTAGCAGAATTGTACTGCCGCCGGCGTCTTGAAGGCGTTTTGTGATGACTTCTCGACCCTCCCTGGAAAGATAAGCCATTGCCACCTCCATCAGGTCGTCAACCAATTCGGACAATCTCTTGTCATCGGGTACGGTATCTTCAGAGATATATGCCTTTAGATCGTTTTCGCGTGAAACCGTATTCCGAGCGATAGCACTCTCCCAAAGTTTGCCGAGGTTGACCATCAGCAGCAGGTCATAATGCATTAGATCCTCAAGCGGTTTAGTGGCGCATACATCAAGGCGGGCACCCGGAAGCGCTGCTATCTTGCGGGATTCCTCAGGAGATGTCTCGATAGCTTTAG
This sequence comes from Geobacterales bacterium, assembly GCA_041738275.1. Lineage (GTDB taxonomy): Bacteria > Desulfobacterota > Desulfuromonadia > Geobacterales > Pseudopelobacteraceae > JACPFJ01. Next base: position 2,487 of record JBGSQD010000241.1, read on the forward strand.
CGCCATCATGATAGAAGCCGATCGGCTGGCCGTTCATGTAGAAAATCATGGCATAGCGTTCGCCGGTATAAAAATGCACCACTCCATTAAGCCCCTGGTTTTTGAGACGGGTCATCATCTCCTTGATGTCAACCTGTCGGACTTCATTGCCGTTAAACAATTTAGTACCGAGAACCAGCGCATGGGCGCACATTGCTAGATCGCTGGTCATGCGATATACGTTGATTTCGCCGCTTGTCGTGATGATTTTGTCAAATAGAGCGGAAATTGCCTCAAAGCCGGTTTTTTCCCGACCAGGCTCAGTGCTGATGACGCAAATCAGCTTCCCCTTGGCAAAAATGCAATAAGACTCGAAGGTTGCTGACGAGTAACTGAGATAACCGGTAAAACCACCTTTGCCAAGTTTCTCCAATACATCAGGAATAATGACTTTTTGGGCGGAAATATGTTCGTAAAGTGGATTTGCCTTTGGCAAAAAATGCATTGCCGCTGCCCCCGAATGACTTTATTTGTTTCTGCATCAGTGAGTAATCTGCTGGATGTTTATTCAAGAATATTTAAACTTTTACTATACTGTCTTTAGAGATATGTGTCAAAGCAAATAGCCTTTGAAGTGGCGTAAAACCTTAATATAACCAGCTTATTATGCTTGACAAGATGAGGCCTTTGCAGTAGTTTTTACACAGATTAATCTGGCTATTGTAATGTACTTTGGCTTCGTGTGGTTGGAAGGATATTTCTTTGTGAGCACAAAAAAAGATAAACTCATCGAAGATGCTCAGCGATTAACTCTTCGTGGACAATTGGACAAAGCCATCAAGGTCTACGAGCAGGTGTTGTCGCTTGATGCTTCCGCCATAAATCAACGGCAGAAACTGGCCGAACTCCTTGTTAAGGTAGGGCGTATCGATGAAGCTCGTGCGGCATTCGAGATTATCGGCAAGCATTATTCCTCCAATGGTTTTTACCTTAAGGCCATTGCAGTCTATAAACAATTGCAGAAGCTTTACCCGGGGGACGTTTCCATAACATTGACTCTTGCTGGACTTAACGAGAAGCATGGTCTGGTGGGGAATGCTCTGGCAGAATACAAACAGGTCTACGATTATTACGAAAAAAGTTCCAACATAGAGGATGCGCTTAAAATTCTTGACAAGATGCAGAGTGTTGACCCTCAGAACATCAATATCAAGCTTAAGCTTGCAGAATCGTACTTTCAGATTGGCAAAAAGGATGAATCATACGCTGTTTTTGGCCGACTGGCCTCACTCCTCCAGGAACGGGGCGACAGTGCGGCTTTTTCCAAGCTGAATACACGCATTCAGCAGCTTTTCCCGGAAAAATCCGAGTTTGTACTTGAGGTGCTGACCGAGCAGGTGGAAGGCGGTAATGCCGCCGGTGCTGTTCCAGGTATCCAGTCTTTGTTGCGGAATAATCCAAACGACAAGCGTATTTGGGACCTGATTGTCCTGGCCTACAAAAAACTCGGACAGCCGCAGAGAGTAAAGATTGCCTGCCAGCATTACCTTAAGTTCTTTCCCGATGAATTAAGCGCAAAAAAAGGATTGTTAGAGTGTTTGATTGCTGAGAAAGATGTCAAAGGAGCATTGCTTCTGCTGGATGGATTTGAAGGTGACTTCATTCAGGGCGGGGCAGCATCTGACCTGGTGACAATTTATCAGGAACTTGGCGAGATTGACCCCGTCAATGTGATGGTACTGAAAGGATTGAAACGGGTTTATGAGTCGATTGGTGACAAGGATGGCGCTAAAGCTCTTGAACCCAAACTGTCATCTTTGAGCCTGCTTTCAGAAAATAAGATAGCAGATGTGCCGCCCGATATTGCTCCGGAACAATTGGATCAGCCTGAATTCTCAGAAAACAGTGAATCAGTACCTGTCGGATCCCCGGAAGATGATGAGGTTGTATCACCGGATAGGGATCCTGATGCCATGATTCTTGCAGAAGAACCGCTACAATCTTTGGAGGATGTTTCAGTACATGATGAATCAGGTTCAATTACTGATGTCGCTAATCCCTTCTATTATGAAGAAGACGAGATTGAGATTGAAATTGATAACGATGAAGATATGGGATTTGATGATATTGATACATCCGGCACTTCAGACAAGTTGGGTGAAAACTGGCTTGACTCGGTTGGTGAGATGTTCGATACCATTGCAACTTCACCGCGGGGTGTCAGGTTTGGTGTTGATCTTGAGACATCTGATGCTCAATCCCATTATGATCTGGGTGTTGCGTTCAAGGAGATGGGACTGTATGACGATGCTATCAACGAATTACGTCAGGCCGCGTCAGATCCGGTACGCTCCTTGGAATGCCGTATCCTTCAGGGTGTCTGTCTGCGGGAAAAAGGTGATCCGGCAACGGCTGAAAGTTTTCTGCGTTCCTTGCTGAATACGGGACTCAGTCTTGACGATTCCAGCTCTATCAAGTATGAACTTGCCCTGACTTGCCAAGCCCTTGAAAAAAACGATGCGGCCGCTGCATTATTGTCAGAAATAAACAACGATAATCCTGGTTTTCGAGATGTCCGCTCACGTCTGGATGCCGCTGTAATTGACGGCTCACTTGATTTTTCTGATGAAGATCTGCAAGGATTCGATCTGAAATAGGGTTACCGAGTATTCCTTACGCCGAACAGATGCGATGGTTTACTGATCTTGAGCGGGGCTTGGAATATTCCCTGCTCAAGGCTGGCTGGAAGGGGCGAAAATGGTGCCGACTCTGTGATGGCATCAATGATGGTTCGATCCACTACCCTTGAGCCGGTGCTCCTTATCAGTCTCACATTGAACAATGTCCCGTCGCGGCCAATCGCGATCTCAATAATTCCATCCTGCCGTGCTACTTCGGTAAGTTCTCCTGCCTTCTCCCACCATTTTTGATTGATCTTCTCTAAAACATCGAAATAGTACCCACGAATATCATCGCGAAGGGTTCTGCCTTCTGCAAGGCTGCTGAAATATCCCTTTGCCATGCCAAGCCCTAAAGGTGTTTCCATGATATCCACAGCGGCTATTTTCGTTGAATCCATGTTGTCGTTATTTATGCCGTCGTTGGCGGGTTTGTCGGGTGGTAGCTGAGCAGGTTCCTGTTGCTTGATTGGTTGAACTGGTGGATTCATTGCCGAAATAGTGTGGCCAGACGGTATTCCGATGTCCTTGATATCAATCATGCTCACCACGATTCCCGAACCCTGGTTGTTGTTTGTGGTAATAACACCAATAATAGTAATGATATGCAGCATTATTGATACAACAAGACAGAGGCTAAAAAGGGGCTTGAGGCGCCTGTTGAATCGGGCAGGCAGTGAAGAGGTGTGTTGTGCTGACTGTGATGGAGTCAATGCAGTTTAAATCCTTTGATAGGTCAAAATTACAAAAACAGCCCTGTATGGGCTGTTTTTGTGTGTATCATCTACTTGGAATGACCTAAGGATTATATACTATCTGGTATTTTCATCCAACAGATAGTTGAGAAGCTGATAAACATTCTTGATATCACTCTTGGTCATCAAGACGGAGCCTTTTTTTCGTAACATTTTGATGCAGTAAGCCTTAACTGCCTGTTTGTCGAAAGTCTGTTTGGTATCAGGGCCTTTTCCGGTTTGCACGGCAATTACGATCTTTTTCATGGAGTGGCAGTTGGTACAAACCTGATTCATTATGTCGTAAGATGCTTTGAAGTTGGGCGGGATGCTTTCCAGATCAAAATTCATCTGCTCACCGTTCCCGACGATTTTTATACGGGCATCGGCGGAAGAAAACATCGTAAATGTAAGCAGGAATGCCATGATATAAAAAAACCGTATCATTTTGTGCTCCTTCATTGTCTTGATCAATCATGCCATAGAGACATCATTTATCCTGCTATTTGAGCAGTCGATAGATGTAGACGAATGTTCCGCCAACCGAAAAACCTGAAAAGAGACCGGCATATCTG
>JBGSQD010000260.1:0-3986 GCA_041738275.1 Geobacterales bacterium
TTGACAATAACTCGATAAATAATGATCCCGTGGGTTCGTTTGGCGATTACTGGCAATCAAGCCTGGGAGCAAGCCTCAGCCAGCCGCTCCTGAAAAACATGGGCCGGGAAAATACCGAAATCAATATTACGGTTTCCCGTCTTTCCAAGTTTGCCTCGATTGAGAACTTCAATACCAGCTTGTTAAATACCGTCACCCAGGTCCGGACCGAATATTACAAGCTTTACAGCCTGCGGGAGCAACTTGAGGTTAAAAAGGTATCGCTCGAACTGGCACGCAAGATCCTCAGTGATACCAGGGCCAGGGTTGATGCCGGTGTCCTGCCTGCCATGGAGATCCTCAACGCTGAATTTGGCATGACGTCGCGTGAGAAGGAAATGATCGACGCTGAAAAGGCGGTCAGCGACCAGGTGGATGTGCTGCACCTGATACTGCAGATCCCCGGCAGGGTAGATATCCGGACTGTTGATCGTCCTCAGCGCGAGCAGTACCTGGTTTCCGAGGATGAGGCGATCAAGCGGGCTTTGAGCCGTCCCGATATCAAAGAGCAAAAGCGTAACCTTGAGATCAGCGAACTCCAGACACGTGTGTTCAATAACAGGATCAATCCTGACCTCTCCCTGAATGCCTCGGCCTATCTAAAGGGCCTTGACAGTACCTTTTCCCGTGACCTGGAAAAGATCGGCTCACTTGATGAACCGGTCTGGAGTGTCGGCCTGATGTTTTCGTATCCCATCGGCAACCGTGCTGCCGAAAACGACTACCGGAAGAGCCGGCTGAAGTCGGAGCAGATCGCTGTCCGGATCAGGAATCTGGAGGAGGTCGCGGCCAACGATGTCAAGAGTGCTATTCGGGGTATCACAAGCGGTTACAAGCAGATTGATGTGGCCGACCGTGGCAGGGCCTTTGCTGAAGAGCGTCTGCGAGCATTCATCCGCAAAAACGAAGTTGGTCTGGCCACAACCAGGGATGTGCTGGATGTGGAAAACGACCTCGCCACCGCCAAGAACAATCAGATCACTGCCCTGGTGAACTATGACAATGCCATCACCCGTCTTTGGCAGGTTACCGGCGAACTGCTTGAGCGGGAAGGTGTCCGCATGGTTGAAGGTGATGCCGACAAGCTTTACAATAATATCCACTGATGTTGCGTATCGGCCAGATTGAATACGCCAACTGCACCCCCATTTTTCATGCCCTGCGGGAGCAGTTTCCCGGCGAAGAGTACTGTTATATCAAAGGTGTTCCGGCGCAACTGAACGCACAGCTTGCTGACGGCACCATCGATGTCTGCCCCTCTTCATCCATTGCCTTTGCACATCATCCCGATCGTTACCTGATCATCCCGGGCCTGTCCATCAGCAGTTGCGGCCCTGTCCGGAGCGTGCTCCTGTTTTCTGCCGTGCCGATGGAGGAACTGGATGGCCGGGAGATCCTGCTTACCTCGGAGTCAGCCACCTCGGTAAACCTGCTGAAGATTCTGCTGAAAAAACGCTACGCCCTGGAAAATACCTTTCGCACCACAACCCTTGCCCTGAACGATGCCATGAACGAAGCACCTGCCGTGCTGCTCATCGGCGATACAGCTTTAAAAGCATCTCAGGCGCAGTCCGGCCTGTTCGTCTACGATCTGGGCGATCTTTGGTATTCCTGGACCGGAACACCCTTTGTCTTTGCCCTCTGGTTTGCTTCCAGGCAGGCCTTTGCGTCACGGGCCGGTGAGTTGTGCCGGCTGGCCGGTCAGCTTCAACGGTCCAAGGTGTACGCCATGGAGAACCTGGAGAGTGTAGTCGATGCTTCGCCTGATGTGAGCTGGATGGGGCGTGATGACTTGTTGAGATACTGGAGGAGTAACCTTTCCTATGATTTGAGCAGAGATCATTGCAAAGGTTTAAAGCTGTTTTATCGTTTGTCTGCGGAATTGGGGCTGATTAAATTTGCCCCGGAGCTTGCTTTTCTTGAAATGAATTAGTGCAGGACCGCCCAGCATCCCTCGCGCTTCGGCGTTTCGGCATCACGGATCCAGGTGTTCCTGATCCTACAGCCTGCCTATCGCTTTTTGGTGCGCATAATCGGCCAGGATCTTTGCGTGGTCGAAACATAGCGGCCGGGGTAGTGAGTCCAGGGTGAAAACAGCCAGATTGGCGGCATCGTCTGATGCCTCTGCCCTTCCTTGCCCCTCTGCCGCAAAGACCGTCGAAATTGTGTGCATGCGTTCATCCCTTGACGGTTCGGAATAGCAGCCGACCAGCCGCAGGTTTGATACCACCAGGGATGTCTCTTCCCGCGCTTCCCGTATTGCAGCATCCTCAAGGCTTTCCCCGTAATCGACAAAGCCTCCCGGCAGGGCCCATCCAAATGGCGGATTCCTCCGTTCTATCAGAACAATGCCGCCGCTGATCTCGATGATGATATCCACCGTGGGAAACGGATTGCGGTACTGTTTGACCTCTGTGCCGCAGTTGGGGCAGGAAAGGGCTTTAAATGACATAATGTTTCTCCCGGCAATAAAAAAGGGGGGAATATAAACTCCCCCCTTTTCTGGCCAAATGTTGTCGCGCAGCGTAAAGCTATTTCTTTTTGCCGCCGCCGGATGCTTTTTTGGAGGCCTTGAGCGGGTTCATCTTGGTATCATCGACCTTGATCTCAACCTTGACGTGGGAGGCAAAGTTGCAGATACCATTCTGCCATTTCTTTGCTGGGGCTGGATATGCATTGCATATCTGGCCGATAGTTCCGGTGACAATACGTTCGCAACCCTCACAGTTCTCAACGATTGTCTGGCATGAGCCATCCGGAAAAATACAGCCTTGCTTTCCCCAAAAGGTACACTCGGTACCTGGAAGTACTGTTTGACACTGCATTCTTCATCCTCCTGAATTTTTGTGCTGAACTGAAATATAACTGTATCAAGTCTGGGAGAAAAATGTCAACGGAAAAATCCTTTACAGAAACGGCTCTTTGACTTGACGGAAGGGCTTTCGTGTATTATTGTAATACGACAAAAGCTGTCTTATTATGCTAAGGAGGGTACAATGACGCGGATTGTCTTTGGAACATCCGGCTGGCGGGGAATCCTTTGCGAGGATTTCACTTTTGACAATGTCAAGACAGTCGTTCAGGCTATTGCGGATAATATCAAGGCTGCCGGAGAGCAGGACAAAGGCGTAGTGATCGGCTGTGACACCCGTTTCATGGGTCAGCGGTTTGTCGAGGCGTCCGCATCCGTGCTGGCAGGCGCCGGCATCAAGTCATTCCTGTGCGAGCGGGATACCCCCACGCCTGTAATCTCCTTCGAGATCCTGCGTCGTAAAGCTGCCGGTGGCATCAACTTCACGGCCAGCCATAATCCGCCCGAGTACAACGGCGTCAAGTTTTCACCATCCTGGGGAGGCCCGGCCCTGCCGGAAACCACTCAGGATATTGAGCGTCGAGCAAATGAGATGCTGGGAAGGACCTGTTACCGGGAGCTTTCCCTTGCAGAGGCAACCCAACGCGGCCTGATTGAGTGCATCGACCCGCGGCAAGAATATCTGAAGGCGTTGGAGCAGAAGGTGGATTTCGACGCCATCGCCCGAGTAGGCAAGGTGGCGCTCAACCCGCTCTATGGAACCGCCCGCGGATATCTGGACGCACCGCTGCGGCAGCGCAACATACCTTTCGTCATGATCAATGACCGCCCGGATCCTTACTTCGGCGGCCATCCGCCAGAGCCGTCGGAAAGCCATATCCCTGATTTTATTTCACTGGTCAAGGGTGATAATGATATAAAGCTGGGATTGGCAACCGACGGTGATGCCGACCGTTTCGGCATCCTGGACGCTGATGGCGGTTTCATCGAGCCCAACTACATTATAGCGCTGCTGCTGGATTACCTGATCCGGGTCCGCGGGCTGGAGGGTGGCGTGGCCCGCAGCGTCGCTACCTCGCACCTGATTGATGCCGTGGCAAAGAAGCATGGTGTGCCGGTGTACGAGACACCGGTC
>JBGSQD010000278.1:0-10242 GCA_041738275.1 Geobacterales bacterium
TCAGCCAGCCAGCCATACTCCAGGTTCAGCATGTCAAGGACCGTTGCCACCAGATTCTGCGGAGGGGATGTATAGCCGAAAATGCCGTGACTGACCCGTTCGTGCAGAGCATCAATGATGGCAGGGGCTGTGCGGAAATCCATATCCGCCACCCACAGGGGGATGATGTCACGCCCTCGATATCGATCCCATTTTTCGCTGGACGTGTTGCTGCGATCTATGATTGTGTCAAAAACTGAACCGGATTCGCTCATGGTTCTTGCTCCAGGTTCCTGCCGGCGCCTAATTGAAGTTGGCCAGGATATATTCGGCAATCGCCTGGGCATCCTTGTCAGAGATAGTTGCCTCGTCAAAACGGATCATGCGTGAGATGGGATGACGCATGATGTTGACGATTGCCTCGGGGGTGGCGATGTTACGTTTTCTGAGAGCCGAGCCACGAAGGGTCCTCTGGCGGTCGCTGACATTACCGCCATCAGGATGGCAGGGTGAGCAATACTGTTTAAACAGCGCTTCGCCGGTTCTCAGCCTTGTCTGTTGCGCCGGAGATGCTTGAGGAGCGGGCGGTGCCTGGGTGACGGGCCTCTTCTGAGGCTCCTCCTGTCGACATCCCCCAAGGATACATGTCCCGCATACAAGTACTGCACATGCTGATCTGGCTGTCAGGTTCATTGAGTTTCCCTTGCGCTCCTCAATACCCACCGGATGGTCTTTGACCGCCTTGACTTTATAGGCTTAACGAGGATCATGTTTCAAGTATATCTCAGAGGGTAGTCAGGTCAAATACGTCCATCTACGCAGTGGTCTGGATGTGTGTCTGCAGATGTTCTTGCGCAGAGAGCACGGTCACAGGCAATCGGGTGCGATAACATTTGACTTTGACCATAATTTGGGTATTATTTTAATTAATTTTTTAATTTTTATAATCGTGTTCCATAAGGAGGCAATGATGCTATCCAGCATGACGATTCGCAGCAAGATTTTAGCGGCATTTTTTGTGATTACCTGCTTGACGGTGCTTCTGGGAATATTTGCCCTGGTACAGATGGGCACGGTTGATGAGAAATCACAAGATATTGCAAAGAACTTGCTCCCCTCCATTGTAAATCTGGGCATCATCGACAGCCAGATGAACCTCAATCGGCGGGGTGAGATCCAGGCATGCACAAAAACCACCCCAGAGGAATTTGAACGCTATTCAAAACGGCAGATAGAGACTGCGGAAAAGGTCGCCCAAGCGATAGCTGCCACGGAAAAACTGCCTCTGACGACCGAAAAAAAGAAGATTCTGGACGGGTTGAAAGGACTCACTGCTGCATATTACAAGGATTCAGTCAAAACTTTCGAGATTTCCAAGACAGGTGACCTTGAAGAAACAATAAAACACATGCGTTCGGTCAGCAAGAAGAGTTACGATGCGGCCCAGAAAAGTGTAAGTGAGTTGACCGAACACAGCAAAAAAGAGTCTGTTGAAGCGGCCAGGCATGCCGAGGACATCTACGCTTCTGCCAAATACTGGATTATTGGGGCTATTGTTGCCTGTGTTGCTGCCGCAATCCTGCTCGGAGTGCTGATCGCCGGCGCCATCTCCGCTCCGATTCGCAGGCTGGCGGATGAGGCCAACAAGGTTGCAGCCGGTGACCTGAGGGTGCAGCTGGTACAGGGAGGCAAGGACGAAATTGGTCAGATGACTGGAGCCTTTGCCACTATGATCGACAATCTAAGAACCATGATCGGCAAGATAGAGGAGGCATCCAATCGTGTAACCACAACATCCGGGGAGGTGTACAGCACCTCCGAGCAGATGGCAACCGGAGCTGAAGAAGTCGCTTCCCAGGCGGGTACCGTGGCAACTGCCGGTGAGGAGATGTCGGCAACTTCCGCTGATATCGCCCAGAACTGCCAGATGGCTGCAGATTCTGCAAACCGGGCAAATGAGTCGGCCGCATCCGGCGCATATGTGGTTCAGGATACGGTTAAATGCATGTACAAGATAGCCGAACAGGTCAATACTACGTCGAAAACAGTAGAGAGCCTTGGGGCACGTTCGGATCAGATCGGGCAGATTGTGGGCACCATCGAGGATATTGCCGATCAGACCAACCTCCTTGCGCTGAACGCTGCCATTGAGGCGGCAAGGGCCGGTGAGCAGGGGCGGGGATTCGCTGTGGTTGCCGATGAGGTCCGGGCGCTTGCCGAGCGAACCACCAAGGCAACACGTGAGATCGGCGAAATGATCAAGGCGATTCAGACTGAAACAAAGGGTGCGGTTGCAGCCATGGAGCAAGGGGTCAGGGAAGTCGAGAATGGCACTGTTGAAGCGGGTAAATCAGGTGAGGCGATCTCTGACATCATGAATCAGATCGGCGTCCTGCAGACCCAGGTCAATCAGATTGCCACGGCAGCCGAGGAACAGACCGCTACGACCTCGGAAATCAGCAGCAATATGATGCAGATTACGGAGGTTGTCCAGCAGACCGCTCGTGGTGCGCATGAGTCGGCAGCTGCGGCCAGTCAACTGAACAATGTTGCCGAAGAGCTGCAGCGACTGGTAAAGCAGTTCAGGCTTTAGTAAGTAATTTCTTTAACTTACTTATCCTGTTTCAGGGCTAGGATAAAAGATGTTTTCACATCATATTTGATCTGCATCAAGAGCTGTCTGGAGTTTTGTGATACAATGACCCTATTGAAGTAATAATAACTTCGTGTAAAGGGACCCCATGACCACTACAAGTGAAATCATTGTGACTGCGACTATATGGCTCTTGACGGCCTCTGGCATGTTTTTCGGACTGCGTGCCGCATGGCGCCGGAGAAAGCAGCGATGATGCCCGTTACCTTCACCGCCATGATTGTTGAAGAAGCGTCTCCGAAGAATTTCACCCGGAGCATACGCGCCAGGCAGGTTGCTGAGTTGCCGGCAGGTGATCTGCTGGTAAAGGTCCACTATTCGTCGCTGAACTTCAAGGATGCCCTCTCGGCATGTGGCCGTCCTGGTGTTACGAAGCAGTATCCACATACACCCGGCATCGATGCCGCCGGAGAGGTGGTGCAGTGCAGCGATGGTTCCTTTGCCCCGGGTGATCAGGTAATTGTTACCGGCCATGACCTGGGCATGAATACCGCAGGCGGCTTTGGCCAGTATATCCGCATCCCTTCACATTGGGCGGTGCGACTGCCCGAAGGGCTGACCCTGAGGGAAAGCATGATCATCGGTACTGCCGGATTCACTGCCGGACTGTCGGTCTGGAAGCTTGCCAGTAACGGAGTGCAAACAGAGGACGGCGAAATCCTTGTTACCGGTGCTACCGGCGGGGTGGGGAGTATTGCCGTCTCCCTGCTGGCCAAGGCAGGTTATCGGGTGGTGGCGGCCACTGGCAAGAGCGCGGAGAGGGATTACCTGCTAAGGCTCGGCGCTGTCGAGGTAATAGGGCGCGATGAGGTCCTGACGGGGGTGGAGCGCCCCATGATGAAGGAGTGTTGGGCCGGAGTTGTGGATGTGGTGGGTGGGGATATGCTCGCTGCTGCCATAAAGTCCACCCGCTACGGTGGTACGGTTACCTGCTGCGGCCTGGTGGGGTCCGCTGAACTGCCGATCAACGTCTTCCCCTTTATTTTGCGCGGCGTGAGCCTGCTGGGGATCGATTCGGTGCAGTGTCCGCGGGATCCGCGACTTGCCGTGTGGGAGCTGCTTGCCGGTCAATGGAAGCCGGATACCTTGGAAGCAACCGCCGAAGAATGTACCCTCCAGAACCTTGAGGGGAAGATTCAGGCCATCCTGGCCGGTAATATGCGCGGCCGTACCCTGGTCAATCTTCTGGAAAGCTAGACCTTTGGGGCAGCTGCACCAAAGCAATCCTGTAACTCCGCAACAAACCGGTCTTCCAGGGCGGCAAATTGTTTTGCGCTGTACTGGCTGCTATATCTGACAAATGCCAGGAATGCCTCCTTTAGTATCCGGTTAAGATCACCTCCATCAACTCCCGCTGGATCCCCCATGTGCCGGCAGCCATACTGCCCGCTATCTGTAATACCCCTGTTCATATAAAGATCATCGATCCGGATAAAGTATTCCGCCGACAATCTCCTCATGGCGTAACAGACCTTTGCCACCTGATCGTTTGCAAACCGGTAGCTGGCCTCAAAGGGCAGATTCTGATCCAGAAGCAAGCGATCTTCCTGCTCGAATTTAGCCCATGCCCTGGAGCCATACAGCACGATCTGACTGTGATACAGCATGTTGATCGTCTGGTCGTGATGGGCCAGCAGTCCCAGTTTTTCCAGCAGGGTGTAGTTTTCGGTCAGTTCATCCGGGGATGCATCCGGCTCGAACATGATAAAACCGACGGAGAGGGTAATGGGGCTGTTCTGGATGCACTGCACGGCCCGTATGATCTGCTTCTTTGTAATGCGCTTGTTGATCCGTTGCAGGGCGGCATCGCAGCCCGACTCGATGCCGAGAAACAGGCTGGCGGCACCATTGTTGGCCAGAGTGTTCACCAGGCTATCATCAATGGTATCGACCCTGGTTTCAAAGCCGAAGGGCAGCCCATACCCCTTGGCAATCTCACTGATGGTCTTGACCCGCTCGTTCTGTTGAGTGCCGTAGCCGATAAAGCTTGGATCGATGAAATAGATGCTGCTTATGGTCCTTCGTTTCAGGCGCAGCTCCAGTTCATCTTCAAAGGAAGCAATGCTTCTTTCCCGCCGTTGTCGGCAGCCGTAAAACGGATTGATGAAGCAGAAACTGCAATCACCGAAACAGCCCCGGCTGGCTGCAATATTCATGGTGCTGTAGGTGCAGTTCGCCCCCAGATCATCAGGGGCAGGAATCAGTGACAGGTCTGAGATCACATCCCGGCGTTGGAAGGGAAGTTTAGCCAGATAAAGACCTGGCACAGGACTTAAGCCTTTGTCTCTGCGAAAGGAGTGGAGCAGTTCCTGAAGGGTCGCTTCGAACTCGCCGACCATGATGAAATCCAGTTGCGGGGCATACTCTGCCAGTCTTTGGTGCGATAACGTAGGGAACAGCCCGAAGGCGCCGATACACCCGGCTGATCCTGTCTTCAGCAGATCCAGAAAGGCACGCGCGCTATTCTCCTTCCCCCAGGCGTAAACCCAGTGGAAAAGAATGATGTCGGCATCCGCGTCAAGTATTGTGTCTGCGATGGTTCTTGCGTCGTCAGCACTGCTTGTAAAGTCAAGGTATGCCGGCTCCCAGCCAGCTTCACGGGAAACTGCCAGCGCATAGCCGCTGTTGAGGCTTGCCGAGAGCGGGGCATTGGCGACATCGTTGTAATGCTGGATTGTTAAAGGGCGCGGGTTTTCGACGATCAAAAGTTTCATGACATAAAACTCATTCAACCAGAAGAAGTCCGACATACTGGACAAAGTCGGCACTGCTTTTGATAGGCTGCACGGGGATGCCGCATGACTCTGCCAGGGCAAAGACATCGCAGCCGCATGACTCGAGCGAGGGGCGACGTTTCTCAGGAAAACGGCATTGGTTCTCAGGGCAGCTGTCACACCAGGTACAGGGACCGCCAGTAAAGACCAGTGCCTTTTTACAGCCTGTGAGAAAGGCGGCTGCCTCCAGTTCCAGTAATCTTTTCTGGAAATCTGGTAAAGGCGGCTGTCCGGCCACGACGATCGCCTTTGAATAACAGCCCAAAAGCTCCTTGAACTCGTCACCTGTCAGTGAATGGGGCGGACAACTCCACTTTTTCCCATAAAACATGCAGCCATACGTGCATTTGGCCTTGACCCACGGTTCAACTGCAATGTTTGCGGGATCGATTGCTTCAGCTTCAAAAAACCCGAGGGCAAGGGCCTTGTGCCTGAGTTGGAAGATCAGATCCGGTTTTTGCATGGTTCGGCGCTTCCTGGAAGCGATAACCGCATGGGAATAGGAGGGGAGTTCCATGACATCGGTATGGTTGAAGCCGGCATTAGCAAGCATCCGCATGGTTTCATCAAAGCTGTAAGCGCGGCCGTTATAGGTGTTGACCATCATATGCAGGTCATACAGAGCCCCAAAGCTGTTCCCGTCGATAAAGAAATCGTGGATGACCAGCAGGCCGTCCTGGTGCACGATCTCCTTGATCTGTTCAAGGATGGCTGTGTTTTCCTGTTTGCTGTAGCAATGGATGATGTTGGACGCCACAACGATGGAAGCAGAGCCTTTATAACGGGCTATAAAACCATCGAGTTCTTCCGGGTCGAGAAGATTGCAGGCATGGGGTGTTATGGCCCGATTCTTTATCTGCTCGACCACCTCCGCCAAATCACAGGCTATGGCCTGCCAACGTGGGTGTCTTGCAAGGAATTCTCTCAGGTAGGTGCCGTCACCGGAGCCAATGTCAATGATCACGCCTGTATCTGATACAGGTGGAAAGGCGTCCCACAGCTCTTTTGAGCGAATTATGGCTGCCTCGTGCATGGCGTTCTGAAAGAGATTCAAGCGATCCGCATACTCTTGCGCCGATTTGTCGTCAGCCAAAGCTCCCTGTCCCTTATGCAGGATAGCATCCAGGCCATTCCAGGTGTCTGCCAGGATCTGCTCAAATTCCAGGACGCCCAGTTGGCTTAAATCACTACCCCTGAACAGATATTTTCTGGAAAACTGCGAAAGATAAAGGCGGTTGTCGTAGCGTTCGAGGATGCCGTTGCGTGCCAGAAGATCCAGAAAGCGAGCACCTTCCTCTGTCTTTATACCCGTGGCCTCTATGATGTCCGCATCACTGCAGCCGTCATTCCCTACGAGATTGATGATGCCGGATTTAACCGCCTGGGTGATGACGGCCGCCAATCTGTAGCCTGTCAGGATGTCGCAAAAGGTTTTGTATGAAGAATCTGACGGTGTTATTCGCATTGCTGCTCAGGCCAGATTGAAGTTGTTCTGATACGCCATCAGGGTGTTGATCATCAGGGCCGCGACAGTCATACGGCCGACACCGCCTGGCACCGGTGTGATCCAGGAGCATTTCCTGGCAACGTTCTCGAAGTCCACATCCCCCACTAGTTTGCCGCTCTCCAGACGATTAATGCCCACATCGATCACCACGACCCCTGGTTTGACCATGTCTTCGGTGACAAAGCCGGGTATGCCGACCGCCACGATCACGATGTCGGCCCGGCGGGTCTCGTCCAGCAGCAGTTCCCGCGGCGTTTCGATGTGCGTCAGGGTAACCGTGGCATTGCCGATGTCAAAATCATTGGACAACATGATCGAGATCGGTTTGCCGACGATGTTTGACCTGCCGATGACAACGCAATGCTTGCCCTTGATGGGGATGCCGTAGAACTGGATCAGTTTGCAGATGCCGTAGGCCGTGGCCGGACGGAAGGCCTTCTGGCCCAGCGTCATACGGCCGAAGTTGGCCGGGTGGAAGCCGTCGATATCCTTGTCCGGAGAGATGGCGTTGATGATGTTCTGCTGATTGATATGTTTAGGCAGCGGGAGTTGAACGATCAGGCCGTCAGTAGTCGGGTCGTTGTTGATGGTGTCGATCCGTGCCAGCAGATCCTTTTCCTTGATCGTGTCAGGAACCCGGATCAGGTTGCTTTCAAAGCCTGCCTTTTCGCAGGAGGTTATCTTGGATTTGACGTAAGACTCGCTGGGCGCATGTTTGCCGACCAGGATAACAGTCATATGCGGCTTGCGCAGGCCGGACTCCAGGTAGCCGGCCACCTTTTTTGAGATCTCCCCAACCAGGCTTTCCGCGCATTTTTTTCCATCCAGCAGTCTCATCTTCATAACTCCCCCGCGTTGTGCAAATTTTTTGGCAGGTGCAAATTTTCGATCGAATACTACCACAAAATTGCGTGAGCACACATCTGTATACTTAAATCCCACTTGGACACGTTTTCATAATTTAAGTTGATGGTTAATTGATAAAGTCTCAACGTAAAAAAACAAAATCATGTTTGGCAAAATAAGGGTCTATAATATCAGCTGGTTAAAGTGTGACTAAAATTTTATCGGGGCTAATAACCAAAAAACGGTCTAATCAGTAAAAGTTACATAGTTGTAACATACTGTTTTGTAGTGGTTTTTATTCGTATTTCGCTTGCAATTAAAGAACGATGGGCTTATAGTTTAGTTAAACTTAAAGATAGGATTGAAAGGAGAACAGTAATGAAGTGCCCAGTATGTAAGACCCAAGAGGAATATTTTGAACTGGATTTGCATTCGGCAGGTTTTACCGAGGAGATTGGCTCCTGCAAGATCTGTGGAACAGTCTGGTCGGTTAGTCACGGAGTTACCAATATTGTAAAGGATCCTCAGCAAAAATCATTTTTGTCGGCGTTTAACGATTGTATAGGAGCTGATGAATATAGTTTTGCCGCCTAAATTTTTCATTGAAATACGTGGGGCGTCGCAGTTCCCGCCTTGTGATGGAATGCAGGGAGTGTAACCATAGTTAATGATAAGCATGAACCGCGGATATTTTGGTATTTGCGGTTTTTGTTGCCACAGTATGAGGAGCTGGAAAACGTTGGAGTGCACATGACAAAGGCGGCCAAATGCCGCCTTTGTCTGTATGGTCACCAGTATTGAACCGGTTACTCGGTGCGGCGGGTAACCTCAAGCAGGTGGAAACCGAACTGGGTCTGTACCGGCCCCAGGACCTTGCCGACTTCACCGGTGAATACCGCTTCATCAAATTCCTTGACCATCTGGCCCGGGCCGAATTCGCCCAAGGCACCACCCTGATTGCCCGATGGGCAGAGGGAATGTTCACGTGCAACAACTGCAAAATCAGCTCCGGCTTCAATCTGTGCTTTAAGATTCTCACAAACCTCCTTGCTGTTAACTAAAATGTGGCGGGCACTGGCTCTGGCCATAATGTTCTCCTTGAGGTTGTATGTTTTCCCTGACGGGTAAAACGAGCATATCACAGCGAAAGGGAAGGGGAAAGGGGCTTTTTCTTGTTTTTCAGCTGCTGGCCTGCTTACTCCAGTTCCAGCGCAGGCTCCGCCAGGACTGCCAGTTGCTCGCGAAGTTCAAGGATGTGCTCGCCCCAGTAGGGCACGGTGTTGAACCAGGGGAAGGTGCTGGGAAAGATGGGATCTTGCCAGCGGCTGGCCAGCCAGGCGCTGTAGTGGAGCATGCGCAGGGTGCGCAACGCCTCTATCAGCCGCAGCTCAACCGGGTTAAATTCGCAGAATTCGCGGTACCCCTCGACCAGCGTTTCCAGCTGGGCGGTTTGACGCTGGCGATCGCCGGAGAGCATCATCCAGAAATCCTGCACTGCCGGAGCCATGCGTGCGTCGTCGAAATCGACAAAATGGGGTGCGTTGTCACGCCAGAGGATGTTGCCGGCATGGCAGTCGCCGTGCACCCGAATGTAGCGGACCGGGCCGGCCTCAAACATGATGTTCTCGATGGTCTCCAGCAGTTGGCCGGTAACGGCTTCATAGCTCGGACGGTATTCCGGCGGAATGAAATGTTCACGAATCAGGGCCACGCTGTCATAGCCAAAGCTCCCGATGTCCAGGGTCGGTCGGTGGCTGAACTGCTGAACGGCGCCGATGCGGTGGATCCGGCCGAGCATGCGGCCGAGGATCAGCAGGTTGTCCAGATTGTCGAACTCGGGCGCGTGCCCCCCCTGACGCGGGTAAAGGGCAAAACGGAATTTGTCATGATGAAACAGGCTGATCCTGCCATGGTTTGTCCAGGGCGCCACCACCGGCAGCTCATGCTCGACCAGATTGAAACAGAAGTTGTGCTCCTCGATAATCTGAGCGTCGCTCCAGCGTCCAGGGCGGTAAAATTTGGCGATCAGCGGCTGTCCTTCGTCGATGCC
Organism: Geobacterales bacterium; assembly: GCA_041738275.1. GTDB lineage: Bacteria > Desulfobacterota > Desulfuromonadia > Geobacterales > Pseudopelobacteraceae > JACPFJ01. The sequence goes on from JBGSQD010000278.1 coordinate 9,810, forward strand.
TATCTGGTAGACGCGGTTCTCATAGCTGTTTAGCGCCAGGGTGCGGCAGTCGCAACGGAACCCCTGGCTCTCGACTGCGTCCATGATGAAGCTTGGGGTGAGAATATGGAAAGGGTGCTGGCTGTCTGGCATCGAGGTGTGGTTCTCCGTGGGGTGGCGGTTGGTAGAAACGATCAGTCACCATAGCATCAATCGCAGCTGTTACCAAGGGGAAGCGGGAGAACTGAACGTCATTTCCGCGCATCTGCCGCCACAATTCCTAACATCAGGATTGCCTGATCCTGCGTGCCTTCAATCCGCAGTGAGGGCAGCGTTTTTCAGCAACCGCCCGATTACAGACCTGGCACCAGTAGAGCAGTCCGCCATCTTTATCACACAAACGGCAGTTTTCTTCTGACTTTACTCCACAGCAATCATTTTCTTTTCTGTCCAC
>JBGSQD010000315.1:0-2677 GCA_041738275.1 Geobacterales bacterium
CCCTGTACAGCATGACCAAGGACTCCCAGGCATATGGCGCCGGTCGCCTGGTCATAGCTGAAAAGGCAAGCAAGCTGGTTTCCTTGCTCTTCCCGAGGATTGTCAACAACAGGTATCAGTTGGATTTCAGACAATTCGACAGCAGTGGTGAGCAGCTCTTTCAGAAGGATGTGGATATGGCGGGTTTTGCGGAGGGTGAGTTTGACGGCATCAATGACCGCCTGTACCTGCTGCTGAACGAGGCCTTGGCCGGTTATGAGGGGCGGTTGCGCGAAGGTAGCTGGCTGGCTGTTTATCCTGTGGATTCCCAATACCCGGAGGCGGTCCTCAGCGAGGAGCGCTACCGGGCGATCCATCTGACCCAGGTAAGGATCAGTGAGACCCTTATGGGGGAGTGACCACACTCATTTTGCCTGCCGGCGCTCATGCCAGAGACGCGCCGAGTCTATTTCCCGCATGACTCCACCCACATCAGCAGGATTATCGCTCTGCTTGAAGCGGCCGGTCAACTCCGTCGTTGGGCTGAGTTTGCCGCAGGCGTAAAGCTTCCAGATTTCCCTGCCATAGTCGGTAGACAACAGTTCAGAGGCAAAACGGCCGAAGTAGGCCGTCATATTTTCCACGTCCCGTTCAAGCATCTTGCTGGCGTTATTGTTTCCCGCGGCATCGACAGCCTGGGGCAAATCAATGATGACCAGCCCGTCACGGCCTGCCAGCACGTTGTATTCGGACAGGTCGCCATGGACAATCCCGGCACAGAGCATAAGAACAATCTGCGCAATCATGGCACGGTGATACTCCAATGCCTGCTCTTTCGTCAGCTTCAGGTCGTTCAGCCGCGGCGCTGGTTCGCCATTGGCGTCTACCACCAACTCCATCAGCAGCACGCCGCCAAAGTAGTTGTAAATCTGCGGAACACGCACCCCGGCTTCGGTGAGGCGGCGCAGGGCATCCACCTCGGCGTTCTGCCAGGCACCTTCCTGCTCTTTCCGGCCAAACTTGGACTTCTTGTCCATGGCACGTGCCTGTCGGCTGTTTCTCCCCTTGCGACCTTCCTGATACTGAACCTGCTGAGTGAAGCTCCTTTTGCCGGCTTCCTTGTAAACCTTGGCGCAGCGGATCTCTCCCTTGGAATAAACCACATAGACATCCGCTTCCTTACCGCTCATAAGCTGGCAGACAACCTCGTCCACCACGCCATTGTAAACCAGCATTTCAAAACTTTTTGGGGTTTTCATATATTTCCATGCACCTTGTAGTTATGAACGATCAGTTGAAAAACCCGCATTATTTTACAAGACGTGATGCCGACACCAGGGTAATCCCCTGCTTCTCCAAGCCTGGCAAAAGCGCGGCAAGGGTCTTGATGGTTGCCGGGTGCGGATGACAGATGACAATGCTCGCACCCTTTTTTTTCGCCACACGCACTGCCTGGAGTAGCTGACCCGAAATATAGGATCTGTCCTGTTCGTTATCCAGAAATACATTGCGACGACCGGACTTCATGCCGATCTCCCGGGCCAGCCGTTGTCCCACTGTTTGGGGTGAGGTGACACTGTCGACAAAAAACAGACCCTTGCCCTTGAGCACCTGCAACACCACCCGCATCTGCTCCTCATGTTCGGTGAATTCCGATCCCATATGATTATTGGCGCCAACAGCTTTTGGAATACCCTGTACAAACCCTTCCAGATGCGCCGTAATAGTAGCTTCGTCCATGGAAACCAGCAAGCCGTTGGACTCCAGCCGGCGCTGCGGCCACTCCTTGGCTTGCATCGGGATGTGAATCATGGTCTCTATGCCGTTGGCAGCGGCAAATGAAGCCACCTCACGATAACTGTGCAGGCCTGGTATGATGGAAAACGTTATCGGCACGCCGATGGCGGCCAGGGAGCGGGCCTCATGCATGTTGGCCCCCATATCGTCAATGATGACAGCCATCAGTCCCGTGCCGGGAAGTTGTTCGCCAGACAGCCAGGTGCTGGAGGGAGGATATGACTCGGCAGATGATTTATTGCCGGACAAGGGGCTCTTTGCCGACTGGGAAGTTGTCGCGTCGAAGGGCATATCTTGAGTCAGAGGTGGCAAGGGGGACTTCGTTGTTGCCGGGGGTGCCGGCAATGATTGTTTCACCGTACTTGTTCCGGGGCTGAAAAGATAGTACCCGCCAACAGCAAGGGCAATGACAACAAACAGTGCCAATGCGGCATAACGGCCGCCACCCGGGCTGCGCTTATAACGGTTGGATTTGGCTTTACTCACGGAGACGGTATCAAAATCAGTTTATTTTTTTTACTGGCTTGACTGTTGCCAGGTTTTTAAGCAGATAATGCGCAACAAGGATATAGTCATCCAGAAAATCCTGACGACCATCACTGTTCAGGTCGTAGACAATCTTGCCTGATACCGGGTCAACCTTGGCAAGCAGTGCGTTAACCCCTGCCTCGGCCAAATCCTGCGTTTCCCTGATCACCGCAGCATCCATAGGTGGTATCACCACCAGCGGAATATCAACATGGTCCTTCCCCAACAGGACCGACAACTGCACAGCAGACTTACCTTTCTGCGGAAGTGCATCCAGTTCCCAGGCCTTATCCGTAACAGGCCTGATGGATTTAAGATTTGCTCCTCTAAGAGAAAAATTCGGGACCATTCCAGATGCCGCCAATTCTATCTT
>JBGSQD010000336.1:0-5147 GCA_041738275.1 Geobacterales bacterium
GCGGTTGATCCAGCCAGCGGAACGATCACCTATGATCTGACCGCAAAACCTTCTGGAATGACCAAAGACACCACCACAACGCCAGGTTCAATGCTCATCAACTGGCCTGCCCCGACTGCCGGCGATTCCACTGTGACGGTCACCGCGTCCGTAGGCGGGATAACGGTCTCCAAGACCATTAACTTGGCCGTGCTCTCCATCAGCTCCACCCCGGCAGCCACTGCCGGGATAAACGCATTATACAGCTACCAGGTGACTGCCACCGGCACACCGCTTGTTCCTTACGTCTACTCACTGGATACAAAACCGGACGGCATGACTATCAATGATCCCTCGGCCGGTATGATCAGATGGACCCCGGGTGCCCTTGCCAGCGGCATTCCTGTAACTGTCAGGGTAACCAACGCCGGAAATGATTCCGTCACACAGAATTTCACACTGGATGTGGTTTCAGCACCGCCGGTCCTTGATCCACACACAGGTGAGAATCCCACTGCTTGCGGTCCTGTAACACACACGCACGTGCTTTCCTGGCAACCGGTTACGTTTACCGGTCACACCACCCAGTACTCCATCGAGATCGGAATAACTAATCCACCTGTTACTGGGGCAGCAGGTACCTATTACAGCTCGGGCTGGATTACAGCGACAAACTGGACAACGCCGGCTCTTGCCAATGGCACCTGGTACTGGCGCGTCAAGGCCAATGATGCGACGACTCTGGAGGAGACCGCTTTCTCGGCTACCAGCACGTTTACCGACGGTTATACTTACGATCAGTGTGGATGCAATCCTGCGGGCAATCCTTGTCTCTGTAATTACAATGGTTACTACGACCTGGATCCTTGCGGCAATTGTGGTGATTGCGCGACTTCCTGCCCGATCCTGTTCACGTGGGACGGAATGAAATATTCCTATGAGTCCGACATCTACCCGGCCGGCAAGGTGGGCAACCGGGATCCAAAAGGCTTCCGAAAACCGAATCCGTTCGACTATTACCTGATCGCATCAACTCCGGAGCTCAAAGACGGCAAATTTGAACTGCGGCTTGTGGAAGAAAAACTGGAAGCCAACTACCTGGACAACATCAAACTTTATGCTGTTGACATGCCTGAAAACCGGGATGTCTATGCCGAGCGGCTCCCCATAACCGGCGGAGGATATGTAAAACCGGAGAATGTCATTCATACGGTGGGAAAATCCCTGCGGAAACCGTTGTACGTCAAGCATGTGGAAACCGGTGAGGATGTTACCGCTCGACTTTCGGGTGTCGGCGAAAACTATGTTGTTTTAAGCAAGGACAGGAACCGTGATTTCGGCTGGCAGACCCTGGAAATTGATCTGGGGGATCTTTCCGGTGCGGAAATGATCAAGCTTGTCATCGATGGGGCTACCGCATTCCCGAGCACCCATGCGGGTCACGAAATTGCCAACAAATCGCTGGCCAAGTCCAAGATCGAGGTGCTGGATAACAACGGCAACTGGGTGGTTGTGCCTTGGAGAGGACGCAGCATCGTCCCGAGAGACGGCGGCGGCCCGGCAGTAGTCAATATCACCAATATATTCAAGACCAACAGCCACAAGTTGAGAATCAAATACATGTACAAAACCTATATCAGGAGCATCATGTTTGACACCACCGCTGATGAGCCGGTTATCATCAGCGAAGTACCGCTATATTCTGCAGATCTTGGCTTTAATGGGCACAATGCATATACATCCATAAACAGGGCAGAGGTCGTCAAGTACATCTATGGCGTCAAGAAAGAGAAGATTCCCCAATACCTGCCTGGTAACTACACCAGGTTCGGTGATGTAGCGGATCTGCTGGAGAAGAGGGATGACAAGTTTGTCATCTTTGGCAGCGGCGATGAGATTGTACTCAGGTTTACTCCGTTGGCAAAAGCGCCGAACAGTGTGAACAGAAGATTCCTTCTTTACTCGAACGGCTATTACAAGAGCCTCAGCAATAACAACGTGTCACCAACTGTTGAGCCGTTGCCATTTGCCGGGATGAGCAATTTCCCATACGACGAGAGCAAGGAAAGCTACCCGAAAGACCGGGAACATCTCGATTACATCGAGAAATACAACACGCGAATGGAAAACAACAACCGGAAGGAGGGGAGGAATTACACCTGTTGGGAAAACAAGGACATTGCATCAAATACCAAGGCAATAAAGAACAGTGGGAAAACCAGGACAGCTGTTGCAAAACCAAGTACAGTTGAAGCCGGCTTGACAGGGACAACCAAACCCGGCTTGCCGGAAATGGCCCGGAAAAGCCTTCCGGAAAACAATGCCGGTGTCGCCGCATCGTACCCGGAGGTTTCAATCTGGGTCACATTACATGGATATCTGCTGAAGTTGTTTGCTTTGGTTGCGGCTTGTTGGGGCTGGCTGGTCCAGGTTATAATTCCGTAACGATCTCAGAAAACTATGTCAAGAGGAGTTGTAAGTGATGAGTTGTATCATTTTTGTTCCGAAGTGCTGTTGTGCAACCGGAAGTAAGAAGACCCATGCAACATCGAGATCTGTAAAAAATATTAAATTACTGTTTTCAACCATTCTGGCAGTTCTGCTATTTGCATCAATTTCCTTTGCAGAAACAAAGATTGATTATGGCGCTGATTTCAGGCTGAGATACGAGTACTGGAAAGGGGCGTTCGATATTGGCACTCTCAAACTGGAAGACGAAAACTATTTTCGCCTGAAGGCTTCACTCTGGGGCAAACTGCAGGTGAACAGGAGCATTGGCGCCTATCTGAAAATCTCCACGGAACCCAAATACTATATCAGCTCCTCCAGCGTTGATTATTCAAGTTTTGAGCAGGATGAGGTCTTTGCCGAGAATCTTTATATTGACATAAAGGATTTGGACGGAATCCCGGTGGATCTCAGGATAGGAAGGCAGGATCTCAAGTATGGGGATGGCTTTCTGATTCGAGACGGAACGCCTCTGGCTGCTGACAGGACCAAATACTTCAATGCGGTAAAGGCAACCTGGAAAATCACGCAGAATAGCAGCGTTGATTTACTATATATCTACAACACCAGGATTGACGATCTCCTGCCGGTACTGCACCCTGCAAAAACAGGCAGACTCTACAAGGATAATCAGCGCATATTGAATTACTCCGATGAGGAGGCATTTGTAATTTATGGCAAAAGCAAGATCAACGAAAACCTGCTCATAGAGCCGTACTATATATACAAACAGGAAGAAAAATATGATGCCAAAAATCCGGAACTGGATCTGCACACCATCGGTGGCAGGGTGGAATATTCCTATCACCCCTGGAAGCTGAAAGGTGAATATGCGCATCAATTCGGAGAGTATAACGGCGGCAGGGAAAGAAGTGCAAACGGAGGAAATATTTCCATCTCCCGGTTGCTGGAGGACATGCCTTGGAAGCCGGAGATAGAAGCCGGTTACGTGTACCTGTCAGGTGATGATCCCAATTCCAAAACCCATGAAGGTTGGGACCCCCTTTTTTCAAGGTACAAGTTTATGAGCGCACTTTACAAGTATGCCTATTCCCGTGAAACAGGCATTGGATCGTATTGGACAAATTTGGGGTTATATCGCGCCAACATGACATTTAATTTTGCACCTCAAACCAGACTATCTCTGGCATATAACTACCTGAGAGCCATCGAGAAGACCAAGATTACCGGCCCCAACGCGGCAATGTTCACAAACAGCGGCAAAGAAAGAGGGCATTTGGAGCAGGCGGTGTTGTCACACCGGTTTGATAAACATCTTGATACCCTGCTGACCTTTGAATATTTTGTTCCCGGCAATTTCTACAAAAGCAAGGCCTCGGACGCCTTTTATCTAAGCTTGATGATGCTTGTTCATCTTTAGTTGCAGCCTCACCTTTTGTCATTGGAATATGAGGTTTTATATGCAAAAAATCTGTATATTTGCCCTGTTGTCTGTTTTTATATCCCTTTCCGCCCACGCGATCGAGAGACTCCCGCAACAGGGGACAATAACCGGCAAGCTGATGCTCAAGAATGGAAGTCCGGTCATAAGCGCCGGGGTCCTGTTCTTCAACACGGTTGTTGGCCCACCACCGATGCCCGGCAAATACTGGCGGGTGGCGGATGTGAAGACAGGCACGGATTCTGATGGAAAATTCCGGTTAAACCTCGCTGCGGGCATATATTACCTGGGAGTCGTCAAACACCTTTCCGGTAAATGGGCCGGGCCTCCCGAAGAAGGAGAGCTATTCCTGCCGAGCCCGGATGCACAGGGTGTTTTCAGGCAGTACTCCGTCAAGGCTGGAGAGGTGACTGACATAGGTGCCCTTGCTGAAGTGGTGCCGTTCAGGCGTGCTGAGCATGGTGGCAAAGGACCGATTACTGCCATTGAAGGTTCCATAACCGACGAAATGGGAAACCCGGTGGAGAACGCCATCGTGTTTGCATTCACCAGACCCGAGGCGGCTGCAAAGCCGATCTACGTTTCCGACAAGTCCGGGAAGGACGGGAAATTTCTTTTGCGGATAAATGAAGGCGGAGCATTTTATTTGAAAGCCAGAAGTGTTTATGGTGGTGGCACGCCGAAACCCAAGGAAATAATGGGATTGTATGGCACAGCTGCCAACCCGCTGCCCGTGAAGGTGGAGACAGGAAAAATTACCGGCGGCATTGTGCTTGGTGGCTTCATATTTCCTGAACGCGGTTCGAAAAGGCAGCAAAAATGAAGAATATGCCATGGATCTTGGTTATACTTTTGTTGCTCGTTGGCAACAACACCTCAGCTTATGCAAAGGAAGGCAGCTTTAAGCGGGATGAGAGGCGTAAAGCAACTCCAGTAAACAAGTTAATAACAAATTTGGAAGATTCCAGGAAGGAAAAGGAAAAACAACCCGATAAGGTTATTGCTTCATTTGGCGTCAAAAAAGGAGAAGCCATCGCCGATGTGGGAGCCGGAGCAGGTCTGTATTCGTTCCGGCTTTCCAACAGGGTAGGCATTGAAGGCAAGGTATATGCTGTAGAGATCGAAGATGGGCTGCTCGATTATATCCGCAACAAGATGGTTACGAACAAGGCAACTAATGTCATTCCGGTAAAATCTTCTGATACTGGTCCCAATCTCCCTGCTACCTGCTGTGATAAAATCATTGTTTCAAATTCAT
>JBGSQD010000018.1:0-8140 GCA_041738275.1 Geobacterales bacterium
TTTGCCGCACCCTTTTTTCACACCAAAGGCGGTCTTGTCATCATGACAGGCGCCGCACGACTTGCCCTTCTCCATATCAGCCATGGAAAAGCGCTTGGCAGCAACTCCGGTGCCGAAAATTACATTATGGCAGTCACCGCAGGCAAACAGGCTTCGATGCCAGTTATGACTGAAGTTTACTATTCCGGCATTCTTGATTTGAAAGGAAATATCCGCAGAAGGTGCTGAGTGGCACTTTTCACAGTTTGATGTGACACCAAAGGCGGATTTGCCATCATGACAGGCGCCGCAGGACTTGCCCTTTTCCATCTGCGGCATGTTATGGCGAACGCTATGGGCGCCGCCAATAAAAATTGCACTGTGACAGTCACCACATTTAAAGAGCGTTGTATGGGATGGATGACTGAAACGTGCATCAAAGGCCTTAAAGGTGATATTTTTTACATTTTGATGACACTTCTGGCAATCGTCCTTGACTGAAAAAGCTGTTTTCCCGTCGTGACATGCGCCACAAGACTTACCAATCTCCATGTCATTCATGGTTTCATGTTTACGGTTGGGTCCTGGTACAAACAGTTTATTATGGCAATCATCACATCGGTAAGGGATATCCAGATGCACTTTATGGCTGAATACCGACTCACCAGCCATTTTGACCTCTGTTACCTGATGGCACTTGACACAGTCACCTTTTACCGAGAAGGCGGTCTTGCCTTCGTGGCAGGCGCCACAACCTTTGCCACGCTCCATCTGGACCATGCTGATGTGATCATTGTTCCGGCTCGCCCTGAAAAGAGAATCATGACAGTCGCTGCACGTGTACATCCCCAAATGTTTGCCGTGACTGAAGGTCAGGGTGCCGAAATCAGGGATTTGAATAGGAACATCCCTTACAGGATGGCAACTGCTGCAGTTACCGAGCTGAGTCGCGCCGGGATTATCCTTTTTGTGGCAGGCGCCGCATGATTTTCCCTTTTCCATGTCTGCCATGGTAAATGTTGGATTTTTATTGCTGATTACATGAAAGATCGAATTATGGCAAGTTGAACAGTTGTTTTCAAGACGCTTAAGGTGGCTGTCATGCTCGAATGGCACATTACCCGCCTTTTGGGTGGCAATGTAGATCGTTTCCTTGATATCTGCCGCTGAACTCAGCACTGGGCATGCTATCAATACTGCCATAACTATCAGCAATTTCGGCAGCATACTTATCCTGCACAAAAGGATTTGAACTGTTCCGTTGTTATTCATATACCACTCACTCTCCATAAGATTGCGGCACAACCAGGCCGTGGGTCGGTACTGATCTTTCTGAATCGCACTCTCATATCAAATAAAGGTGCCTTTGAGAAGAATTTCCCGTGCGACTCTCTGCAGGGGGACAACACGGTCAACAAGGCCCGTTGCCACGGCTTCCCGAGGCATACCGTAAACAACAGCGGTTTCATCGGATTCGGCGATTACATAACCACCTTGCTCCTTAACAAAGCGAACCCCCTTGCTGCCATCATTGCCCATACCGGTCAGGATTACCGCAATCATACGCTTGCGGTAAATTGAAGCACAAGATTCCAACATGACATCCACCGATGGAACATATCGATCTGTGGATGTTGGTTGAATTATTCTGGCGACGACTTGACCGCCACTGACCTCGAAAACAAGATTATAACCACCGGGTGCAATTAATATTCTTCCGTGAATAACATGATCCCCGTCCTCGGCTTCTTTAACCTCAAACTGTGATGAGCGATTGAGACGCTCCGCAAAGGCTTTGGTAAAACCTGCAGGCATGTGTTGTGAAACCACTACTGCAAAAGGATATTTTTTTTCAAACGATGTAAAGATGTCCTGCAGCGCCGGTGGACCACCGGTAGATGCGCCTATGGCAACTATATCGATGGGATGCTGCAGTAAACTGACATTAGCACCGGTTTTTTGTGCTGTTTCCTGCTGTTCGGATTGATTTGCGTTTGCTTGCGGATGGCGACTTCGAGCAACGCCTTTTTTAAGATTTACTATTTGGAGCACCTTCTGTTGCAGATCACCCTGTATCTGGAGCAGGTCAACCGATGCTCCGCTGGACGGCTTGGCGACAAAATCGAGGGCGCCAAGCTCAAGCGCCCTGAACACCTTGTCGGCGCCGCTCAGGGCGCTGATAACAATCACCGGCGTCGAGAAACGGGAAGTCAGAATACGCAGAAGAGTGAAACCATCCATTTTCGGCATTTCAAGGTCCACTGTCACCAGATCCGGCTTTAGGGAGATCACCTTCTGAATCCCCTCCTCGCCGTTGGTGGCATACCCCACGACCTCAATTTCAGCAATCCCTTCCAGCATTTTCGTGATCGAACGCCGGCTGAAGGCAGAATCATCGACGACGACTACTCTGACCTTTTTCATATACGCCCTCCCGGTGCCAACCGATCAGGCTTTTGATAAATCATGTCATTTTTGAAATGGCGCAGGGAAAACATGGTGGTAATGTTCATCAAAGACTCTGAATGTCCCAGAAGCAGGAAACCTCCATTGCACAGAGAAGCGTGAAATGATTCCACCACTCTTTTTTTAGCTGCAATATCGAAATAGATAATGACATTGCGACAGAAAATAAGATCCATTTGGCCAAGCATGATCATGCGATGGGTGTCAAACAGGTTAAGATGGCTGATGTTGACAAGCGCCCGTACTTCATCATTAATTTTGAACCCATCATCCTGTTCTTGGAAAAAGCGGTTCAGGTAATACTCGTCAGTGGCCCGAAACGAGGATTTACCATAGATTCCTCTTCGGGCAAGCTGTAAAACCCTTTGACTTATGTCTGTACCAACTATTTCGATTTCCCAGCCTTTAAGTTCTTTGATGCCAAGCATAAGCATTGCAATAGTGTAAGGTTCTTCACCCGTTGAGCACCCGGCGCTCCAGATGCGCAAAGAACGATCTCCACGCGATGATTTAACCTTGAGAAGTTCGGGAACAATTTCATCGGTAAAAGCTTTCAACTGGTATGCTTCACGAAAAAAATAGGTTTCGTTGGTAGTGAGGACATCCATGATATCCATCATTTCCTGATCTTTCTTCCGGTTGTACTTTATAAAATGGTAGTAATCTCTGAACGATGGGAGACTATGCACAGTAAGCCTGCGGGCAAGGCGTTTTTCCAGAAGATACTTTGAATCGTCATCAAAATAGATACCGCAATGATTGTATATACAATCGCGAAAGAGACGAAACTCTTCGTCAGACATGAATTGATCTATACCCAGGGAAAACGTCATGCAACCCCTTCCAGCAAACCCTGGATATATGATTTTATCGAATTGTTCTCATCTCTATTCAGAGCCCGTTGCAGAAATTTTCTTGCTTGTTGGGGAGGTAATTGTGCCAGCACTTTGGTCCATGCGGAACGTACTTCCAGCCGGGGGTGTGACATGATTCGATCTGCGTTGGACATCACCCATTCACCTCCCTGACGGACAAGGATTGCAATGGCCAGCGACAATACGTCTTTGTCATCGTTATCGAGAGCTTCTTCAACAAGATCCATTGCCTGGCGGCTTCCGATTCTTTCCAGCAACTCAAGGCAGGTTATCATCAACAGTCCTTGGGATGTTGCCATAAATGATTGAATGGCTTGGAGCGCACTTGACTTGTCGATACGTGCGATACTTCTCAGCAATGCACACTGAACCCAACAATCCTTGTCGTTCAAGGCATTTGACAGGAAGGGTAAAACATCAGTGTCACCGACTTCACCCAGGGCTTCAGCAGCAGCTATGCGAACATCGGGATCTTCGTCCACCAGAGCTATCAATAAAATGTTGTTGGCTGATGAAAAATGCAGTTTCCCTATTGAGGTGACAGCTGCCTGACGGACAGTGGCATTTTCATCCTTTACCAGCAGTGTGAGTCGATCACCATCACCCAGAGTTGTATTGAGAATTACCGCCTCTCGTCTTCGTTCCGGCATCTCGGACCCTTCCAATTTACGGGCCACCTCCAGAATAGAACTGCGATCAATGAGAGCCAGTATCTGAAGACAGGACATCACGGCTGTTCTTACATCAGAGTCAGTATCATCGAGAAGAGATACTATGTCGGCAATACAGTCTGTAAGGCCGAGTTTGCCCACAGCGGTTACAGCCGCAGAACGAACCTGTGGAGATTGGGAAGATAGAGCTTCCCGGATCAACAGCCTCCCAGGTCGGTATGCAAGATCTCCTACAACCGTACAGATAGCGCAACATCCAATGTCATCACTTTGAGGATAGAGGGCAATAAGCGCATCCATACCGCGTGAACCGAGACGTTTGAGAGAAGTAAGAGCGCTGCCGCAAAGTCGATCACTGGCAAATGCCGACAGCAATGTCTTTGCGCCCCGGATATCGCCAATGATTCCAAGTAAAACAATAATAGCTTCTGCCAGAGCAGTGTCTTGCAGGTCAAACGAATCTATCAGGGCAGGAACCGTCTCGCTGCCTGATAAGTTCAGCAATATTTCCTGGAATGTCTGCCGGTCCGTAGCGCTGGATCGGGAAAAAATCCGATACCATCCCAGGATTGCAGCATTACGGCTGCTTTTCTGGCGAGACAGGAACCCTTGCATCAGAATGGGCATTACCGACTCGTCGCCAATGCTCCCAAGACATTCATAGACACTCTTGCGTAAGATGTCCTGGTCTGCCAACAAGAGGATTTCTGAAGGTACGGACACATGGGAAGTCAATTTGCCTAGTGCTGTGAGGGCGCTGAAACGAAATAATATGGAGTTGTTGTTAATAACGGCCTTGATCAGATCTGACACGGCCCTGCTGTCACCAATGTTCCCAAGATGTTCAGCAGCAGCAGAGGCAACATTCAAATCAGGGTCGCCCAGGGCGTCGAGCAAAGCAGGAACAAACGCTGGGCTGCCAATAAAGCCCATAACATCGATAACAAACTTACGCACATCCTCGTCATCATCTCCCATCAAACGGATTAATGGATCCGTAGCCGGTGCTCCGATTCTGCCCACGGCTTCTGCCGCAGAATTCCTCAAGCCGGCATTGTCCTGATTTCGAAGAAGGTCTAGAAGCAACTCAATGGTTTTCTCATCAGGGTTCATTGCGACAAAGACGTCAACTGCTTCTTTGCGAACCCTCCAGCTTACGTCCCCCATGGCAAAAAAAAGCAGCTCAAGCGCGTCTTGAAGCGGTAGTTCCCCCAGATACTTAAGTGCCCCGCGACGGTTTTCCTCATTGGGTGATCGCAGGGCTTTCTCTATATTCGGCAGACTTTTCACCTGATTGCGCTCCTGTAGCCGTTGTAAAATACTGTGTTACTGCCCATAGACAAGCGGAATAAGAACGTTAATAAAATATTTCTGCAAAATATCCGCAGTTAGTTACTGCCAGCAATTTCAAGATAATCCGCAGGACAGATCAGGGTGTCGATATCAAGAATCATAAAAACACGTTCATCGGACAAACAGATTCCCAGTAAAAATTCTATACTCACCCCTTCGTCTATATCCGGTGGCGGCTTGATTTCTCCGGCAGAAACCGTGATAACCTCCATGACATCGTCTACTGCAAGGGCAAGCATCTGCTGACGTGAGAGGTTGACTATGAGCAGTTTACTGGACCTTCCATCTTCCAGGGGGGGCATGCCGAATCTCTTGCGCAGATTCATGACCGGAATGACAGATCCCCGGAGATTGATCACACCTTCCAGTAACTGGGATGAACGAGGGAGGCTGGATAGCTTTTGCGGCTGAATGATCTCTTTGATCCGCATAATATCCACGGCAAAGAGATTGTCTTCAAGACAGAAACAAGCCAGCTGGATATCCTGCAGGTCTTTTTTCATAACTTGATTGTTGCTCCGTCAGCTTTCAGAAGTCCATCGATCACCTCGATGATCATGGCTGACTTAAAGGGTTTTGTGAGGTAGGCATTAGCTCCGCAGGCTGTGCCGCGCTCCTGATCTACCAGACTCTTCTTGGCCGTAAGCATTACGACCGGAACACCGGCAGTCCGAGGTTCATTTCTGATCCTGGAGCAAATTTCAAAACCGTCGATATCTGGCAGCATGATGTCCAGGAGCACAAGATCGAACTTACCCTGATCAAGCTTCTCAAGGGCAATGTTACCAGTGGCGGCTCCGGTCACCTCATAGCCTTTGACCTGCAAAAGGATCGTCTCCAGCTTGAGCAGACTTTCTTCATCCTCGACGATAAGAATTCTCTTCTTTTGCATATTTGCCCCCATTTCAGTAGACATTGATATCCGTAATTGTATCCAGGTTCAACAGTATGATCATCCGGTTGTCTGTAAGGCCGATACCGCTGACAAATTCCCGGTTAATCCCCTCAAGCACGGCAGGAGCGGGCTCAAATCGATCCTTGGCGATACGCACAACCTGTATAACCTCATCCACCAACAGACCGGTAAAATCCTCACCATGCCTTACCACAACAACACGCCCCTTGTTGGTTATCGGTTCAGGCACAAGACCCAGACGATCAAGCATGTTCACTATCGGAATAATCACACCACGTAAGGAAATGATCCCTGACACAAAGGAAGGTGTGCGGGGTATCTCGGTCACCTCACGCGGCTTGATGATCTCCTTGATTTTCATGATATTGATACCATAAATCTCATTTGAGACTCTGATGCAAAGAAACTCCTCGTAATCTTCAACTACTGCCTGGGCTTGCTCCGTTGTCGGCGTCTGCAGCTCCTCATCACAACCAGCAGCCTCTCTTCCTGCCTTGATAATCTCAATCGGGTCAAAAGAGACCTTCCGACGATGGTACTGTGATGGCTGTGATGGCGGTACAAAAACTGATACTTCTGAATCTGAAAAAAAATCATCCCCCAAAGATGCCGCCTGGAATGGCACGGGATTTTCCAGCTGAAGCGGTTGAACCATCTTGTCTATTGAAGGAAGGATCTCCGGCTTGTCGGCCAAAGCGGAACCTTGACGCCCTTGACGGGCCTTTTGTCTTATTTTTGCCAGATCCATATACCCTGCCTAACCCTGAGAAACTGGATAAGTGCGTTACCGGAATTGTTTTCAGTTCAAAACCGCAGAAAATATTTCTAAATTACTAAATCATCAGCTCATCTTTTATTTCATCAATAATTGCCGAATCAATCAGAGCGGCATCGCAGCCAAAAGCGACGAGCAGGGCATTGGTTGCCATGGAATTAATTCTGCGCGGCACTCCACAAGTCAGTTCAAAAATCTTTTGTACGGCATCAGGAGTGAATAATCCAGGCACTCCGCCAGCAACTTCAAGCCTGAAATCCAGGTATTCCATGGTCTCTTCCAGCGATAAAGGCTGAAGGTGATAATGAAGTGTGATCCTTTGGCGCAACGGTTCGAAGCGCGGTGAAGCAAGCACACCGCGTAACTCCGGCTGCCCCATAATGACAACGCCGAGCAGGTTGCGATCATCCAGCTGGAAGTTGGTCAGGAGCCGGATTTCGTCAAACACCTCCGGATCCGCGATCATCTGGGCTTCGTCAACGATGATAACCGGGCAGATTCCCTTCTGATAACTTTCATAGACCACCGTATTGATCTGTTCAAGCAGATCATCCTTGGCGGATGAAGGGTTTTCAACATCCAGCAACCGGGCAACGGTACGCAAAAACTCGATGGCATTCAGACGGGGGTTAACGATGAAACAGAAACGGTATTCGTTACCGAGCCGATCCATCAGTGCCCGCGAGAGAGTAGTCTTGCCGCAGCCGATTTCGCCGGTCAGCACTGCGATCTCTCGTTCCTCCAGGACGAATTCCAGCCTGGCCAATGCTTCTTCATGGCCACTGCTCAAGAAAAGAAAACGTGGGTCAGGCGTTTTGCTGAACGGTTTTTCCCTGAATCCAAAATACTCCTTGTACATGGTATCAGTTCCCGCTTCTCATGGTTTCATTGATCATGCCACCCACGTCGAGCACCAGTATTGTACGTTGGTCCCCGAGGTCTGCAGCGCCGGAAATCCCGCGGAAACGTTTGAATGACTCCCCGATGGACTTTATGACGATATCCTGCTGACACAGCAAATCATCCACTACGATGCCCATCCGCTTCTCGGCAACCCTGACCACGACAACGTAGAACTCACCGGTCTGCTCGTCCTTTCGGCCAA